>PLYP01000003.1 GCA_003153395.1 Candidatus Saccharimonadota bacterium
CTATGGTAGCGGTTTCCTGCTTTATCGGTTGGGCAACCAATCACACCGTTACAAATGTCTACAATGAAGTCGTAAGACAAGGTATCACGACTGCGCAGAACCCGTTTACAGGAGTTTCCCCACTGTTCTACGCACGAAACACGATTATTTATATTGTGCTTATCGGCGCGCTACTGGCAATCGTGCTTGGCGTACAAGCAGCGTTACGCGACCGTAAGGCTAAAGTGGATGACTTACTACTCAGCCGTCCAGTAAGCACCCCTGTCTATTTAGGAGCAAAGTTAACTGGGTTATGTTTGTGGCTATTCGGTATCTTAGTAGTTTCAGCTTTAATAAACTGGCTTAGTATCAGTGTTATTGTCAGCCATGTCCTGTCGTTGCAAGATAGCGTACGACTCATTCTTTTTTACATAGTGGCATGGCTATTCTTAGTACCATTCGTTACTTTAGGTTTACTTAGCGGTTTATATGCTCGCCGCGAAACAAGTGCTTTGCTGGTTCCTATAGTAATCTGGAGCGTCCTGACTTTTGTTATACCGCAACTTGGAACTGCAGAACACCCCGTTTCGCTGCTTAATCCGGTTCCCGCTCAGATAGTTTCTCACGGCTTCTTTTTTCAGGTTAATCAATCCGTCCTTGGACCCTTATCACTAGCCGAACACTTTAAGCATTTAAGTGGTGTCATTTTACAGGATAGCCAAGTCAGGGGTAGCTCAACTAAGAGCCAGATAGTCGTTGGCAGCTTTGCCCTCGTCAGTGTAGCTACTCTATTAAGCACTAAACGAACACACTTAAGGAACGAGTTAAATGAGTAGCTTGATAGTCATTTGTAAAAAGGAGCTAAAGGACTTCACGCGCAACCGTTTTTTCGTCATACTCTTTTGTTTTCTTGCAATTATCATGGTGGTATCTGTAGCAATATCTTCTGCGGATTTTCGTTCTAAAATTGCTGACTATAATCACTATGTTGCGGCGTTGAAAGCAAGTGGAAACGCCATCTTACCGCAACCGCAATTGTTTGCATTGCAGTTGCTTCGTGGCAGCATTGAGTACCTTGAGCTAATTGGTGCTTTATTTGCCATCATTATTGGTTACGGTATGATTGCCAAAGAAAAGCAGCGTGGTACACTCCAGTTGCTGTTCAGTCGCCCCTTAAGTAAGTACTCATTAGCAAGCGGTAAAATACTCACCTTAGCTATTGTTTGGTTTGTAACTATCGTAGCTGTCTTTATTGTTATTGTCGGCTCATTGTTAGTAATTGGTAATGCACCCTTACATGCAGTGGATTTACTACGTCTTGGCATCACAGCGGTACTATCGTGGGTATACTTATTATTTTGGAGTTGTCTGGCTATGGGCTTTGCCGCTCTGTCTAAACGGCTTAGTAGCGCACTCATCATTACGTTGGTCATATGGCTGGTATTCGTACTCATCATGCCACAGATTGGCGACACAATGGATCCCGACAATCAAGTGCCTGGTGGATTGTTCAAAAGCTTGCAAGTTGATAAAGCTCACGAGCAGCAGGTAATAAGCCACTTTTCAGGCTATGAAACAACCCGTAACTATATTGAAGTAACGTCAATCACTAAACAGTATGAACGACCTGTCTTTGGCTATCTTGGTATTAATGAAACGTACAACCAAAAGTCAGTTGGTTTTGTTACAGTAGGCTTATGGCCGAATGTTATTTGGTTATTCGTGGCTATGATTGCTTCACTAGGTTTTGCAATGTGGAGCAGTACCAAGCAAAAGTTATTAAGAAAGGAAGCGTAATATGAAGAAAATTATACCTATTGTTGTTGTGGCAGTTATTGTTATTGGTGGCTTACTCACCTGGCAGCTTACAAAATCAAAAAAGACTGTAACACCAACTAAAAATACCGTGAGTACACAGGTATTGCCAGTAAGTAGTAATCCAATCCAGAACACCAGCCAACAAGCCGGGTTAGGCATCGCTGCCGCAGACGTAGAAAATAACGTTGATCCCTCAACCAAACAAGCAATCTCTGACCGCTTGCAACTCACGTTACAAAATACCAGTTCACAATCTATGTCTAATCTAGAGATTTATTACGAGATGAAAGATGCAAAGACTGGACAGAGTGAAGCCTACCATCAGACATTGACTGGGCTACAAATTGCTCCGAGTGAGTCAAAAACTATCTACTTTGATAATCAAACAGGAGCTGGGCATTACCCTGAAAATAAATATAGCCTATACCGCAGTTCCCAGAATGAAGTGGACTTTACGATTCAGGTTAGCGTGCCTGGTTTCAAGCCTGCCACAGCCACTGCAAAGAAATCGGCTGGAACGGGTGAAACATCAGGGTAAGAGATAGCTATTTTGAAAGTAGCAAATACTATCCAGCAAACAAGATTCTAACCTATTCTTAGGTGTTAGCGAATCTTCGTAAATTATCCAAAATAAAAACGAGGGCGCAAATCACCCCTGTTCTAACATTCAACATTCTTGTTTGGTACAGCGTCATCAACAAAGTAAGAACGGGTATATTACAGAGTATAACTGGTTTAGCGTCTGTATAAACTTGCTGTATTTATCAATAACTTGAGTTCATGGTATATGTAACCTATGTGATGATTAGGGCCGTATGAAGTATAAACTTTAAGTAATAGCACCGAAAATATAAAAGTGGCAACTAAAAACAGACGAATATAATTGCGGTAAACGTATTTATGCAAAACCGGGTAGATACCCGATAGGAATAGATAGATAACGTAATAGCGACTAATTCTAACTATTACTGCGAAAATCAAGAAAGTAAGAAAAAAGTAGTGATAATGTGGAGCTAGATGTGTAAATACTTTGTATGGCACGCCGGAGAAAGGCTGATAGACTAGCCCAAATATACCATGTGCATTAAACCAGTGTCTTACTTGTAAAACCATATTAGGTTGAACGTAAGGTAGCATATCAATCAACTTTTCGGGTATGTGTATAACAAATGCGATGAGTGTGCCAATGGCTGTACCGTAAATGTCGTAAAACAGGAGTTCTCTTTTTCTTTGTATCCTCATAAAAATAAGTAGTATTAGAAGAAATTCTGGGATAACAAACCAAATAAGAGCTTCGCCCATTGCCCAAAAGAAAACTAACCAATTCGCATATTTACTTGTAAAAAAATATTCCAAATGACGGTTAAAGTTAACTTTAACTTCGCCGTCTTGTACATAATTACGTCTATACAGCCAATAAAACGGGAGTATAAACAGAATTATACAAATCTGCACCACTAGGTAGTTACCGACTATTTTGAGGATAGTATCAAACATAAAAGTACCGCCGCTTCAAATTGATTGTGTCCGAAAACGCTCTTATGGAAGATTACGTTTAACTTCTTTTCATTTTTCGTCTTTGTCAACGCGAGCCGAAGCATTGTGCTTCTTAGGGCTAAAATAATGACTAAAAGTAGCGTTACAAACAGAGCTACAGTTCTGCTTCTTAATAACAGCATCCCGATTATACCAATGTAGGCAATAACTGCCGTTATAAAGCTTGTCCAAGCCGTCAAGTTTGCGCCGTATCGTAAGTAAAAAGTCTTTTTATTAAATAGCTTGTCCCCTTTTACATCCTTGTAATCTTTCATAATAGCCGTTGAAATCCGTGCTAAGAAAAAGAGGATAGCCAGTAGTAAGAAAGTAGCGCTTAAGGGCTTGCCGCTTGCAACCAAATATCCATATATAAATGGCAGTGCGCCGTAGCAAAGGCCCATTATTAAGATGGAAGCAATTGGTTTTTTAGATGCTCTAATCGGATTTAGGTTATATAACCAAGCTACGAGCAATAAACCGAGAATAACAGTAAGGTGAATTCTACGATGTGAAGATAGGAGTGCAAAAACCACCGCCATAAGAACTAAGGCTTGTACAAAAAACTTTGCCCCAGAAATTGACAGATGGTGGTCTTGCAACACACTTTGTCGCTTGTTGGCCTTATCAATCTCAAAATCTTCTATGTCATTCTGCAACGTAGCAAGAGAATGGAGTGCTAATAGAATTATCAAGCCTACAAAAAAGTCAGGACTTAAAGTATGTATAGCAAAGAAATAGCCTATACAGTAGGTTATTACACTACCTGATACATTTTGCGGTCGGGTAAGTTGTACATAAGGTTGAATATCAGCAACAGATGGCATATATAGTGGTCGCCATCTGCATTACCCGGTTGATTGCGGATGTGGGTCTTTAGCAAAACCGACTATAGCTCCTGCGATTAAGCAGACTATAAAAATGACTACTCCTACACCAAGTCCACCGAAAACAACGAATGACTTTGCAAGAACATTGTTTACCCTTCTACTTGAGCGTATAGAGTCAATAAAGAATTTAATACCCGCAATTGCGCCCAAAATTATTATTGGGTAAGCTAGGGCTTGTGCTGCACTACTGTTAGGAAGAAAAATTGCCAATAGTATTAACACCCCTAATCCCAAAAATGCGTAGTTATGAGGCTTTTTTACGGGTGCGGTTTGAGCTGCTCCCGGTTGTCGCACTGGCGCTGGTGGTTGAGCCGAGATTGTTGGAACAGGAGGGATGTCTTGACCGGGCGTATTGTTGCTTACAGCGTTAGGAGTGTTATTGGGTTGCGGGCTGTTTTCATTATCCACGGGTCTTCTCCGTAATTTTTGCAATTAGCATATTTGACCAAATTAACATAACGAAGCATACGCCAATAGCTACGAAGGATAAAACAACCGTGATGGTTCTTCTAGCAGCCAGAAATATTAGTGCAGCTATAGTTACCGCTACATAAATCGCTGAATAAGTAGAAGTAATATTTTCTTGCCCGATTTTATGGGTTATCAGCTTTGCTACACGTAAGTTAACAGGTAGCCAAATCAGGGCAAATATTAAACCCAATACTATTGCTACTATTGTTTGAGTGTTGAAAATCAGGATACCACCCCTCATATATGGGGTTGGTGAATAGTGTACTGCCCGTACGTAAAGCAAGCCTATGGCGACAAGTGCTGCAAGCCACAGCCATAGTCGGTTCTTCTTGCCCAACCAGACATCTAGCATAAATAGTGTGCTTAATAGCAAAAAGCCATTGCCGACTATTATCGACCTTCTTAGCAAGTCATTGCCGCCGATTGCGGCAGCAACACCCCAAGTTATAAAGGCAAGTGCTAAAGAATAATAAGCGTAAGAAAACTGACTAAGTTTAAGGTTTGTTTTGCGAATTACTAGACTATTAAAGGTGTAGGCAAATATGATGAAGCATAATCCTGTGATAGTGAACCCCAAAGTCGCAAGCATACTTTCCCTTTTTATGGATTACTACTGAAAGTTTAGCATATACTTAGTTCTAAATGTACGGAACCTTTTTGCTATTGATTGTAGTGGCATACTTACTCGGCTCTATTCCTTTCGGAAAACTGGTCGGCAAGCGTCATGGGATAGACATTCAGAAGCATGGAAGCGGTAACATAGGTTTCGCCAATGTACGCCGAACACTCGGTTGGCGACCGGGGCTAATAGTTTTAGCTGGCGACATATTAAAAGGGTTAATTCCGGTTATCATAGCCAAACACTACTTACAACCTTATCAGGTATTTATCGTAGGCATAGTTACAGTAATAGGCCACATATTTCCCATTTGGTTGAAGTTTAGGGGCGGCAAGGGCATTGCTACTGGGCTGGGCGTTACGTTTGCCCTCAATCCGATACTAGGTGTACTAGGCGCAGTCGTATACTTAGTAGCTTTAGCCTGTTTTAAAAAGTCTGCACCTTCATCTATTTTAGCAACGTGGAGCTTGCCTATAGTGTGCTTAGCAATTTCACCGCAATATACTTGGCTCTATTTTTGTTTTGCAGCACTTGTTACATGGACACACCGAACTAATATCAAGCAAGAAGTACTAATGAGAAAGACATAGAATGGCTGTGAGCTCTGCAAGCACTGTACCGCTTGGACATCTTATAATCTTATTCTGCGTCCTATTATTTTTGGGCATTAGCCTGACGCTTCCACTTTTTCGCTTTAACTACAGGAAGTTTTTATGCTCCAGTTTATTTATAAAAATTATCTTTTGGATACCTATTTTTCTTGTTTTTCTTGGCATACTTTATGCGAGGAATAGTGTTCGCTTCGGAGCTTTAATTGTCTTAATGGTTGCAGCCTTTAGTGAGTTTGTCATAGTTATACAAAGACAAAAAACCAGATTGCTGCTGACACTTTACTTCCTAATTTTTGCAATTGCTTTGACACACTTTTATTTTATTGGAGCAGCGTATGAAACAAAGTTCATAAACCTACTTGTTACTATATGCTTCGCAACGGTATTATCCGATGTAACGGCGTTTTTCTTTGGTAACTACTTGGGGGTTCACAAACTACCTGCGTTGCTAAATAAAAACAAAAGCTGGGAGGGCGTATTTGGGCAATTAGTAGGAGCTTTATTAGGCGTATTGTTAGTGAACGCTTTTGTTACACCCGTAGTATCAATAGGGCTATTCTTGCCGTTGGGTATAGGTGGTGCGCTTGGTGATTTAGCTAATAGCTATGCAAAACGGAAAGCGAACATCAAAGATTGGAGCAGTGCTATACCGGGTCACGGCGGTTTTATTGACCGTTTATCAAGTCTAGCTGGTAGCGCAGTTCTTGTATTCTACTTTTTGAAGTTGACTGGCATTATTTAACACAGCAAGCGTGAGTCCAAACCTATTCTAAGGTGTTAGTCATTTTTACAAAAATCACAAAACAAAAACGAGGACATAAATTACCCCTGCTCTAACATTTAACATTCTTGCTTGCTATACCTCACTGGCTGAGGTTAGAACTGTATTAATAGGTAACGCTACTTAGCTAAATTAGTAATTTAAGAGGCTAGTGTAAAGGTTCGCGTCTTTTAGTAAGAAGCTTATTTTGTAATTTTAGTTAGTTAATGAAGCTTCAAATCCTACAGGAGGGCAGAACGGACTATTAGGATAAACTTCACTAGTAAATTGAGGTGTGCCAATATTCTCCTGAACAACTAAAGCCGATGAAAGTGTCTGATTGTCAGGACCCGAAGCTCCTACACAATGAACCGCAAATGATCCCATTCCTCTTTGAGGAACCGCAAGCGTTACTTCGCCGAGATGGGAGTTTGAGCTATCAGTACCCTCAATTAGACCCGCGACTCCCATAACAGCCAAAGTGCTTAACATTACTGCAAGTGCTCGAGCTGGAGGTTCATTTTTTATATCAAACAATCTTTTAAGCTGATCCATAATATTATATTAACATAAAAATAGTTAAAGTCAACGGTGACTGATTAGGTGGCGAGCAGGATTCGAACTACTTTAAGGAGCTAAATATTAACTAACCCAAAAGTGTTAAATTATCTGAACTGAATATTACAGAGGTTACAACACGTATTGTAGAAATGGTACGCGTGGCAGGATTCGAACCTACGACCTTTGGCTCCGCAAGCCAACGCTCTATCCAGCTGAGCTACACGCGCAAATGTTCAAATTTTGTAATGAAACAGAGGTAATATTAACATATTTAAGCCATCCTATCTATATTTATAAATATTAATTATGGCAGTATGCAAATTAACTGGAGTGCCCTTTCTTAATAGTGTAATCATCTTACACAAAAACCATAGCTGCTAAAATACTCAGTTAAGGAGAGGTGCAAGAGCGGTTTAATTGGCTTGTCTCGAAAACAAGTGTGCGTATTATTGCGTACCGAGGGTTCGAATCCCTCCCTCTCCGCCAGGCAGTGATATAAATAGAAGATTTACTGTTATTCAGCGTTGATATACACTTTTATCTTATGAGCAGTAATCCTTATGGAGGAATAGAAGCCGGAGGCACAAAGTTTAGCTGTGCCATAGGTACTAGCCCTGGTGATATCCAACAGATCATTCATATTCCTACGACAACACCAAGCGAAACTTTAAGTAAAGTAGTAGAGTTTTTTAAAAATAACGGCCCTATCGAAAGTTTAGGACTAGCTGCTTTTGGTCCCATAGAAATAAATAAAAAATCTCCAAATTATGGTCACCTTACATCCACACCTAAGGAAGGCTGGAGAGGTTTTGATCTCCTAGGATATTTAAAGGAAAAATTAAACATTTCCATATATCTGGAGACAGATGTTCAGAGTGCTTTAAGAGCAGAACATTTACTGGGAGCTGGACAAGGCATAGACAATCTTTTGTATATAACTGTAGGAGGTGGCATTGGTGGCGCGAGTCTAGTAAATGGTCACCTTTTAGAAGGTTTAATGCATCAAGAAATAGGCCATATGTTTATTCCTAAACTTGAAGAAGATAAAAGTTTCGACGGAGTTTGTCACTTTCACAATGACTGCTGGGAAGGATTATCAAGTGGCCCCTCAATTGAAACAAGATGGGGTAAATCGGGCGAAGATCTTGGTATTGACCATAATGCCTGGGAACTAGAAGCTAAGTATTTAGCTTACGGAATAGTGAATGCACTGCTTGTGACTATGCCGGAGCGCATAATTGTGGGCGGTGGAGTAATGAAAAATGAGGGGTTAATAGATAAAGTAAGACTTAATATATATAAAATGCTAAATGGGTATATAGATCTTCCGTCACTAACAAATCTTGAAGCATTAGAAAAGTATATCGTTCTTCCGAGTTTAGGATCTAGTAGTGGAATATTAGGAGCCTTAATGCTTGCTAGATCAGAATCTTAGAGTTATATAATTTATTAACGACTAAGATTGTTTGTAAGACGACGGAAACTGCTGGAGTAGCCATAAATTACCATCAGGATCACTGAAACTTGCATACTTAACGCCTTGCATATCTGTTACGTCACCTACTTCTATCCCCTGCTTAAGTAAATATCTCCTGGTATTTTCCATATCTTTTACTACTAAGTGCAAACCTTTTATAGAACCAGGCGCCATATCGGATATTCCACTCATTCCGCTACCAAAAACTATTGAACAAGCTGAACCTGGCGGCGTTAGTTGTACCACTCTCATAGTTTCGGTAGGTTTTATGTCTACTTCAAGCTAAAATCCAGCTTTTATATAAAACTCTTTAGCATTATCAATATTAGAAACTGGGATCGGTACTAACTCTAAATACATCTCCGGTATATTATTATCGGACATAATCTTATTGAATTAGCCCCCTGTTATTTGATTTAGGCTTGGCTTTTAGCAGTGGTGCGGATGATGGTGATGAAGAGTTAGATTGAGAAGGTATGGGACTTATTGAGTCTACATAGCTAATAGGCAGAACTTTTGATTGTTTAGTGTTTGATGAACCTACATTCTCTTGATTACTACCTGGCTTCCCTGCTTCTGAATTATCCACAGGTGGTTTATTTGTTAATGACTTACGCCTTAGAACTAGCAGCAAAATTATTAAGATTAAAGCTAAAATTACGTACAATACTCCAATTTCTAGATCGACTTTTGCTATAGACGTTTCAATTTTGTTAAATAAATTAATCAGTACTTGATGAAAAGTACTTAATTGAGAATTATTTCGTATAGCATCTCTAAGTTGATTAGTAGCTGCACCTGTAACAGCTTTAATGACTATTAGGATTATTCCGCTAATAAGTAATATTATGCTTATATTTTTTATTCCACGTCGTTTTCTTGCTGAACAAAACAAAATTCCCAGTGCGCAAATTATCGCAAGAGAGGCTAAAAGCCACGGCATTTTTAAATACCATTGGTAATATGATGGTGCATTAGGATACTTTTGGTAATAAAGACTATGGGGGGTATTTTTAGTACTAAGATTAGCGGCAGTTATTTGAGCATTGCTAAGAACCGTACTACCGCTATCTACTTCACTAATAAGTTGTGCGCTAATACTGCTTAAATCAATGCTAGGCGGCTTACAGCCTAGAGCAAGAGGGTTTGAGGGCTGTAACTGAAGCAACTGCGCCTTTGTGCAATTAGGTAATGCAGATATCTGGGTTTGGACGAACCTATTAATCCCATCATTTAGATTGTGCTTAACAGTAGATAAATCAATTTTGAAATTTGGTGATGAAGAATGGCCCTCTAGCCATAGATAATTATTGTTTATTATCGTATTTACGTCTTGATTAAAAACGGATTTAGGAAAGGCTGAGACTATTGCAGGTTTAATGAAATTGTTTAGACCGTTTATCTGGTAACTGGATGAAAGAGATTTTTGTGTATCAGATGCTAACTTATCGATGAAGCTTTCATACAAGTTACTTTGATTTAGCCAACCTTCAATTTTTACAGGATTGGAAAATGTATGAGATATACTCGCGGTAAATGCCGTTCCAAGAAGTGAGACTAGAAAAACTAATGACAGTACTCCAACAAATAGTTTCCTTACCCTCAGCATGTATTTATTCTAGCCTAAATAAACATAATTAGTATCAGATACGTTTTATTCTTAATATATTTTTAGAAGTAGAGAATGCTAGAAGTTTCATTTCGGCTATAATTATATTTAATGGAAGACAGTATATTCACTAAAATCGTAAAGGGTGAAATCCCTAGCTATAAGATATACGAAGACGATTACACCCTGGCCTTCTTAGATATTCACCCCGTTCAAAGCGGGCATACCCTAGTGATACCTAAGCAACAAGTAGAGTTCCTCTGGGACTTAGACGATGAAATATATCAGCGAGTTATGGCTACCTCTAAAAAGGTTGCTAACCGAATAAAGGATGTAATTAAGCCAAGTTTTGTAGGCATGCAAGTCATTGGAGTGGACGTAGCACACGCTCATGTTCACTTAATACCCTTCTCTAGTGTTCAAGAATTTCGAAAAGTGCCGAACATGACCGAAGAGCCTGACCATAATTCATTAAAAGAAACTGCCAGAATATTGGCATTTTAAGCATCATTACATATAGTTAAGCTATGGCTTTTCTATACTCTTTATTTTTCGGTGGCGGAGTAGCTGCATTTGCTTACAGTACCCTAGCTAGAAGAGTTGGCTATAACAATAATCAAAATGTAGCCATATTAGTAGGCGTAATTTTTGTACTTGCAACTGCCGTTTTCTATACATTTCTAGCGTTTATTCTTCACGTCTAATAGCCTTTTAAGGTTAGTTTATATTGGATATTTAGGCTTTCGCTGATACCATAAGGCTATGGATGAGAGAGGTCTGGGTAAACATTTGCAGTTGGCGCGTCAGAACGCCGGTTTAACTCAACAGCAGTTGTGCAGTAGAGCTAATCTTAGTTTTTCGACCCTGACAAAAATAGAAAGAGGCGCTATAAAGTCGCCCTCGATCTTTACCGTTCAAGCAATTGCAGGTGCGCTTAACGTAAGCCTTGATGAACTGATAGGCCAGCCTAAATCTAAAGCTGAAGATCGTAATTATCAGGTAACTAAAACCGGTGTTAAATTCGTATATTTCGACGTAAACGGCTGTCTGGTTTATTTTTATCAGAGGGCCTTTGATAAATTGGCTTTAGATACCGGAGCGCAGCTAGAAACTGTCGAATCCGCTTTCTGGCATTTTAATGATCAAGTATGCCGGGGCGAATTAAGTTTAAGCGATTTTAACCATGAACTCGCAAAACGTCTAAGTGTAGACTCAATTAACTGGCCTAAATATTATCTTGATACGGTTGAACCTATTAAAGAGATGCAGGAACTTCTGGTATGGGCTAGTCAAAGGTACAGAGTAGGTTTACTATCCAACATTATGCCCGGATTACTTAGCTCGATGCGACGCAACAAGCAATTACCAGATATAGATTATGATGTAATTATAGATTCTTCGGAGGTGGGTGCAATCAAACCAGAGGCAAAAATATATGAAATTGCCCAGCATAGAGCTGGATTTCCGACTGAGCAGATACTACTCATAGACGACGGACGCGTTAATTTAATGGCCGCAGAGCGTTTAGGCTGGCATGTATTATCTTTTGATGATTCTAGGTCTGAGGAAGCCGTAAATAGAGCTAAACAGGCGCTAGAGCCGGCTTAAACTAGCTACTAAAGCGCTCTACCTCAGCTTTTATTGAATCTAATAGGGTTTTGGCATCTTCTATTTGATTTTTAGTTTGCTTAACTACATTTTTGGGAGCGTTTTTAACATAGTTTTTATTCTGTAATCTAAGTTCCAATTTCTTAATCATATTTTCTTGATCGATTATTCTATTTAGAAGCTCGGTTTTATAAGTGTTGGCCATCGATTCATCAATGTCTAGCCAAGAGATGCGCTTAGTATTGGTAAGATGAATTCCCTTGCCTTCTTTAACTGATTCGACTGCCTGAAGGCCTGCCATACGCTTGATGACAGCAGAGTTAGCTTCTATGAATTCGTCCGATGTATGGTAAAGCGTTACTCCTGAGACTTTCAGGGCTTTTATTATGTACCTAGCTTCCGAGATTATGGATTGAATTTCAGTGAAATCTTTAGCCTTAGCTTCGTCGCTCCCAATTGTAGGACCCAAGGTTTTAGATGCTAAGATTGTCCCTTCTTCCCAATTTAGCGTTTGCCAGATAGTTTCTGTAACAAAAGGCGCGAATGGATGAACGAGTACTAATATCTCTTCCAGCAAGTATGCTAACAGAGGTATATTTACCTCAGCTTTACTAGCTTCTATATACCAATCAGCAACATCATTCCAAATAAATTGGTAGAGGCTTTCATATACTTCACTAAAACGATAATTATCTAAATCGGTAGTCGACTTCTCTTTAATTCGTTGTAAATTAGTCAATATCCAGTGATCGGCTAATGATACCGGTTGAGGTTTCTTTATATCCGTACTATCTCCAACTACTCCTTCTATATAGCGGGCAATATTCCAAATTTTATTAGCAAACCGCTGATTGGCTTCGATTTTACTCCAGCCCCAGGTTTGATCATTTCCAGGTGTAACACCCATAATTAATGCCATTCTCAAGGCATCGGTTCCATATTTAGGAATAATATCCAACGGATCTATGATGGATTCCGGCCGGCTCTTACTCATTTTTTTACCATCTTCGGCCCTTATTAGTCCGTGTAAATATACTTGCTTAAAAGGGATTTCACCTGTTACGTAAGTAGTTGCTAGAATCATTCTCGCAACCCAGAAAAATAGTATGTCCCAACCAGTTTCCATTACAGACGTCGGATGATAAGCGTTATAGTCCTTGCTACGCTTGAGTAGTTCGTCCAGTGATAAAGAGTAGTCCTGAGCTAATTCGGGATCTACTAGGGTACTCCATGTCCAGAGAGCTGAACTGAACCAAGTATCAAGAGTGTCAGGGTCTTGCTCCCATTCATGCCAGCCTTCACTGTGATCAGTTGGTGGCTTAACACCTACATAAGTTTCTTCCCTGCCATCGGTATCGTTTCTATACCAGACTGGAACTCTGTGTCCCCACCATATTTGACGGCTAATACACCAGTCTCTTAAATTATCTATCCAGTTGAAGTATATTTTTTCAAATCTTTTGGGTATAAGCTCAATATCTTCGTCTCTTATGACAGATTGAAGCACTTCCTTTAAGCTTAGTTTTTTACCTTTCCAAGGGATGACTTGTTTTTTAACGTCAACGAACCACTGTAATCTTATCTGCGGCTCAATTATTCCCTTGCCTCTTTCGTTAATTGCAACGTTATGCAGGTAATTTTCATCAATCTTAATCAGTAACCCCTTACTCTTCAATTTTTCTACAATTTTTGGCCTGGCTTCTTCAATGGATTGACCTGAAAACTCCTCGGCGATAGGAAGCAAATTACCATGAAAATCTATGATTTGTTCCTTATCTAGCCCGTGTCTCTCGGCAATCTCAAAATCCACTAAGCTATGCCAAGGAGTAATTGTCATTACACCAGTACCGAACTTAGGATCTACCGCTTCGTCTTTAATAATTGTCGCTATTATAGGACCATTTATCCATTCAACTTCAATTTTTTCACCATGTTTGTACTTAGCGTAACGCTTATCATCGGGGTGCATTACAACATACTTATCACCGAATTTAGTTTCTGGTCGAGCAGTTCCTATCTCAAAAGGACCATATTTAAAGGTATAAAATTTGGACTTCTCTTCAATATATGTGATTTCATCATCGGAAACGTTTGTTTCAAGTTTAGGATCCCAATTCACTATTCTATGACCCCTGTAAATTAAGCCGTCATTGTACATCTTTACAAAGGTCTCATTAACGCATCTATTTAAGGCCTCATCTAGTGTATATCTCAGCCTAGTCCAATCTGTACTGGCACCCATGGCTCTCATTTGTTCGAGCATAGTTTCGCGGCTGTTACCTACGAAATCCCTGGTCATTTCGATGAACTTTTCCCTGCCCACCTCATGTTTGTTTGTCCCCTCTTGCTCTAACTTCTTTTCAATAATTGCATTAACGGCAAGAGCGGCGTGATCTGTTCCAGGCAGCCAGAGCACATCCATTCCCTTTTGCCGAGCATGACGCGCCATAATATCTTGTAAGGTTATAAATAAAGCATGGCCGATACTTAGGGTACCTGTTTCATTTGGGGGCGGCATACTAATAGAAAAGTGCTCTTTGCCGCTATCCGGATTTGCCACAAAGGCGCCACTCTTTTCCCAAAGAGCATATATATCTTTCTCATAGTTGCTAGCTTCGTAGGCTTTAGGTAGTTTCATCTTTGTCCCATGATATCACCTCTGTAAATATTATAGAAACGAGGTTTATTTGCAGATTCATATGAAAAAGAGAACAAAACAAACACTACATGGATAAATTGGAAGCTATATCTAAGCTGTAAGGATCAGAAGCAGGTTGGTGCGAACTTGCTTTAAAATAACCAAGAGCCCCGACCATAGCTCCATTATCTGTACAAAGTTTAGTGTCTGGATAATTTATAGATATGGGCAATCTGTTGCTGAGTTTATTTCTAAGTTCCTCGTTGCTGGCAACGCCACCGGCCAGTACCACGCTTTTTGGGGAATATTCATTAAAGGCTTTTATTACTTTTTCTACGATAGTTTCTACAGCAATACGCTGGAAGCTAGCAGCAATATTAGCTTTCTGGGGCTCAGACAGTCTCTCAGCAAGCTTTGTAGAAGGGAAGTCGTAATTCTCACCTATTTCGGCCTGGGCGGCCCTCAGAACCGCCGTTTTAAGTCCACTGAAAGAAAAATCGTATTTATTCATCTTAGCTATAGGGAAGGTATAGGCGTAAGCATCGCCATTCTTAGCCATTTTACCGATCGATGGTCCTCCCGGGTAGGGCAACCCCAGAATTTTTGCCACTTTATCGAAGGCTTCGCCGATAGTATCATCAAGCGTTCGTCCTAATAAGACATAGCTAAAGTGGTTTTTAAAGAGAACTAATTGACTGTGGCCGCCTGAAACAATAACAGCCAGCATTGGAAACTCAGGTTGTTCAACTGGCATAGTATATCCGGGAAGGGAAGTAGCAGTTAAAAAATTGGCATAGACGTGTGATTCAACGTGGTTTACACCGTATAGAGGTTTATCGAATGCCAGTGCCAGGCTACGCGCTGAAAGAACTCCGATTAATAAACTACCCCCAAGCCCAGCTCCATAAGTTACAGCTATAGCGTCTATATCCTGCCATTCACATTTCGCCTGAACTAAAGCCTGGTCAATAACTGGGATAATTACTTCAAGATGACTTCTAGCTGCTACCTCAGGAACTACGCCGCCGTATGGTATATGCAGATCAATACTTGAAGATACAACATTACTTAGCATCGAATGGCCGTCTTCTATAACTGCAGCCGAAGTTTCATCACAACTAGTCTCAATCCCTAAGATTTTCATAATGTAAGGATATCATTTGAATTTAATCTTAGTATTTATAATAAGTATTTTGGAGCATCAGTAAATGAGGCCGTATACTTTTAGCAATGACTTTGCGCAGTGTAATTAAGAAATTGTTTCCTAAAGCAGTTTTCCGCTTTATTGAGCCCTATGGACATTTGCTCGAAGCCTTCGTGACTAACTGTTTAAATGGTTTTCCGGGCAGAGGGCTGAAAGTAATCGGGGTAACCGGAACTAATGGCAAAACCTCAACTTCTTTCATGATCCATAAGTTGCTTCAAGAATCAGGCTATAAAACAGGACTAATGACCACTGTTTCATGGGGAGTGGGGAACGATATTAAGGAACAAGTCCAGCACTGGACTAATGTACCTTTACCTGTATTTATGAAGCGATTAAAAATAATGCGCAGTAACAAAATAGACTGGTTAGTTTTAGAGACAACTAGCCAAGCTTTAGCTCAAAACAGAATTTATGGCATTAAGTATTCGGTCGCGGTAATGACTAATGTGACCCATGAACATCTGGATTACCATAGAACTTTCACTCGCTACGTAAACGCCAAACGAAAAATGTTTAAGTTAGCTAACAGAAACCGAAAAGGATTAAGGACTGGTGTAATTAATGCCGAAGACCCTAGCGCTGAACTATTTGCTAAAGATATTAAGTACCCTATTCTCTACGGCATAAACAAAGGTGAGTTAGTAGCAGAAAAAATTAATAGTTCTCCCTCAGGCTCGACCTTTACGGCAAAAATAGATAACGATGAATATCAGATTGTTAGCCATTTACCAGGTACTTTTAATATATTTAACTCGCTGGCTGCTATCGGGGCAGTAAGAGCTATAGGCCTATCTAAAGAACAAATCGAATCTGGAATTGCAGCACTATCAAGCGTTAAAGGCAGGATGACTAAAATTGATGATGGCCAAGACTTTGATCTTATTGTGGATTATGCACATACACCCGATAGCTTTGAAAAATTATTCAAGGATATTAAACTGCTAACTAAGGGCAAGCTTATAGTTATGTTTGGTTCGCCAGGAAGGCGCGATGAAGCAAAGCGGGCTCAGCAGGGAGAACTAGCAGGAAAGTACGCTGATGAGATAGTTCTTACTGAAGAAGATGACAGAGATGCCGACGGAGAGAAAATATTGAGTGAAATTGCCGACGGTGTTAAGAAACATAAAAAACAAGAAGGTAAGGATTTGTTTCTTGTCCACGATCGTAAAAAAGCCATTAGATTTGCAGTAGCCCGCGCTAGCAAAGGCGACACTGTCTTACTTCTGGGTAAGGGACATGAGAAGACTATAGAAACATCAGGCGGCGAAATTCCGTGGAATGAAATCGAAGAAGCACACAAAGCTATAAAACATATACAAAATAACTAAATACCAGAGGTGATTAACATATTTTATTAATCGGTCTTGACCAATATTTGGCACTCAGGTATATTGAGTGCTAGATACAGGTGTTTAATTGCGAGGAAACATCTGTAAAGCGATTAAGTTAAAACGGAGGTTAATATGAGTGCACCTTTGCAGCCATTGGGTGATTATATAGTTGCAGTAAGTGAAGAGGCTGAAGCAAAAACGGCTAGCGGCATATTTCTTCCTGAAAATGCACAGGAAAAACCAAAGACCGCCAAAGTAGTAGCTGTAGGCAAAGATGCCAAACAGGTAAAAACAGGCGATCGAATTGTATATAAAAGCTACAGTACTACTGAGATTAAAGTTGGCCGTGAAGAATATATTTTAGTAAAAGAGGAAGACGTCCTGGCGACGGTTAAATAGGAGGAATTTAAATGTCTAAGAAAGTTTTTTATGATGATGATGCACGTAAACGTGTACTTGGTGGAGCGGAAATCCTATATAACGCCGTTAAAACTACTATGGGTCCAAAAGGACGAAATGTAGTTATAGGTAAAACTTACGGAAATCCAACTGTTACTCATGATGGCGTAACTGTGGCCAAAGGTGTTGAGCTCGCTGATGTCGACGATGAAACGCTAGGCTATAAAGTTGGTGCCGAACTTATCAAACAGGTTGCTTCAAAAATGAATGACGTTGCCGGTGATGGTACTACTACGGTAACTGTTCTTACGTACCATATTCTTTACGAGGCTAATAAACTCATAGCTGCCGGTCACAATCCGATGCAACTACGAAAAGGCCTAGAGTCGGCGGCACAAGATGTCATATCTAAACTGGGATCATTATCCGAAGACATTCAAGGAAAGAAGGGCAGAGTAGCTGAAGTCGCGACTATCTCAGCAGGTGACAGCGAAATAGGTAATCTCATAGCAGACGTAATAGATAAAGTAGGTAAAGACGGTGTGGTTACGGTAGAGGAAGGCCAGGGGCTACTACTGGAGTCTGAAGTAGTGGAAGGCTTTACATTTGATCGAGGCTTTGTCAGCCCATATATGGTTACTGATACGGCACGCATGGAAGCGATTTACGATAAACCGGCAATAGTAATTACAGATAAAAAGATTTCCAGCATACAAGAATTTTTGCCGTTACTTGAAAAGCTTGCTCAAGCCGGAAAGAAAGACCTAGTTTTAATAGCTGAAGATTTAGAGGGTGATGCACTCGGAACCCTAATTCTAAACCGACTGAAGGGCGTGTTTAACGCTGTAGCAATAAAAGCCCCAGCATTTGGGGACCGTAGAAAAGATATCCTAAATGACATTGCTATCCTAACTGGTGCCGAAGTAATTTCTGAAGATCGAGGAATGAGCTTTGAAAACGTGGATTTAGACGTTGTTGGTTCAGCTCGTAAAGTAATCGCTAACAAAGACGAGACTACAATAATTGAAGGCGGCGGGTCTGAAGTAGAGGTTACGGCAAGAATTAAGCAAATAAATGCGCAAATTGAACAAGCAACGAGCGAATATGATAAAGAAAATCTTGAGAAGAGACGTGCTGCGTTATCTGGAAAAGTGGCAGTCATTAAAGTAGGTGGCGCAACTGAAACGGAAATAGAAGAGAAGAAGTTCAGAGTAGATGATGCAGTGCATGCAGTAAAAGCGGCACTAGATGAAGGCATCGTTGCTGGAGGCGGTGTTACGCTAATTAATCTGTCCAGCACAGTAACTACAACGGACGACAACGATGATTCTGTTATTGCCGGAAAACAGTTGCTAGTAAAAGCGCTGGAGCAACCATTCCGTATACTTCTAACAAATGCCGGAATTAATGCCGATGAGTGGTTGCCTAAGGTAAAATCTGGTAAAGCTGGCCAAGGTGTAGACGTTAATAATCCTGCTAAGCTGGTGGACTTAAAGGCCAGCGGAATAGTAGATCCGTCTCGAGTTACTAAAGAAGCTATTCAAAATGCTGCGTCTATTGCCGGAACCTCAATGACTATGGGTGCTCTAGTTGTAGATGTGCCAAAAGAAGAAAAGTCTGCGCCTGACATGGGTGGTGGAATGGGCGGCATGATGTAATTACCTATTTAGGTAATTACTAACCCATATTGCTAATCTGATCTAAATTTACTGAATCTTGAGTCTGCTGTGTAAAGTAGTTAATTTCGTTAACTACATCTAGTAGTGCCTGAGCTTTAACTTTTTCATCAGGTATATTGTGAGCGGCTTCATAAACTGCTTGAACTAGATTTTGGTTATCGCTAGCTTGGATCATCATTAGAAGCGTTCTGAATCTCTCCTCTGGTGTTTGGTCTAACTGGTCTATTAGCGGGAAAAGTTCGTCGAGTGCTTTTTGCTTTATACCTGCGAGATCGTTCTCGTCATTACCAGGAGCGTTAAAGACTGGTTCGTCTGCTTTGCTTCCTGGTCTTATTTTAGAACTGGGTGTCTTAGGATAGCCTCCAGCGGGTGATAATACATCCCTGCTAGGTTCTTCAGCTTGAGCTGGTTGTTCAAATGAAGGTGTAGGTGCTTCTATAGTTGGAACATCAGAGGTATCGCTATCTGAAGCAATAGTTGGCATGCTGGTAGGAGACGTAGTGTCAATTACCGGTGTTGCATCCTGTTGGCTATATTGGTAATCATCAGCCGGCGTAGTGGCTGCTGACGCTACTGCATCCGTGTTGCTATTACTCTCATGCTGATGCTGAGATTCGTCGTCTTGGTGCCCAAACATTTATCCCCCTATAATCGATATTTTTCTTAAGCTATACTATATACAACTTAAAGCTAAAAGCACAAGGAGTTTGCGTTTATTATGCTAGATGATTTAAAACTTATTCATGAAAGAGATTCTGATGACGCATTAGGTGTCGCAGAAAAGCAGTGGCAGCAGCTACTACACACATACGATGTTAAATTAGAGGGCGTAAAAGATATAAAGAACGTAGTTCTTGCCGGTATGGGTGGATCAGCATTGCCGGCAGTATATTTAAGATCTTGGCCCGGTACTAAAGTTCCATTTGAAATAGTCAGGGACTATGAGTTACCTATTTACGTTGATCAAAATACTCTTTTTATTTCTTCCAGCTATTCAGGAAATACCGAAGAAACTCTTACAGCGCTTACTGAGGCAGAAAATAGAGGTGCGCAGATAGTTGTGATTGCAGCCGGAGGAAAACTAGCGGATAAGGCTAAACAAATGGGCTACCCGCTGTTTACTATTCCAAGCGGAATACAGCCCCGAATGTCCTCCTTTTATTTCCTAGCGGCATTCTTGCAGTTACTTGAGCCATTAGGAATTATTGAAGAGGGTAAGACAGAAGAATTAAGAGCAGCCGGACAGTGGCTTAAAGAACAAACTGCAGGATGGAAGTCTGAGATTCCTGCAAGTGATAATCCAGCAAAAAAACTAGCTTTGGAGCTGGTCGGGAAGTCCGTAGTTGTCTATAGCGGGCCCAAGCTTTTCCCGGCGGCAAATAAGCTGAAGATATGCATGAACGAGAATGCAAAAAACGTAGCATGGGTTAATCAATATCCCGAATTTAACCATAATGAGTTTGTTGGCTGGTCTAGTCACCCGGTAGATAAGCCTTATGCTGTGGTCGAAATAAGATCTAATTTGGAGAACGATAGAATTCAAAAGAGATTTTTAATCTCTGAAAGACTTCTGTCTGGAAAAAGGCCTAAACCAGAAGTCATTGAACCACAGGGCGATACGTTAATTAAGCAGTTACTTTGGACATCAAATTTCGGAGACTTTACTAGTCTTTACGTAGCTCTAATGAATGGGCTAAATCCAACTCCCGTAGATTTAGTCGAAAAACTTAAAGTTCTCTTAAACGAATAGATTTCCCTCTTTAAGATATACTTTTAATGTGAGACCAGAGACTAGATCTCCTATGAAGCAGTTTGTTATTTCTTTGCTAGTTGCGTCTGCGGTCAGCGAAATCCTGTTTGTTTACTCTGCTATGCAGCATCATAGCTTGGTCTTTGATTACCTATCAATTAATTTGGGCCTTGCATGGATACCGCTAATATTTGCATGGCGTTTAACTAAAATATTAAAAACAAAGTTATGGTCTAGTTGGGAAGCACTTGGGCTAAGTGTGCTTTGGTTAGTTTTTCTACCAAACAGTTTTTATATGATAAGTGACTATATTCATTTGCAAGATGTTAGTCAAAACAACATAAACTACGACGCAATTATGCTTACATCGTTTATTTTTACAGCTGTAATTTTAGGGTTTAGCAGTTTGTATCTAGTTCATTTACACCTTAAAAGACGCTTAGATTCTGTAACTGCGGCTAGTTGGATAGCAACAGTTTTATTTGTATGTAGCATTGCAATATATTTTGGCCGTGACTTACGTTGGAGCAGCTGGAATATACTTACAAATCCCGGCGGATTGCTTATAGATTTTTTAGATAGAGTAAGGCATCTTTCTTCTTATCCAGATATGATAACTACTGTTCTGGCGTTTTTTGTACTGCTATCTACTTTTTATAATTTGCTTTGGAAAGCTGTGTATTTATTACAGATAAATACACTTTCAAACAAACCGAATATTATTAAATAAGTAGTTTCTTTGATCTGTTACACTTATTAAAGTTATGAAATTTGAGTTGGAACAAAAAGTTAACCTAGCTTGCATGGAATTATTTAACATTGAAGCTAATGTTGAATTAAGCAGACCTGATGAACAATTTGGTGAATATTCTACTAGTGTTGCAATGCAAATAGCTAATAAATTCGGCACTAACCCTATTGAAATAAGTAATAAACTTGTTCCATTATTAAAAACAAAACTTGGAGACCAGGTAACTGATATAAATGTTGCTGGCCCAGGATTTATTAACATTAAATTATCCGATCAAACCTTAATTAGAGCACTAGAAGATCAACCACAAAAAAAGTATCAGGGTAAAACAATTGTTGCAGAGTATTCCGACCCCAATCCATTTAAAGTTCTGCATGCCGGCCATTTATATACCAGCTTAGTTGGAGATGCAGTATCCCGGCTCATGGAATATGGAGGAGCAAAGGTATATCGAGTAAATTTCGGGGGTGACGTAGGTTTGCATGTAGGAAAAACTATGTGGGCAATTATCAAAGAACTTCAAGGAGAATTTCCTGAAAAATTGAATGCAATCAAAGAACAAAAATTGGATTGGTTAAGTGAGCGATATGTAGAAGGCAATAATGCTTATGAAGAAGATGAGCAGGTAAGAAACGAAATAAATTCTATGAATAAGCGAGTATATGTACTTCATGCCGATAATGACCACACTTCTTCATTTGCTCAAATATACTGGACAGCTAGAGAGTGGAGCTACAAGGGTTTTGACGACCTATACAAGCGCTTAAAAATGCTGCCTTTTGATAAATATTATCCAGAAAGTGAAGTGGCTGATTTAGGATTACTGAAAGTTAAGGAAAACGTCGGAAAAGTTTACGAAGAGTCAGACGGAGCAATAATTTTTAGGGGCGAAAAATATGGGTTATTTACCCAAGTATTTATTAATGGAGAGGGCTTACCCACATATGCAGCAAAAGACGTAGGTCTTATTTTCCATAAGCAGCAGGATTTTTCTCCGAACTTATCTTTTATTATTACTGACGTTGCCCAAAAAGACCATCTTGCAGTAGTGTTGAAGAGCATTAGTCTGTTTGAACCTGAGCTAGTAGAAGCTACAACTCATTTTATACACGGCCAAATTAAAATGGCCGGTGGTATAAAAATGAGCAGCCGAAAAGGGAATATCTTGAAGGCAGCAGATATTTTAGAGGCAGCAGCCGATGCTAGCAAAAAAATAAACAGCCATGATCAACAGGATATAATCTTGTCCGCTGTAAAGTATTCTTTCTTAAAAAACCGTGTCGGAGGCAATATAGTGTATGACCCTAGCGAATCAGTTAGTTTAGAGGGTAATAGCGGCCCGTATTTACAGTATGCTCATGCCAGAGCTCGATCTATACTAAGGAAAGCTAATACGGGCGGCAATTTAGGTAGTGAAACACTTGAAGGCAGCGAACATTCCTTACTTAGAAAAATTACTGAATATCGAGAGATTGTCGACAAGGCTGTTTCGGAGCTAATGCCTCATTCTATCTGCACTTATTTATATGAACTTGCTCAGGTTTTTAACCGATTTTATGAGCAAAATAGGGTGATAGACGATCAAAGGCAGGACATTAGACTGGCATTAGTCGAGTATTATGCTAATACATTAAAAGAGGGTTTAGATTTACTTGGTATTCCCGCGCCTGATAAAATGTGATCAAATAAGGAGAATTATGGCAGCGAAAGAAAGAAGACGTCAATCAAGCCAAGTCCAAAATGTTACTACTGGAAGCAACATTAGAATTGAAGCTGTAAAAAGTACTAGAAAGCCAAAGCAATCACGACCACAAGTAGTAGTGAGCGTAGCCCAAGACATTAGTCCAGTAAATAATTTCTTAGATTTTCTAAGAGAACATGCTGTAGTAGGACTAATCATCGGTTTTGTAATAGGTGGTCAAGTACAGGCCCTAGTAAAGCAGCTTGTAGCAAGTTTCTTAGATCCAATAACGCATTTATTGTTCGGCACAGCACTGAGCCAAAGAACTTTTACCCTGCATTTTAGAGACAGAGCAGCGGAATTTGGATGGGGAGCTTTAATTTATGCTCTAGTTATTTTCATGTTTGTAATAGTAACAATGTACGTAATTATTAAGGTTTTAAATCTTGATAAATTAGAGAAAAAAGAAAAGGAAAGCGTCGGCAAATAAGTAGATGGCCATTAATCTATCTGATGAAGATTGGAAAAAGAGGTTAACAAAAGATCAGTATGAAGTATTGCGAAAACAGGGTACTGAGCAACCCTTCACTGGTAAATTGCTACATAACGATAAATCGGGTGATTACACCTGTGCAGCGTGTGGCCAGGTAGTCTTTAAAAGCGATACAAAATTTGATAGTCGTGATGGATGGCCGAGTTTTTATGATCCCGCAAATGCAGACGCAGTGAAACTAGAAGAAGATAATAGCTTCGGCATGCACAGAGTTAAAGTCACCTGCGCTAATTGTGGAAGCCATCTTGGACATGTGTTTAATGATGCTCCTGATCAGCCTACCGGAATGCATTTTTGCATAAACTCCGCAGCTCTAGAGTTTAAAGGCAAGAGTTAAATACTTACTTTTTCCTGATCACTTATGTGTTTAGTTCCCCAGTTTGCCATCTGTTTTAGTATTGGAAGCAGATCCTGTCCTTTACTTGTTAGGCTGTATTCAATCCTGGGAGGAACTTCGGCAAAACTCTTTTTAGTAATGATTCCATGCTCTTCGAGGTCATCTAGCCGCTGAGATAAAGTACGGGGATTAATGTGGCCAACTGATTTTTCTAGCTCACAAAACCTTTTAGAACCGGTGAAAAGGTCACGCAGAATAAGTGCTGTCCATTTTTTTCCTATAATTTGCATGGAAGCTTCAATGCAACCCACATGGGGTTCTATGGCGGAAGAATTAGTAGATAATTTCATAGCTTTACTTTGTATAGTATTAGCCCTATACTACATATTACTAATAACTATAAAAAGTATAGCACAGGAGTGGATAGAATGAAATTAGGTGTAATTACCGGAAGTACAAGGGATGGCCGAAAAACCCCCAATCAATCAAAATGGATAGTTAAATCAGCTAATGCTATCGAAGGTATTGAAGCGGAAGAAATTGACCTGCTAGATTACCCCATGCCTTTTTTCACAGAGCCTGTATCCCCAAGATATAACCCAGACAGAATTATTGATCCAACAGCTAAAAAATGGCTAGATAAATTAGAGGAATTTGATGCTTATATTTTTGTTACTCCTGAATATAATCATTCAGTAACCGGAGTTTTAAAGAATGCAATTGATTACATTACGTGGGAAGTTCAAAGAAAACCTACGGCTGTTGTCTCGCATGGTGCAGCAGGAGGAGCACGCGCAGCTACTGATCTTAAGGAAATTCTGTCAGAAAGTAGAGCAAC
Source organism: Candidatus Saccharimonadota bacterium (assembly GCA_003153395.1). Lineage (GTDB taxonomy): Bacteria > Patescibacteriota > Saccharimonadia > Saccharimonadales > UBA4665 > PLYP01. The sequence goes on from PLYP01000003.1 coordinate 25,101, forward strand.
AGTACTTAATTCAGGTTCACGTCTTGCTATAGCCAGCATGAGTGAAAAAATTGATGATCAAGGGAACCTTTCAGAAGAAGCTAAGGCAAACCCTTATGGACCGCAAGGATCATTAGAATCTTTACTCAACGAGCTTAAATGGTATAACGATGCACTTAAACCGGCTAGAGCGAAAATTCAAGCCGGCCTATAGAAAACTAAGATCATATCCTCATTAAAAGTTTGAGAGGGTAGTTGTATAGACATCTTTTGCTATGATTAGTGCAATGATAGACAAGCAAGCAGTACCTAGTAAATTACTTTGGATTGACTTAGAGATGACAGGACTTGATGCACAAAACGATGTAATTCTAGAAGTCGCTGCTGAGATAACGGACTTTGATTTTAAAACTCTGGCTAGCTATGAAGCTATTGTTAAACAGCCACATGATCTAGTGGTTGAAAGAATGCAAAAAAATATATGGTGGGCAGATTTTCCTAATAACAGGGATGAATTTGTACGTAAACTTGAACAGGGCAAAGACCCACTTCAGGTACAAAACGAACTTGTAAAACTTGTAAGTGATAATTTTGGAGAAGAACCAGCGGTACTTTCCGGCAATAGCATTCATAATGACCGTGCTTTCATCCGTCAATATTGGCCTGAACTTGATCTGAAGCTTCACTACCGGATGTTAGATGTCAGCGCCTGGAAAATAATAATGCAGGGAAAATTTGATGTTAAATATGAGAAAAAAGAGATACACCGGGCCTTTGATGACATACAGGCAAGCATTGCAGAATTACAGTACTATTTAGAGTGGTTTAAAAATCAATCTGATTAATAAAAAAGCCAAAAAGTTTTTACCTTGCATTGGCAATTTGTATACTTAATAAATAATGGATCACAAGAGTGTAAATAAGTTTTTGTTAGGATTTCCAAATACCTGGATAGATTATCCTTTTGGAAAAGAAGTCGCAGTATATAAGTTTGGTTCCAGTCCCGATCCAAACGAAGAGGGCAGGATGTTTGCTCTAATCAGTGTAGGAAAAACTCCGGTAAGATTGAGTCTCAAATGTGATCCATTGCTCGCTAAGCATCTTAGAGAGAAATATGACGAAGTTATGCCAGGATTTCAACTAAATAAAAAGTATTGGATAACGGTTGTTTTGAGTGGTCAACTTACCTGGGAGGAGATACAAGGACTTATAAGACTAAGCTATGATTTAGTTGCAGAACCTGTAGTGTAATTAATTGCCTTGATTTAATTGAACAAGCAAAAGTTTAGCCTGGTTATAATCACTTGTCAGTAAAGCTCTGCCCTTTAGCCCTTTAGTTACGTTATATGCGGTACCTAGATCGTTTAAATACCCATTTAAATCCGATTGAGCAACTTGATTAAAAGTTTGGTTATATGTACCGGCTGCTTCAGCGGTTGTTAAAGCCTGATCCGTACTACTACTTATTTTTAAATTTAGTAGCTTAGGATTTACTTTTATATGATTGGCAGCTAGATAAGTCTGTAGTTGAGTGTATGAACTGGACATAGTTAGCTGAGTAGTAGCAGAAAAGGTAGAATTATTGCCCGAGATATCATGAGGCAGAATGGCAGGTGAAGTTATGTGCAAAAGCTCTTGCTGATCTTGCATGACCGTAGTTAGTTGAGGTAAATTAGAGCCCCCCGATAAAACGCTTTTAACAACGCTGAATATTATTAGTAGTAATAATAAACCGAAGAGAGCTACGGATAATCTAAAAAGCTTAGGACTTAACCCAGGTAACCCGAACTTTTTGGCCCGAACCGATCCAGGATCCATAATAAAATCATACGACGGTTCACCATTAGGCTGCGGTTGCTGACTACCAGATATAACTTGCGGACCACCTTGAGGTTGAGGGGGCGGCTGCAGATTGTTTTGTGCCTCCGACTGACTTTCAAACATAGACTTCGAAGCAATTGGCAAAGTATTGAGTTCAACGGTATGCTGTTCACCACCGGGCATTGAATGACCACGGCGAAGAGGGTCAGGAACTGGCGGATGTGGAGCCGGTCGAGGTGGTTGGAATGATGATACGTTAGGTCTGATCCCGTTTGGTTGCATGACCTTCTGTTGCATATAGGCGCCCGCATATTGTTTTAAGTGAGCAGGCATATTTTTTTGCATGGCATTAGATAATGTACTCTCCATACTACGTGGAATGTAGGCAGCACCACCGTCCTGACTCATATATTTTTTAAGATTAGCTGGCATAGATTGCTGCATATGTTGGGCCATAGCTTGTTCAATATGAGGTGGAATATACGTGCTTCTATTTATGGATGTCTGTGAAGGTTTATAGGCCATTGCACCCATTAAACCATAAGCTTATCTGTAAAGTGAAGGTAAGATTTAGATATTTTGATATCCTTTAGTTAATGATACGCCTGCAAAAACTAGTACTAATGGTAAGTATTCTGGCTTCTTTCGTTGTTTTTCTAGATGACTCAATCGTAAACGTTGCTTTGCCGGCTATCTTAAAAGAACTAGGCGGAGGACTAATCTCCCAGCAATGGGTAGTAACAGTTTTACTTTTAGCTGGAGGTGTAATTTCTTTAATTGGTATTAAAAAACCAGCCCAGCCGCCTAAAAAGTATAGTTAAACATATATTGGGACAACTATCTAGCGTACAATGTTAAATATATGGATGCTGTTGACGAGGTAAAAAACCGATTAAACATTGAAGAAGTAATCGGTGAGTATGTTCAATTAAAACGCATGGGGCGCAATTGGAAAGGACTCAGTCCTTTTACTAGTGAAAAAACGCCTAGTTTCGTCGTAAGTCCTGAAAAACAAATCTGGAAAGATTTTAGCTCGGGTAAGGGCGGTAGCATGTTTGATTTCGTAATGGAAGTTGAGGGCTTGGACTTTAAAGGGGCCCTTGAACTACTTGCCAGAAAAGCCGGCGTTGATTTAGAAAAGTACCGACCTAATAGTAATAACAAAGGACCCAATAAAGAGCGGCTATATGAACTATTAGAATTAAGTACAAGATTTTATCAGGTGCAATTCTCTAAAAATGGAACAGCCCTAAACTATGTTTTTAAAGAAAGAAAATTTACTAAAGAAACAGCCTTAACTTGGAAGATAGGCTATTCTCCCAATAACGGCAAAGCATTGGTAGAATTTGCCAAATCGAAGGGATTCAATGACAAGGAAATAAATTTAGCCGGACTTAGCTCTTCAACCTATAGTGGTGATCCACAAGACATGTTTAGAGGAAGACTTATGATCCCTTTGCAGGATATTCAAGGAAGGATTATTGGTTTTACTGCACGGTTACTTGAAGATATAGATAAAGCGCCAAAATATATTAATACTCCTCAAACAGTTCTGTATGATAAAAGCCGCCATGTATATGGGTTACATCTAGCTAAAGAATCAATTAGGCGCAGCAAGTTTGCTGTGTTAGTAGAAGGTAACCTTGATGTTATTGCCAGTTATCAAGCTGGAGTACACGAAACGGTGGCTACTGCCGGAACGGCATTAACTGATTCACACTTAAAGGCTCTAAGTAGGTTTACTGGAGATATACGACTGTGCTTCGATAGTGATAAAGCCGGAATAGCCGCAACCGAACGGGCGATACCAATTGCAAGCAAGAATAAAGTTTCGTTAAGCATTATTGACATACCTACTGGCAAAGATCCAGACGATTTAATACGGCAAAATCCTAAACTATGGCAGGAGATAGTAAATAAGAATGTATACGCACTGGACTGGTTAATGGAAAGATACAATAAGTTACTGGATCTAAACTCAGCTCAAGGAAAAAAACAATACAGCGATATTATTCTGCCCATAGTCAGAGAACTAGTTGATGCTGTGGAGAGAGACCACTATCTAAATGCAATTGCGAATAATATAAAAGTCAGCCGGGAAGCATTAGAGCAAAAATTAAATAGCACCAAAAGTTCCAATATACCTGAAAGAAAGAAAACCATTAGGGCAAACATAGTTAGACAGGATAAAGCGACCATTGAGTACATTAAAATTCAAGACAAATTTTTAAGCTTAGTTCTTATGAGGATCACATTAAGGGAACTATTAGGTGAGCATATTAAAGAAGAAATGTTCCTAACTCAAGAAGCTCAAAAACTTTTTGCGCTTCTTAAAGAGAACCCAAAACTTTCATCAAAAGACATAGTTAAGGTGCAAAATATTGCAGATTATGTTAAAATAGAATCATTACTCTATGAGGAGCTTTACCAGGGGCTCGAGCTAAATGAACTTCATGATGAAGCGGCTCGATTGCAGGCTGATCTGGTAACTAAATTTGTAAAAACTGAAAAAGAAAAGCTATCCCTAGCACAACGAGAAACTACAGATGATGTGGAACTACGTTTATTGCAGGAAAAAGACAAACAATTCAATCTATTATTAAATGAAGTTAAAGGAGTAGCCCGTGGCTAAAAAGAATAACAAGACTAAAGTAAGCAAACTATCTCTAGAAGAACAACAAAACTTAGAGCAAAAAAAAGACAAATTAGCTGAGAAGGCTAAGAAAGATGGTCATATTGACCAAAGAGAAATCTTTGCCACAATTCCTGAAACCGTAGAAAATGCCGAGATACTGGATCAACTTTATACGGAACTTGCAGACTCCAACATAGAAATTACTACTACAGAACCAAGTCCTGAAACGTTTACTGATGTATGGGAAGCTGAAGAACTTGAAGAAGAAGAGGTTGTAACTACTACCAACGTGTATCTTGATGATGATGTTGCAGATGACTCAGTCAGGCTTTATCTTCGTGAAATCGGTAAGATTCCTTTACTGAGCTCTGAAGAAGAACTTGCCTTAGCTCAGCGTGTAGTATCTGGCGATAAAGACGCCAAGGATCAAATGGCCGAAGCTAATATGCGACTGGTAGTTTCTATTGCTAAAAGATATGTTGGTCGAGGACTTGATCTATTAGACCTAATCCAGGAAGGCAACACTGGTTTATTAAGGGCTGTTGAAAAATTCGATCCGGATAAAGGCTTTAAATTTTCTACATATGCCACCTGGTGGATTAGACAGGCAATAACAAGAGCAATTGCTGATCAGGCAAGAACTATTCGAATTCCTGTTCACATGGTGGAAACTATTAACAAATTGCTACGAACCCAAAGACGTCTTACCCAGGAACTTAACCGCGAACCTACAAACGATGAAATCGCGAAGGAAATGGAAATTGATGTAGATAAGGTCGAGCATATCATGAAAATTAAACAGGATATTTCTTCGCTCGACGCGTCAATACGAGATGACGAAGAAGATAGTGTGCTAGCTGATTTTATTGAAGACGAAGACACTATTAGTCCTGAAGAATCAGCTACTGGCCAGTTACTTAAAGAACAGGTTAAAGATATGCTTGGTGCGTTAACTGAACGTGAACAAAAAATCCTAAAACTTAGATTTGGTCTGGAAGACGGCAAAAGCCATACGCTAGAAGAAGTTGGTCAGGAATTTTCCGTTACACGAGAACGCATACGTCAAATAGAGGCAAAGGCCTTAGCTAAATTACGTAAACACCGAGATGCCAAAAAACTACACGATTATATTAAGTAAGATCTATACCTAAATGAGTTAAAAGATTTTCTAAATCTTTTGTTGCTTCATCGACTGTATTCTCATTTGCTAAAAAGTAATCTGCATTTGCTATGGGGCCACCTTTTTCGAGGTTTTCAATCTCAGCGTAATCTCGCTCAGTTGCTTCCACTTCATTAAGCGGCCTTACTGTTCTATTAGTTAGCCTCTGATGCCTCACTTTTAAAGAGGCAACAAGCGCAATAATAATCGCGTTGGGTCCAAAACTTTGTTTGAAAATCTTATATTCTGTCCAGCTATATAGTCCATCAACTACTACGTAATTGTGTCCGCTCTCAAACAGCTCTTCGATCTGCTTAATAATCCGAACTGCATATGCTCCATTACCTTCTTTAGCTCTGATATCTTCCCGAATAAACTTTTCACTAGCTTCATTTACATCCATGCCTCTTTGTTTTATTTCATCTAAGGTTATTCCACCAAAGTAGGCAGAGGGGAGCCCTTTTCGTTTTAAATACTCTACGCATACGCTCTTACCGGCTCCGGGCATGCCCACAAATATAAACACTTTCTTATCCTGCATAGTACTCCATTGTAGCAATAGTTAAGTTCATAGGGCCTACTTTACTGCACCCATATATTTTGCGTGTTTAGGCAACGCATCATATCCTGGTAAATTTCTTAGCCCTTTTTCTAGTAAGCGATAGAGCTCACGAACGGATTCGGCAATTTGCGGACTTTCAATTATCATACCTATTGCTTCATTTCCAAAAGACATTATAGCCACCTTATCTCCATAAGCGTTCCATTCAACAGGTGATTTGTAGTCCCCGGCAGGGAGCCAAGTTCTTTCTAAAAGCATGAATGGATCACTCTCTCGATAATTTTTTGGAGCTTTTGGTCTATCTGGGGTAATGGCGTAACGCTGAATACCGGCCTTCCTGGCCATATGTCGAATTTCCGACATAAAACCAAAATCATAGATGTCCATGTTGTAATTCGGTCTAATAATATAGATTGGCTTATTCGATTTAACCTGATCTAAATAGATATCCTTTAGTTCATCTTTTCCCTGAAAATATCTGATTCCTGCTTGTTCATGTACCTGGAAGTATTTATTTATCAAGTCTTGGGCATTTATTTCTAATTCTTTTTCGCTTTTTTCTCGACTTAATCGTTCCTCTCTAGCAAGTTGGAGCAAATGAGCTGGATTTCTCCCCCTGTAATGCAGCACTTTGTGCTTATCGAATCGCTCAGCCAAGTTTCTTTCAACAAGCCGATCAAGAATTTTATAACAATTTGTACGAGTTAAGTTGACATATTTGGCTAGCTCAGATGGTTTCCAATCCTCTTTTTCCAGCAAAGCCGAATAGCAAGACGACTCAGTAGGAGTCAAACCGGCAGCGGATAGATTAATCACATCTACAGAATATCATATAAAATCAATATTGTGAAACGTAAATATACAATAATTAACTAAACACTTAGAAAACTGTAAATAATAGTGAAATTAGGTTGACAGAAAACATATAAAACAATATAGTGTCTTTTATTCAATAGAATATATGTGAGGCTAGTTAAATGGTTGAAAGTATTAGACCCTATCAAAATCCTTCTCAAAATTCGCACGACGAATTAGCTCAACGTGCAGACTTAGAGATTGCTTGGCTTAATGAAGCTGCGGTAGTTGTTAGTGGTAAGGGCGCCACAGTTACTGATACTTTTGCTTTGCCCCCCGGAACTCGTGACGATGCTCCTATGCCTAATTGGACAGAGGGACAGATTACAAATGTTAGAAGTATTGGGCAGAGAATGGGGTATGGCGCGAGAGAAACTGTACCTTCTAGTGTTAGAGGCGGAGTACGGTTTATAGAAGGCGGTAAAATTTGGAAAATACTTGCTGAAACAAAGGCTTTAGCCGAAGAGCAAGATTTTAATACGATAATTTTCGGCGGCTCTCCTAATAGGCCTCTTCCGGAAGATGAAAGAACTTTCCTTGATAAGCATTTAGAACTAGAAGAGGTAACTCCTGAAGGAACAACAGAGTACGACGGCGCGCTGCTTATTGCGAAATTTGCTGTAGCAAAAACACTACATGAAGAAGTTTTACATTTTGGATATGAGATATCTGAGGGCAATCTACTAATAAGACGATCTACGGGTCAACTAGTGCAGATTGGACAAACCTCGCTAGCTCAAAATGTGCAGTTACTAAGAATTGATCGCGAGGATTATAAAAATGATGCTGGGGAAGACAAATATAGGTATCAACCTGATACTACTCGAGTCATGACCTTAGTATCTGAGATCTTATCTGCTCAAGGAATTAAAAAAGATTCAGTAGCACTTATTACAAGTAATACGTATGCGTCGCGAGTAGTAGCTGCCTGGAGAGCAGGTCTTAGCCATTCGAGACAATTTGACGTGGCAATGTATGGTAGGGACGTGCTGACTAATATGGGGGCGCCTGTGCCGGATGATTGGCCTCTAAATCAAATTCCGGGTGACCTGAGAGTAAGGTATGAGGAGCTTATTCAATTAAAAGATGAGTTAAGGAAAACTTCATAAATAAATACTAAAAATAATAAAGAGTAGTTTTATTGGCCTCAGGATATAATAGGCATTAGTGAACAAATTACAAAAAAGTTCGATCGGTTTAATGGTAGGTGCATTAGGAGTGGTTTTTGGTGATATAGGCACTAGCCCCCTTTATGCTCTCAGCGCTGCTTTTGGCAAATTAGGCTTTCATTTAGCAATAAACCAAAAGAACGTTTACGGTGTTATATCGTTATTAATTTGGGCCGTAAGTCTGGTTGTTTCTATTAAATTTATTCGATTTATTATGCAGGCAGATAACGAGGGGGAAGGTGGCATAATGGCGCTGGTCAGCCTTCTAAAAAGCAGTAAGTTAATGGCTAAATATAAATGGTATTTCCTGGTACTTGGGATTATTGGCGTGGCCTTATTTTACGGCGATAGTACCATTACTCCGGCAATTTCGGTTCTATCGGCAGTCGAGGGACTAAAGGTAATTAATTCAAGTTTAGGGCCAGTTGTGGTTCCAATAACGTTAGTAATATTAACCTTGTTATTTGCCATTCAGAGATATGGGACGGGCCTTATTGGTAAATTGTTCGGACCGGTAATGCTAGTTTGGTTCATAACAATTGGCTTAGGAGGAGGTTGGCAAATATTGCAGCACCCAGGCGTATTAATTGCTTTGTCGCCAATAACGGCTATAAGCTTTTTTATTTCTGAGCCGGCCGTAGCCTTCATTGCGATTGGTGCAGTCGTCCTGGCTATTACTGGAACCGAAGCGTTATATGCGGATATGGGTCATTTTGGCCGTGCGCCGATTGCTAAAAGTTGGTTCTGGGTAGTTTTTCCTGCTCTTTTACTGTGCTACATGGGTGAAGGGGCTTTAATCGCTCATAACTCGGGTGCAGCCGAGAATCCTTTATTTCTACTTTTCCCAGTAGTACTTAGAACTCCAATAGTAATACTAGCTACGCTTTCCACCGTTATAGCCTCTCAAGCTGTAATATCTGGTGCTTTTTCACTTACGCGGCAGGCCGTGAACCTTAATTTTCTTCCGAAATTGTTAATTATGCATACTTCTAAAAAAGAAAGCGGTCAAATATATCTGCCTTTTGTTAATGCCGTACTTTTTGTAGTCGTATTACTACTAGTCTTTATGTTTGGCTCTTCGGTAAAGCTCGCCAACGCTTACGGAGTAGCAGTAAGTGGTACGCTTGCAATAGATACCGTTTTATACTTAGTAATTATGCGTACAGTTTGGCAAAAGTCTTACCAGAAGATTGCTTTAACAGCACTAGCTTTTGTGCCAATCGACTTATTATTCGTGAGTTCAACAATACCTAAGATACTTCATGGCGGTTGGGTGCCAGTCATAATTGGATTTTCCATATTTGTCGTAATTACTACTTGGCTTAAAGGACAAGAAGTCGTGGTAAAAGAAAGAAGAGCTCAAGAAGGCTCTCTGCAAACTTTTATAGATAATATATATAAAGAAGATCCACCTATTACTAGGATTCCCGGCACTGCAGTATATATTGGTCATCATTCCGATCTAACACCACTTGCTCTGCATGCCACATTTACAGATCTTCATGAGCTCCAAGAGGAGGTCGTAATTGTATCTGTAGAATTATCCACCAAATCTCATATACCTGAAAACATGAGAGCTAACGTAGATAATTTAGGGCATGACAGGGATGGAATATGTCACGTGCATTTAACTTTTGGATTTCATGATGCATTAAATATACCGGAAACTTTGAAACTAGTTCACAAGTATAAGCCAGATTTTAATTTTAATTTAGATGATGCCTCATACTTTATTTCTCTGAGTAGAGTAATACCAAGTAAAAGGCATAACTTACTTCGCTGGCGCAAGTCGCTATATTGCCTCATGGCAAGGAACGCCACCAGTACAAGCGACTACTACAAACTTCCAATTGGCAGAACCGTAGAAATGAGTACGTTAATAAAATTGTAAAGCTACTTAAAGGGCACTTCACTAAATAGTCTTATGAATTCTGACAAAAAAGCATTACGAGAATATTTTAAAAAAGTCAGGCTTTCGCTGAGTCCAGATATTCGGCAGGCCCACAGCAAAAAAATAATTGAACAGATTCAAAGTTTAGTTGATTTACAAAAAGTCTCCGAGGTTCACATATATGAGCCGATTGTAAAATTGGCTGAAGTAGATATTAGTAGTTTGTCTGCATTAATTGTGAAAAATTATCCCTTAGTTAAAGTTTCTACTTCTAGAAAAATAGATAACAAGTGGCGGATTATATCTTTAAGAGATAACTTAATTTACCCAAAAACAAATTTTGATTTAATTATTGTACCTACCATTGCTTTTGATAAAGAGCTCCATCGATTAGGTTACGGAGGAGGCTACTATGATAAATTTTTATCAACTCAAACGGAGGCTCTAAAAATAGGCGTAAGCTTTGAAAGCTGTAAAACCGATATTTTACCTCACGAACCACATGACGTGGCTTTAGATATAATAGTTACCGAGAAAACCGTCTATAGACGTCCTATTTAAGAACGTACTCTATACCGTATACTGTCAAGGTAATGAGTAGCGAAGATTTAAAGGGTAAAAAGTTTGCGATCATTGACGGTAAAAGTGTTTTTTATCGTGGCTATTATGCCATGCCTAATTTAAGCAGTAAGGACGGAACTCCAACCGGCGGTGTTTTTGGCTTTGCAACAATGGCTCTTGAAGTAATAAGACGATTAAAACCGGATTATGTGGCTGTAGCTTGGGATAAGCCCAAAACCAATATACGCAAAAGACTCGAAATGTATCCAGAATATAAAGCTGGACGTAAACCTGCGCCCGCAGATTTTTATGAACAAATTCCGTTACTTCATGATCTGCTCGATGCTTTTGGGTGGCCGCTATATGAATTAGACGATTACGAGGCAGATGATATTATGGGAACTCTCGCAGTTCAAGCTAGCGCCAAAGGTCTTGAAACACTACTTATTACATCTGATTTAGACATGCTTCAACTTATAAACGACAACGTACATGTATATGCGCTCAAAACTGGACTATCAAATATAGAATTGTATTCACCTAAAAGTTTTGAGGCGAAGTACGGTATTACAGTAAAACAGTTCTTGGATCTTAAATCCATTAAAGGTGACTCTTCGGATAATATTCCAGGAGTTCCGGGCATAGGAGAAAAAGGAGCCGTGGAATTATTAAAGCAATATAAAACTTTAGATAATATTTACGAAAATCTAGCGCTTCTTAAAGACTCCACTAGTAAAAAACTTGAGGCTGGAAAAGAACTGGCCTATTTAAGTAAAGAATTAGCTCGTATATGGACAGATGCGCCAATAAAGTTAGATCTTGAAGAAGTTGACGGCAGTAAAATACAACCCGATAAGGTTCTAGATTTACTGCAGAAGCTTGAATTTAGATCACTTGTCAGAAACCTGCCGGAAGTTATGCAGAATGCCATAAGCAATCACCAATCAGATAACGTTCATCATAGTTTTAGAATGGGTAAGGCGATATATATTGATTCTGTCGAGAAACTAAGCGAAATAAAGCTAGACACCAACACTATATATCTGCATAGTTTTTCCGCTGGAAAGCATGGTAAAAAACCATTAATACTGGCATTTAGTGTGGACGGAACGGATGTTTACTCAGTAGATTTGCTTAGCGATGATTCTAAAAATATAGTCAGTGAATTAAGCAATATTTTTACCAAGGACACTAAAGTCATTGGATACGACGTAAAATCTGCTCTAAAAGTTTTGCTTGAACTAGGCGTACCTCTTCCGCAAGTTGAACATGATGTTCAAATTGGCGCTTTCTTGCTGGATCCTTTGAACAGGGAATTATCACTTACTGAACTTGCGACTTCAACCTTAGATTATGACGGCGTTGGATTTGATGAACTAGACCCAGATAATATGTTTGCTGCAACACCCGAAATAGTCGGACTGATAAAAGCGTTATATTTTAATCAAAAAGCTGAACTTAAGGATTTTCCTAAATTATCTAGTTTGGCTAGGGACATTGAGTGGCCCATCATTCCAGTACTGGCGCGCATGGAATGGGCGGGAATTGAATTAGATACAAAATACTTAGAAAAATTTTCTGTTGAGATAGATGATTTAATTTTAGATTATGAGCAACAAATATTCGGTCATGCGGACCAGGAATTCAATATTGCCTCTCCGACTCAACTAGCAAAAATATTATTTGAGGAATTAAAGCTGCCGACGAAGAATATCAAAAAAGGTAAGAATGGCTATAGTACGGCAGCTCGTGAATTAGATAAACTTAGGGGGAGCCATCCTATAATCGACTTAATTACTCAGTACAGAGAAGTCGCAAAACTTAAAAATACCTATGTCGATACTCTGCCAAAGCTAGTTGATGAAAAATCCCGATTGCATACAACTTTTAATCTGACAATTGCTCAGACGGGTAGGTTAAGTAGTACAGACCCTAATTTACAAAATATTCCAATTCGCACCGATCTGGGCAAAAGGATTAGGACGGCTTTTGTTGCCGGAAAAAAGATGAAGCTAGTCAGTGCGGACTATTCACAGTTTGAACTAAGGCTTGCAGCAGTCTTAGCTGATGATAGAGAGCTTATAGAAATGTTTAACCGCGGGGCAGATATACATGCCGCTACAGCAGCGCAAGTATACAGCCGGGAACAAGAGGATGTAACTAAACAGATGCGTCGTGCCGCCAAAGTAATTAATTTTGGAATATTATATGGCATGAGCCCCCACGGTCTATCTGTTGCTGCCGGTATGACACATGAGCAAGCCGTTTCATTTATTGATAGGTATAAAGAGCTACGTCGTCCGCTCTTTGATTATATTGATAGGGTAAAACTTAAAGCTCAAAAAGATGGATACGTTGAGACATTATTTGGGCGTCGAAGACCAATGCCGGACATTCACTCTAGTAATTTTATAGTTCGACAAGCTGCTGAAAGAGCAGCGATAAATTTACCCATTCAGGGAACTGAGGCTGATCTTATGAAACTAGCTATGATAAAAGTGGATGAGATTCTAAGAAATCAGCATAACGACTGTAATATGCTTCTTCAAATACATGATTCTATTCTTGTCGAATGTCCAGAAGAAGTTGCAGACACCATAGGTGAATTATTAAAAGAAATAATGGAATCCGTTTACGAACTACCCGTTCGCTTGGATGTCGACGTTACTTCCGGTAGTAATTGGGGAGAACTTTGATAGTAATTTTCTATGGACGACTACAACGATCAAACAATCAATATTCGTATAACGAGCATATAGCAGAATACGTCAGCGGCTCTCCTGGCAGTATTAGTAGCGATTTAAAAGCATGGATTGATCGTATTCTTGGGAATATACCTAAAAATAGTGCTGTTCTGGAAATTGGAAGCGGTTTTGGCAGGGATGCGCAGTATATAAAATCTAAAGGTTACAAAGTGATTCTAACCGATGCCTCAGTAGGTTTTGTGGATTTCTTAAAAAGTCAGGGAATTGAGGCAAAACTTTTAAATGCTCTAACTGATGATTTAGGCAAAGGTTATGACTTAATTTATGCTCAGGCAGTGTTCTTACATTTTCCAAAAGAACTGATTAGCAATGTTCTAGGTAAATGTTACGAAGCGTTAAATAATAACGGGATTTTAGCCTTTAGTGTAAAGCAGGGAAGCGGCAGCAATTGGTCTAATAAAAAACTAAATGCTCCAAGGTATTTTTATTATTGGGATAAAAAAAGCATCGAAAAAGAAATGTCAGATTCAAAGTTTAAATTAATTGAGATTACTGAGCGCGAAACGTCTACTGACAAATGGCTGCAAATTATTGCTAAGAAAGCCTAATCTAACTTAGTATGTCGCCGCACACGTCTTCTGGCAACGACTCTACCACCACCTGACCTCATTAGTCTAAAGGCGAGCGTTATTACCCAAACAGACAGTACTAAATCTATAAAACTAGTAAATGATGCCAAGGCGCTATTGTGATAAGTAATACTTAGCTTGATATTATATGAAGCTACTAAAACGACCGCACCTTCTGCTGCAATAAGAAACTGAGAAAATCTTTTACTTCTTTTTGATTGGGCGGCATATCCTAGAGCCACAATAAATCCAAACCACGCGATTATTAGTAAATAAAATATTATCGAGGTAAGCATATTACCCACGCAATCAGAACCACTGTGCCCGCAAGTTGTCACAATAGACGTGACAGTGTTGGCTATATTCAAGAAAGCCAGCACAATAAATTGTATGAGCGTGGCTACGCCGGTCTCATATGTTAATCGCATTCATTTATTATTGCATGAAATAACCCATGAAGGCAGAACCAAAAATAAATAATTCATAAGCTTGAAATATAATCATAAAAGTGTTAGTATAAGTTTATTCACAATTTGTGAGGTATATTATGTGGAGATATTTTATCTGGTTAGCAGCAATAGTAGGCTTGATCATTGTATTGGTCATTCTTATTCTTCCTGGTAGTAAAAAAGCACCGACTCCTCGAGGCATAGACCAATATTCTAATACTGAGACCATAGTACGCTTGACCATCAAAGGTCCTGTGGTATCTGATCAAAAATACGAATCAATTCAAATAAGTGTAGGAAAAGACAGTGTTACCTATGAAGAACTTAAAGGTTACAAAGGACAGGTAGCCAATCTTCAAAGTTATGCTAATAACGATGTTGCCTATAATGTATTTCTACATGCACTGGCTCATACAGGCTTCACAGTAGGTGACAGAAGCTCGAAATTTAGCGATGAAAAAGGCTATTGTTCTCAAGGCGATACATACGTTTATGAAATTATAGATAATAATACTGATATACAAAGGTTCTGGTCATCTACTTGCGGTAACCCACAAACATATGGTGGTAATGTGGGAGTTACAAATAGTTTATTTCAGGCACAAGTTCCGGACTATTCTAGCCTAACCAACAGCATACATTTATAGAGTCTCAATATGAGACAATAAGTATGTGATTAAAGCTGTTATTTTTGATTGTTTTGGAGTTCTAGTTGGCAAGGGGTTTGAAAATACTTATCGATCAGCTGGGGGAGATCCTACAAGAGACAGAAATTTTATTGATAGTACCCTAAATAGTGCTAATTTAGGGCTTATTTCTGATCAAGAATTTAGAGAAGCAATGGCTGGAAAAATAGGTATTTCCGTTAAGGATTGGAGGGTGGCAGTAGAGACAGTTGAGCTACCAAACGAGGAGCTTTTAGCATTTATAAAAAATCTTCGCCCCAAATATAAGACTGCGATTTTAAGCAATGCAAACCTAGGTGTGCTTGGTAGGAAAATAGGTGTCGAACACTTGAAGGAATGCTTTGACGAAGTAATAGTATCTGCAGAAATCGGACTAGTTAAACCAGATCCAAAAATATATACATTTACTGCAGATAAGCTCGGTGTGGCTCCTGAAGAGTGCGTTTTCGTTGATGATAAACAAATTTTTCTCGACGCAGCGAATAAGTTAAATATGCATGTAATTTTGTATTCTGACTTTGATAGTTTTAAAAATAATCTAAACTCAATTTTAAACTAGCCAGTAATACGAAAAGTTAACTTCTTTTCTATATCATATAGCTTTTTAATCTCAGGTCCTTTTAGCCGAAGTGTATTGGCAAGCGCTGCGCTTGGTACGGATAAAACTATATCTTTATCTCTAACTTGTACACCAACTTTAGTTTTATACTCGCGAAGTACATATTTCTTTATTTGTTCTATTTCAGACGGTTCGTCAAAATTCTTTTGTCTTAGAAGTGTAGATATCGAATCCATACTACACATTATACTTGCTACAATTAATTAAATGCCGGAGTTACCTGAAGTTGAGACTATTAAAATAGGACTCAATAAATTACTACCAACGCTGAAAATTTCATCAGTTAGTTTTGACTGGGCTAAATCTTTTCCTAACTCTGCTAATGACGTTAACCAGTTTCTTATTAATTCAAGCGTTATGTCAGTCAAAAGACGAGCTAAGGTATTACTCATAGAACTATCCTCCAACTATTCATTAGTAATACATTTGAAGATGACTGGGCAACTTGTTTTTAGAAGCAAAGACTATAATTTTGGAGCTGGTCATCCAGGCAAGTCGCTACTTGGCCAATTACCTGATAAATCTACGCGGGTTAGTTTTAACTTCACAAACGGCAGCAAACTGTTCTTTAATGATCAGCGCAAATTTGGATGGGTTAGGTTAATTCCAACAGTTGAAGTTAAGAATTTGGATTTTTTTAAAAAAGTAGGCCCAGAACCACTAAGCGATACATTTATGTGGACTAATCTCAAAGAACGATTACAAAGAAGAAAAAGATCAAGTATAAAAGCAGCGTTATTAGATCAAAGCGTAATTGCGGGAATAGGAAATATATATGCCGATGAATCACTATGGGGCGCCAAAATTCATCCCTCTAGAATGGTTACGGACTTAAAAGATAGCGAAATTAAATCTTTGTATCAAGAACTAACTTATGTATTAAGGCTCTCGATTAAAAAGGGAGGATCTACAGATAAAAATTACTTGAATGCGGAAGGTAAAAAAGGTAGCTATCTAAGTTTTGCCAGAGTTTTTAGACGTGAGGGGTTAACCTGTCCAAGGTGTGGCACTACTATTTTGAAGATTCGAGTAGCGCAGCGCGGTACTCATATATGCCCTTATTGTCAGAAGCTATGAGGACATTCTTTTCAATAAGCTAATAACTCCTTTATACGAACCAACTCTGTATTGAGCCTGGGTAATACCTCTTCCGACTTTAATGCTGTGAGATGACAAGGGTAATATAGAAAACAGCTCTTCGTCAGTTACATCATCTCCAATTGCGATAACAAAATCATGAGGCTTATTTAGCCAGAGCATAGCTGCGGCTCCTTTATTAACATGCGGATTCTTTATTTCTAGGACCTTATTTCCCTGAAGGAGCTCTAAGTCTTCTCTTCTAAGAATAGGCTTTAGCGCTCGCTTAATTATTACCGCATATTTCTGGGCGTGATAAGGCGAAGCTGCCCGGTAATGCCATACAAGACTATGTGGTTTAACTTCAACTCTAGATCCCGGAGTTAATGCGGAATATTTTTCTAGTGAAGGTAATAGAAGATGCTTCCACTCAGTATCACTTTTTTCAGTAGTATTCCACTTATGTCCCACATTTTTTATGGCTGCTCCATGCTCAGCGACTAAACTTATGGGTAAACTACCAAACCAAGCTTCTAAGTCTTTGCCACTTCGGCCACTTATTAATACAATGTCGTTCTTTTTATCTTCGGCAAGATTTCTAATAAGGTTTAGCAAACTTTCAGGTGGCTCAGCTTTTTCGTAGTTTTCAGAAAATGGTACAAGACTTCCATCATAATCTAAAAGTAATAATCGCTTGTTAGCGTTTCTATATTCTTTCAACATGCGCGTCCTAAGTCGCTGAGTTAACGTTCTAGTGAGTCTAGGTGTTTTCGGAATTGGTTGCTGAAGGGTATCTACGAAAGTCTTAGCCCAGCTTTGAACGGTATTCGTAGATATTTTTTTCCTCATTCGCTTTAAACGATTTCTAAGTTCACGCTTTCGCATATTGATTGCCTGATTTAAGGCATTAGTTAAAGTCTCGGGATGGGAATGATCGACAATTAACGCATCGCTGAGTTCTTCGGCTGCTCCAGCAGTCTCGCTTAAAATTAATACCCCGTGGCGCTTATTAGTGGCTACGAATTCTTTAGCAGCCAAATTCATTCCATCTCTAAGCGGAGCAATAAAGGCTACATCTGCTATTTGAAATAGCGCACTGACATTTTCAAAGGGAAGAGGCTCGTTTATATAATCTACTGGTAGCCATCCATCTTCACCGTAATTTTCGTTAATTTGGGCAGCAATCGTAACTAGCTTCTTACTGAGATCTTGGTAAGCTTTAATATCTGTCCGAGAAGGCGCTGCCACCATTACTAGAACTACTTTCTTTCGTTGTTTGGGATATTGCTCCAAAAATCTGTCGTATGCCCTCAGTCTTTCTACAAGGCCTTTAGTAGGATCTAGTCTATCAATACTTACTATAACTTTTAGTTTTTTATATTTTCTTTTGTATTCTTTAACAGCTAATCTAACAGTTGCTAATTTGCTAGCTTCAGCATATTTTTCGTAATCAATACCCATTGGAAACTCTGAAATACGAGCGACATGATTGTTCATAATGATTTGGCTGTTTATTACTTCGCCTAAGCCGGCAAGAGCTATACTTTTACTAAAGTTCTCTACAAACGAAGAAGTATGAAAACCAATTAAATCCGATGATAACATTCCCGAAAGTATTTTCCTTGAAGTATCTAATTTAGCAAATCGTTTTGGCGAAGGAAAAGGGATGTGCAGAAAAAGTCCTACATTAATATCTTTATGTTCAGATTTTAATATTTCTGGCAGCAGCAGAAGTTGATAATCGTGAACCCAAATTTGACTCTTATCTTCAGCTGTATGAAGCACGGTTTCTGCAAAGCGGCTATTAACTGCTTGGTAAGAATTCCACCACTCTTTAACTTGCTCCTCATTAAATTTTTTACCAGGAAGATCGTGAAATAATGGCCAGAGCACGGAGTTACTGTAACCATTGTAGAAATTTTCAACTTGTTTTTTACTCAGGAAAACAGGTATGTAACCTTGATTTCCTAATACTTGAGTTATATTTTCCTTGTCGACGCTACTAAGATCATCACTAGCAATTCCTGGCCACCCGATCCATAAACTATTGTGCCGGTTACTGACATATGACGACAACCCAGTCGCAATTCCTCCAAGGCTTGGAGAAAAGATTAGCTGGCCCTTTTCCTTTTTGATACTTATGGGCAGTCGATTTGAAACTATAATTACCTGAGCCATGTAAGTTTACGTAGGATAACAGATTATTGATTGAAACGAAGTATCAATTGTTACAATAACTTATATGATACTTACATTAGTTGGCAACAATAGCTATTCCTTGGGCAATGATTTAAAGTCAGCGGCAAATGATTTTATTGAAAAGTACGGTGATTTATCTATCGAACAATTTGAAGAACATGAACTTAACCTTGATAGATTAAAAGAGTCATTATTAAGCCCACCATTCTTATCAGGAAAGAAATTGCTCATACTAAGACAATTGAGTAAAAATAAGGAATTTAATGAGAGCTTTGAGCAAATTTTTAATCAAATTCCTGATTCTACAGATGTAATACTATTAGAGCCTAAATTAGATAAGAGACTCAAAATCTATAAGTTATTAAATCGTAAAACAGATTTTCGTATTTACCCGGAACTGAGCGAAAACGAACTAAAGCTTTGGCTAGTGAGTGAAACGAAAGAACGAGGAGGTAATATAAATAGTAATGATGCCCAGTATTTAATTAGTAGAATTGGTCTTAACCAGCAGCTAATATCTAATGAATTAGACAAACTACTTCTTTACGACAACAATATTACACATTCGACCATTGAATTACTTACAGAGTCGACTCCGCAAAGTACTATTTTTCAATTACTGGAAGCCGCATTTAACGGAAAAGTTAAGGATGTATTTAGTATTTATAGTGAGCAAAGATCCCTTAAAATTGAACCACAAAACATTATAGGTATGTTAACTTGGCAACTTAATATATTAGCCTTAATAAAAACTGCTGGAGAAAGAAGTCTAAGTCTGGTTGCAAGTGAAGCAAAACTTAACCCTTATGTATTAAGCAAAAGCCAGGTAATTGCCCGAAGACTTACATTAAATCAAATAAAACAATCGGTGTTTGAAATTCTCAAGCTAGACGTACTGAGTAAATCCGTAAATGTAGATGTAGATGAGGCGCTCAAGAACTACTTACTTGAGCTGGCCTATTAAATAGTCTATTTTTTCTTAGCAGGAGCTTTTTTAGCGGCCGAAGGTTTTTTTGGAGCCGTCTTTGTATGCTTTACGCCTGAGGATTTGGCTTTGGCTGAAGCTCGACTCTTTAGGCGGGCTGCCTTATTCTTATGAATGACACCCTTTTTAAGCGCTTTATCTACTTCGCTATAAACTTTGCTATGGCTTTTAGATGACGGAGATTTTGCAAAAGTCTTTAGCGCTCCTCTAAGACTTCTCTTAGTTTTACTATTTAATATAGTAGCTTTAGTAGCTACACGAACTCTTTTTTTAGCGGATTTAATTATTGGCATCAACTGTTCCTTAGATCATTAATTTATTCTTGAATCGATTGAAGTTCAAGCTGTGACTATATCAGATACGGATAGGGGTTGTAAAGCAAAAGCATTTATGGTAATCTTGATATTAAGAAATAAGTCTAAAACAAAAACTCTAAATAAAAGTAAAAAATCTTATGGATAGTGCCAAACAACAGCTGGTAGAAAAGCTAAACACTGCCAATAATGTTCTAGTTACTGTTAGCCAAAATCCTTCTGTAGATCAATTAGCTGCTTTGCTAGGACTAGCACTACTTATGAATAAGCAGGGCAAACATTGCGCTGCAGTGTTTAGCGGACAGATACCTTCAACTATAGAATTTCTTAAACCTGAAGAAATGATCGAGACAACTACAGATAGTTTAAGAGATTTTATAATTGCGCTTGATAAAAGCAAGGCAGATAAGTTGCGATACAAAGTCGAAGATAATGTTGTGCGCATCTTTATCACACCTTATAGAAGTTCTATTAGCCAAGATGATCTTGAATTTACTCAGGGAGACTTCAACGTAGATGTCGTTATTGGACTAGGAGTTGTTTCTCAAGAAGATTTAGACCAGGCAATTACCTCACATGGCCGCATACTACATGATGCCGTACTTGCTACTGTAAATGTAGCTAGTGAAGGCGGATTGGGATCAATTAATTGGTACGAACCTGGGGCAAGTAGTCTCAGTGAACTTATTGCCGAACTAGCACAGGCCCTTGGAGATAATCTACTTGATGAACAAATTGCTACAGCCTTACTAACAGGAATTGTTGCGGAAACGGAACGATTTAGTAATGATAAGACTTCTTCTCAGACAATGAGCATGAGCTCAGTTCTTATGGCAGCTGGCGCTAATCAACAGTTAATTGCTACAAAGTTAGAAGAACAAGAGAATCAGCCAAATGTAAAACTATCTGACGGTACCGACGCCAATGGAACAGATGTGCAAAACGATGACGGAACTTTGCAAATAAATCATACGGAGGAGCAAGAACCTAAACAGGGTGAAAAACCTGAAGATGATGATATAGAATTACCAGAACCATCCCCGGAAGTAGTGGATACACCTGAAGCACCGGAACCAGCTGACCAATCAGGTCCACCAGCAGGATTCAGTAATGGCCCTAAACTTGTGACAGAACCACCTTCGTTAGGTGGAACATTGACTGCCAATTCCAGTCAAAATGATATAGAGCCAATTACAGATCCGTTTAGTATGCCACAGGTAGAATCGCCTAAGATGTTAAACCATAAGCCTGAAAACGTGCTTCCTACTGATACACCATCCGCTGCAAATGTGGAAACTCCAGATATACCTATTCCGACTCCACCTTCGCCAGCTCTTCCAGCAGTAGATTCATTTACGCCACCCCCACCAACTTGGACTTCTCCTCCTGAACCAGATGCTTCAGATTCCGAATCTTCTGATCAAGAAGAGGAAATAGAAACGTCAGAATTACATATAGATGAAGATGGAACACTGACGCAACTTGAAGAAGCAGTCCATAGTCCTCACTTAGAAAATGAAGAAAAAAATAATACTAATGCCGACAGCGCTAGGGCTGAAGTAGATAAAGCGCTTAACGCAACATCGGCTACCGATCCCCAACCACCCTTGGATTCATTAAATGCTCAACCATTAGGTCCTGAACTTCATGACGATCAATCTGCAGATAAAGGTGGGTTACCAGACGCTCCACCAGTACCACCCCCTATTCCCGTAGAATTACAAAATCCACCAAGCCAGCAACAGTAAATATACGCTGTGCAAGGGACTTTACTAATAAATAAGCCTGTAGGATGGACAAGCTTCGACGTCGTTAATTACATTAGACGAATAGTTTCAGGTTTAGAAAATAAGAAGCCAAAGAGTATTAAGGTCGGACACGCCGGTACCCTTGATCCTTTTGCAACTGGGCTATTAATTATCTTAGTAGGTAAAGAATATACCAAAAGGGCTAGTGAATTCTCAGGCCTGGATAAAGTATATGAAATAGTAATGAGACTAGGTGAGACTAGTGCAACTGGCGACACAGAAGGCAATTTAACGTTTGTATCAGATTTGCAACCCAAAGAAAATGAACTAAGCGAAACTCTAGATAAATTTAAGGGAGAAATATATCAAACGCCACCAAATTTTTCGGCAATAAAAATTAACGGCCAAAGAGCATATAAACTAGCTCGTGCAGGTAAGGAATTTAAGATTGAACCTCGAAAAATTACCATTCATGATATTAAGCTAAAGAAATATAACTACCCGGAGGCAGGAATAATAGCGGATGTATCATCAGGCACTTATATTAGAAGCTTAGTTGAGGATATTGGCGATAGTCTAGGCACGGGAGCATATACGACTGAACTAAACAGGATCAGTATTGGACGCTTTAATCTCAAAGACTCGCAGTTACCCGAACAATTAAGAGCCGATACCATAAGGCAGTTTATTCAAAGCTAGATGCCATTTTGTTCCGAATACATTATTCAATTAATCATCTTGCTAAAGTGTCGTTCATCTGTTAAAATACTTGTACATGATTACAACTGAGAAAAAAGCGGCTGCCATAAAAAGCACGCAGGTTCATAAAGATGATACTGGTGGTTCTAGTGCTCAGGTAGCAATTCTCACAGATAGAATTAAAGAGCTTACCGAACACTTAAAAGTAAATAAGCATGACTTCATGGCTAGGAGAGGTTTATTACAAATGGTTGGCAAACGAAGGCGTTTGCTACGTTATATTGCAAAAAGGAACAGCCAACAATATTTAGATTTAATCCAAAAGCTTGGTATTAGACGCTAAAGTTGATGCTCAGACCATTGCCCTTGAATATTCGAGGCCATAAGCTTGTGCACATTAAGACCAGGATAAACGTCTCCTCGTCAGAGCAACAGATATATTGGACTCAATTACATTGATAGCACAAGCGGATCCATATATTTGAACTCTGTATGAGGAGCGCCTATAAACCAGGCAAACGAAAGGAAACCCTATGGGAGAGACCATAAACCCGACCGGAAAAGATATTATTAAAGTAGAGACAGATTTTTGTGGTCGCAAACTATCCCTTGAAATTAATCGACTAGGCTTTAGAACAAGTGCCAGCGTGTTAGTCCGCTACGGTGAAACAGTCGTATTAGGTACGGCTATGATTAGTCCAAAAAGACTTGAAGGATTCGATTATTTCCCACTTAGCATAGATTACGAAGAACGTTTTTATGCTGCTGGGAAAATCAGCGGCTCAAGGTATGTTAAGCGCGAAGGCCGACCATCTGATGAAGCTATATTAATAAGTAGATTAATTGATCGACCTATTAGGCCACTTTGGCCTAAAGGCTACCGCCACGAAGTTCAGGGAGTAGCAACAGTACTTAGTATGGATCCTGCTTTTCGGCCTGATATGATTGCAATGATAGCTATGAGTGCAGCATTTTCGCTAACTGGTGCACCGTTTGATGGCCCAGTTGCAGGACTAAGGGTTGGATATGACGAAGACGGCAAATTAGCGGCTCTCTTATCTGCTGAACAACTCGACACCGGAGGATTAGATTTAGTGGTTGCCGGGACTAAAGACGCAGTAATGATGGTTGAGGCCGGAGCTAAAGAAGTCAGTGAAGATCAGGTCATTGAAGCCATAGAATTTGCTCAAAAAACTATGCAGCCAGCCATTGCTCTTCAGCAGCAACTTATAGAGAAAGTTGGCTTAACCAAGCAAGAATACATTCTCGATTTACCAGATGAATCTATTCAAGAAGAAGTAGATAAATGGGTTGAAGGTAAGCTGGGCGAAGACCTTCGAAAGCCATACCCAGAGCGAAATGTATTAGTGCAAACTCTTAGAGACGAAATGCGTGCAGAGTATAAGGAAAAAATGGGAGAAGATGAGCACGCAAGAGTATGGCAGGATTATGACGATGCCTTTACTCTGGCCATACACAAAGATGTCCGTGAGGGAATAATTAAAGAAGGTGTACGACCGGATGGCCGAGCGTTTGATGAGGTAAGAGACTTAAGTTCAGAAATAAGTATTTTGCCTAGGGCCCACGGCTCTAGCTTATTCACGAGGGGCGTGACACAAGCTATGAATATCGTTACTCTAGCTCCGCTTAGCTACTCTCAAATGATCGACACTATGGAACGAGCAGGCGAAAAGCGTTATATGCATCATTACAATGCTCCGGGTTACACTGTTGGTGAAGTACGACGACTAGGTTCACCAGGACGTCGGGAAATTGGCCATTCGTATCTTGCTGAACGCGCACTTTCTCCTGTACTACCAAGCGAAGAGGACTTCCCGTATGCCATTAGAAGCGTGACTGAAATAATGAGTCAAAATGGCTCAACGTCTATGGCAGCAACCTGCAGTAGCTCTATGGCTCTTCTTGATGCAGGAGTTCCGCTAACATCCCAGGTCAGTGGAGTGGCGATGGGTCTAATCATGGATGATAATCGACCCTTAGTACTAACAGATATTGCTGATGCCGAAGATTTTGCTGGTGATATGGACTTTAAAGTCGCCGGAACCTCTAAAGGTATCACTGCTCTGCAAATGGACATGAAAGTTCATGGGCTAGGAATAGATATTTTACGAGAAGCACTTAATAAAGGCGCATTAGGTCGTGCTCAAATTCTGGAACACATGAACAGCGTTATTCCAGAACCAAAGAAAGAATTGAGCCCATACGCTCCTCGGGTAGAATCTATCCGTATCAATCCGGATAAGATTCGGGAGATTATAGGTAAAGGCGGGGAAACTATTCAAAGAATCACTGCTGAAACTGGAACCGAGATAGATATCAAGGACGATGGGATAGTAATGATCTCTAGCCCAGATGCTAGCAGCATTGCTGCGGCTAGGCAGTGGGTCGAAAGTATAGTTGCAGAGCCCGAAGTAGGCAAAATATATAAGGACGTTCCGGTGGTAAGTGTCTTAGATTTTGGTGCTTTTGTTCAAATTATGCCCGGAAAAGACGGTCTGGTACACGTAAGTGAATTGTCAGAGGAAAGAGTTAATAAGCCTAGTGATGTAGTTAAAGAGGGAGATAAAGTAACTGTGAAGCTAGTTGCGATCGATGACCGTGGACGTCTCCAGCTAAGTATCAAAGCGGCAAATAGGGAACTCAAAGAAAATAAGTAGATCCTGGTAGTACTAATATGTTGAATAATTTGAAAAAATGGCATGAAAGCAAGACAGGTCTTACGTTCTTTACTTTAATTGAACTTGGTATTACATATGCATTCGCCAGCCTTTCAATTGATCAAGGAAACCTGCTGTGGTATCTCTTGACGCTAATATTTTTTGTAGGGGCTTTGCAGAACTTCATTAAATTAATTGGAACCATAATCCATGGTAAGCACCCAGCAAGCTGAGTTAGATAAGATTAAACAATCAATTATCGATGACAATGTGACTCCTGAACTCGCGAGCGCTGCTACGCAATTGGTTTTTGGAGACGGTGACCCGAATGCCGAGCTAGTATTTATAGGCGAAGCACCTGGAAAAAATGAAGACTTGCAGGGGAAGCCATTTGTGGGAGCGGCCGGAAAATTTCTAAATGAAATGTTAGAGATGATTGGTTTGGATAGAAAGAACGTATATATAACAAATATAGTTAAATACCGTCCACCAAATAATCGGGATCCGCTTCCCGAAGAAAAAGAAGTTTTTCTAAAGTATCTGGAGAAACAGTTAGAGGTAATTAAGCCAAAGTTAGTAGTAACTTTAGGTAGGCACAGTCTTAATTGCTTCTTACCGGATCTTCAAATTAGCCTCAGTCATGGACGGCCGCTTCGGTTTAAGGGAAGGGTATTTTTACCATTATTTCACCCAGCAGCTGCTTTATATAACGGAGGCATGAGGCAAACTCTTATAGACGATTTTGCAAAGATCCCAATCATTTTAAAGAAAATTAAATTAACTTCTTAATCACAAAGAAAAGGAGAAGAAAATATGACAGAAAATAATAACTCTAAACAGGGTCCACCTCCAAAAGACAACAGTGGAAATAAAAGACCCCAAAAACAGGGACCTAGAAATAATGCAATGAGCTCCTCGCTTACTACAAGCCGAGGCCAAGCTGTTAGAGCACAAAGGCGTTCACAAGCCGATGCACAGCGGATTGCTAATCAGTACTTGACTGCGGAACACCAGCCTACTCCCCGTGCTAATTTTGTAGATGATAGTCCAAGACTAAAAATAATAGGACTTGGCGGATTAGACGGCGGTGGATCTAAGAATATGATTCTAGTTGAATATATGAACGATGCCATCATCATGGACTGCGGTAATGACCTTGGTGTAGATTTGCCAGGAATAAATTATGCAATTGCTGATACTGCATACTTAGAACAAATAAAGGGCAAACTTAAAGCTTACGTAATTACCCACGGTCACCTTGATCATATTGGTGGATTACCGCATATAGTTCCTAAATTCCCAGCACCAATTTATGGCAGTCGCTTTAGTATTGGCAGAGTTGAAGAAATATTTGAAAATTTCGGCTTACCGATGCCTGACGGATTTGAGCTTAAAACAGTCACGATGAACGAGAACACTCATGAGCGACTCAAAATAGGTGAATTCTTTGTCGAACTAGTACGAATAACGCACTCTATTCCTGGCAGTACCTGCATAATTTTGGATACGCCCGTTGGTAGAGTTGTAAATACCGGTGACTTTAGACTTGACCCGAACCCGTTGGACCACGAGAGAAGCGACGTTGAAAGGCTTAAAGAATTAGGCAATGAAGGAGTATTAGTACTCCTGAGTGAAAGCACGACTACTGAACGGCCCGGTCGAACTCCCAGTGAGTCGACCATAGAACAGAGCTTCGTCGATATCATGAAGAATGCACCGGGAAGAATATTCATCGGAGTTTTCTCAACCAATATGAACCGAGTACAGATGATAATAAATGCTGCGGTTCATCATAATAAGAAAGTAGCCATGGACGGACGAAGCATGGTCAGTACGCTTGAAATGGCAGTAAGGCATGGCTTCGCTCGGGTGCCTAAAGGAACATTCGTTCCAATTGCTTCCGTCCCAGGAATGAAAGATGATGAACTAGTTGTGGTATGTACTGGCTCACAAGGAGAGCCTAGCTCGGCGCTTCAGAGAATGAGTAACGGAGAACATAAACACATAAAGCTTAAAGAGCAGGATACGGTAATTCTATCCAGCACGCCGATTCCTTATTCCGGAAATGATGGAGCTATTAGGGCTATGGTAGATGAGTTATTTAAAAAAGGCGTTCATATATACCGCCATGAAACCAGAGAAGTAGATGGTGTGGGTCCGCTGCACGTTTCGGGTCATGCGTCCAGAGATGAATACGCTGAAATGATAGATATGCTTAAGCCTAAGTTTTTTGTTCCCATATATGGTGATTTCACAGCTAAGCGTTATCACATAGATATAGCCATCGAGCAGGGTATACCAAGAGCAAGCACTATCAATGCAGACAACGGAGATATTTTGGCATTTACGCCCAACAAGATGGAAAAGATCGGCGAAGTACCGCATGGAACTATACTTGTAGATCAGACAGGCGCAATAGTTACTAACGTAGTAGTTAAAGACAGAGTATTGCTTAGTGAAGAAGGTTTAGTTGCAGTAGTGCTAACTATAGACAAGAAAACAGGCGGATTGCTTACTAGTCCGGATATAATAAGCCGCGGCTTCATATATATGAGAGACAATGAGGAAATAATGAATGGTCTGAGGATAGAACTTAAGAGGGCCGTTGCACAAAGATTCAAACGAGTTGATCTAGACCGCTTTAAAGCAGAACTAAAAGATCACGTGACTCATTACTTATTTGAGCAAACCCAGAGAAGCCCGATAGTAATTCCCGTCGTCAATATAATTAGCGGCGGCGGAAACAAGCAGCCTGGAGATTCTAAAAAAGCTGGACCACAGCAAGAACCTAAATCTCCTGAACAAATTGCTGTTGAGCAACAGCAACGTTTTCAGGAAATGAGAGCTAGACTACTTACTCAAGATCCTAGGATAGACTGATTAAGCAGCAACCTGTTGCTCATCTATATTAGGATGAGTAGCTAAGTTCAGCAGATGTAATTCACCTCCTCTAACAGCGTGAAAGGCGAAGGTTATGCGATCGGCTCGCCATGTTAGCCTAGGCGGGTTACCATATCCAATACTTTCCAGAGCCTGGCTTTCTCTAATGGATTGCTCTAGATCGAAGGCGTATCTGTCTATACCCGTACTTAAGAGTTGTTGTTCTACTGCTAATCCGACTGCCGGCAATAAGCGTCCAGGCCAGCCATGGTGAGGCTTACGTTTAATCGACGTTAGTAAAACATCCGTATCTGACTCCAACGCTTCAGTTAAATGTGAAACCAGAAATTCCGCGGTCCTGCCAACCCTAGCTTCTGTAATTTTTTGTTTGGCTTTTTCTTTGTAACCGGCCGTTAATTGGCCAAGGTTCATAAGCTAATATTATTATTTATTACCAAGTTATTACAAGAGATATATATCACACCGGACTAGAAGGGCTATTCTTGCTTTTTGTAGTATTTTGTGCTACAGTAAATATTGAATGCCATTAGCCTTTTAACAAGGATATTAGTAAAATAAATAGAGCAATATGCCAAAAAAGAAAAAAACTACAAGAAAAAAGAAAGCTATGCCTTCTAAAGCAGAGCGCTCTCCGTTCTGGGCTCTAAGTGGTGCTATAAGTCTAGTGCTAATAGCATTACTGCTTTTACTTGGAGGATTTGGCAATGGGGGATCAGGCCCAGTAGATCTTTTTCACGGAGTATACTGGCTCTTTGGTTGGGCGGCTTATATAACTCCGATTGCATTGGTATATTGGGGCGTCTATAAATTCAAATCAGAAGATCATCACGTACCTGTCAATAAATTGAGCGGCATGCTGGCAGTTCTACTTTTTTCAAGCGGATTTGCTTATAGCGCGTTTGCTTCAAAAAACGCCAGCGGTGTTTGGGTAAATGGTCATGGCGGACAAGTCGGTAGGAGTATAGGAAGCGTCGCGTTCGCTGTACTAGATAAATTTCCTGCAGCAATCTTATTCTTTATATTCGCTGTGCTGGCAATCTTTTTCGCTTTCGGTATTTCACCCAAAGTAATTACAAAACTGAGTAGTTTGTTCAAGCGAGAAAATAAGGGTGAAGATTCTGAGCTGGCTGCTCTTAAAGCTAAAGCTGAAGAAAGCTCAGGCTTTAAGTTAAATGAAGGTGTACCGGTTATTCATCACACCCCCGGAGAACAACCGGCTGCCAGACTCTCCTCGTTAAAGAATACAGCTCAGAAACTTACAGGAAACGAATCCCATGAAGCACTTACTACAACTAGTGACCCTAACTGGCAGTTTCCCAGCATTAATTTACTAAACCAAAAACAAGACAAAGCAGACGCCGGAAATGTTAATACTAACGCTCAAATAATTCATGATACTTTTGAGAATTTCAACATTGATGTAGAAATGGAAGGTGCCAATATTGGACCGAGAGTTACACAATATACTCTTAAGCCTCCTACGGGAGTTAAGCTTACTAAAATTACAGCTCTTGAAAATAATCTGTCACTAGACCTTGCAGCACATTCTATTCGTATTGAAGCACCAATTCCCGGAAAAAGAGCAGTTGGTATAGAAGTACCAAACGTTAAATCAGCTACAGTAAGAGTTAGTTCTATTTTCTTGTCTCAACAGTGGCAGGCATTACAAAGCCCCTTATCCATAGCAATCGGTAAAGATATATCTGGCTCAGCAATTGTCGCCGATTTGGATAAGATGCCCCATGTATTAGTTGCTGGACAGACCGGATCGGGTAAGTCGGTAATGATAAATACTATTTTAACTAGCCTCTTATATCGTAATTCTCCATCGGATCTGAAGTTGATTCTAGTTGATCCAAAACAAGTTGAACTTAAACCATATGATGAGATACCGCATTTACTTACACCGGTAATAGTTGAACCTGAAAAATGTATTAGTGCCCTAAAATGGGCGGTTGCCGAAATGGAAAGACGGTACAAGGCGCTAGCCGACGTTGGGAAAAGAAATATTGGCGAATATAACGATCTTAAAAAAGAAGAGGGCATGCCTTACATAGTTATAGTAATTGATGAACTAGCTGATCTAATGATGATGGCTGCTCGTGACGTAGAAGCTCTAATAGTACGAATTGCCCAAAAAGCCAGAGCAGTAGGTATACATTTAGTACTTGCCACCCAGAGGCCCTCAGTGGATGTTATAACAGGCCTTATTAAAGCTAATATACCTGCAAGAATTGCATTTAAAACTACTTCCCAAGTGGACAGTAGAACAATTATAGATCAGGTGGGTGCCGAGAAACTTCTCGGACAGGGGGATATGCTAATGACTTTATCTGACGCTCCTAAGCCTAGACGTATTCAGGGTGCATTAATTGGAGACGACGAAACCACCAAAGTAATTGATTTTATTAGGATGCAGCGTCCGCCTCAATATGATGACGAGGTTGTATCTCAGCCGGTACAACTTAATGGTAGGGGCGGTATAGTTGCGGATTATGGAGGTCAGGACTCAGACGACGATATGTTTAAAGATGCTGTCAGGGTTGTTATAGATAACAGAAAAGCCAGTACTAGTTTACTGCAGCGAAGGCTTCGTATTGGTTACGGAAGAGCAGCCAGGTTAATTGAAAACATGGAAGAGCAAGGTATTGTAGGCGCCGCAGATGGCTCTCGGCCTCGGGAGGTTCTAGTTCATTCACTCGATGAAGTATTCGGCGGCCATAAGTCCATAGATAGCGAAGAATATCTTAATGAAGCAGCTGATCAAGAAATACTTTAATTTTAGACTTGCTAAATTCTGAATAACTTTTTAACATAAGCAATGTAACAAAAACTGCAAAGCAGGGCATAGCGGGGTGCAGTAAATTGCCTTGTTATGTTCCTGTAGAGACCTTTGTCTTTAATAGGGCAGAGGTCTTTTATATTACGCAGGAAGATATAACTTGACTAACAGAGGTATATTAAATATAATTTAGCAACTAACAACTTCAGTTCATGACCAACTTTAAGTGTACATGGGCTATAACCAATAGGAAGGAGAAGTAAGTTGAATCAATACGAAATTGCGGTACTTTATCATCCAGATTTGGAGGTCGACCTAAGTAAAGGCGAGGACCGAGTTAAAAAGATAATAGCCGATAATGACGGAAAAATAGTGAGTACCGATAACTGGGGTAAGCGTAAACTAGCATATAACATCAAAGGCAACGAGTATGCCATATATGTCTTTTATACGGTAGACATCCCACCTACAAATATCCAAAAGATGGAAACCACGCTTAATATTACAGGTGAAGTTATTCGTTTCCTCATAACACGTCCAGATCTTAAGGCAATAGCTAAAGCAGAGGCTCAAAAAGCTGAAAAAGCAGCTCAAGTCGCTAAGCGTGGAGAAGTACCTGAAGAAGATGAGCAAGAGGACAGCGAAGAGTAATTTAAGATAATTGTTAAATATCGCTGCTTTTGAACTTGACGAATTGGTAAGTTGAGGCGTAGCGTTTAAATTGATAACTAAGAATGAAGACATACGTCTTATAAAGGAGGAAACTAAATAATATGGCACGAAGTCTAAACCAAGTAACACTAATGGGTAATTTAACCAGAGACCCAGAACTCCGCCAAACACCTAATGGCCAAAATGTTACCAGTTTCAGCTTAGCTTTAAATAGAAGCTACAAAGATTCAAGCGGTGAATGGCAGGAAGCTACTGACTATATTGATATAGTTTGTTGGGGACCCCTTGCAGAGAGAGTAGCCCAATATTTAAGTAAAGGAAGAAGGTGCTTAGTACAAGGCAGGCTCCAATCACGTTCTTGGGAGCAAGACGGCCAAAAGCGCAGCAAGGTAGAAGTACTGGCAAATGATGTTACTTTCCTAGATAGCCGAGGAGCTGACAGCGACAATGGCGGTAATGCTAATCAAAACAGCTCTGATGAAAAACCGAGCGAAGATAAACCTAAACCCAGTAAGAAAACTAAGGAAGAAGATGTTGTTATTGAAGATATTGGCGACGAACCAATTAATTTAGACGATATACCATTTTAAAGGAGTAATTTATGGCTAAGATTTTTAAATATAGAACTGAAGTACCGTTTTTTGACTACAAGGACTTTAAGACCTTGCAGCGTTATGTAAATGTTTATGGACAAATTGAAACACGAAAGAAAACAGGACTAAGCGAAGCTCAGCAACGTCGGCTTAGCATTGCGATTAAAAGAGCCAGACATATAGGTCTGCTTCCATTTGTAGCTAATAACTAATTGTTATTAGGTTAGATCTATGTTGTTAAGTATTACAGACTTAAAAAAAGGTGCGTTGTTTCAATTGGACGGCGAGCCTTACAGAGTGGTTGAGTATAATCAAAAAGTAATGGGCAGGGGTGGGTCGATTGTAAATGTACGGGTTAAAAGCCTTATCGACGGTAAAGTGTTAGAGAAAACTTTCAAGGGCAATGAACAGTTAGATAGTGCAGATATTACAAATGAAACTGTTCAATATCTATATAGCGATGGCCAGACCTTTTATTTTATGAACGAGGAGACTTTTAACCAGTTTGAAATCAAAACGGATCTAATTGGAGAAAGTGTAGGATACTTAAAAGAAGGTGATAAGGTCCAGCTCCAATTTTTTAACGGCAATGCAATTAGCGTAGAATTGCCTAAAAACGTTCCGCTTAAAGTAACTTACACCGAGTCAGTAGTGAAGGGCGATACAAGTACCTCTATAACTAAAGACGCAACACTTGAAACTGGGTTAGTAATTAAAGTGCCAGCCTTTATAAAACAAGGCGATACAATTTCTATTGATACTTCTAGCGGAACTTACCGTGAACGTATTAAGGCCTAAAAGAGTCAGAAGCAAAGCTTAATATGAAAAAAAGACTTGATCAAGCTTTAGTTGAACTAGGGCTTGTTAGTACCCGCAGTCAAGCTGAGAGTTATATAAAACTTGGTGATGCCAGGGTAAATAATAACGTGGTAACCAAGTCAGGCTTTTTAGTATCAACAGACAAGGACGTGATTCAACTTAGTACCAAAGAGCAATATGTTAGTCGTGCAGCTCTAAAGCTAGCTTCAGTTGCTAGTGCATTGGACATAGATTTTAATGACAAAATTGTTCTAGATGTTGGAAGCAGTACCGGAGGGTTTAGTGAATACGCAATTAAGCACGGAGCTAAACTAGTAATAGCAGTCGAAGTTGGCACTAATCAGTTGCATCCTAGTTTGCGTTCAAACACGAAGATAGAATTACACGAGAAAACAGATATACGTAATTTTCAAACTACCCATAAAGTAGATATCGTTTTAATAGATGTATCATTTATATCTCTTCGAGAGATTCTGCCTTCCGTTAATCGCTTAATAACTAAGCAAACCAAAATTGTTGCTATGGTAAAGCCACAATTTGAGGCCGGCGAGAGCAACCTTAAACACAAAGGAGTAATTAAGAACGACCACATCAGGAGACAAATACTTAAGGATTTTGAATCATGGGCTAATCCGTTATTTTTAACCCAAAATAAAATTGATTCGTCAGTTAGTGGTGCTAAAGGAAATCAGGAACGTTTTTATTTACTCCAAAAGTTGTAAACGTTAATGGTAAACTTCTCTTATGTATTTTGCTTCTAGGATGCAAGCTGGGCGTATGCTTTCGGCACGTCTGAAAGATAAATATCGCTACGAAAACTGTGCCATTATGTCTATTGATGACGGCGGAGTAATGGTAGGTGCCCAAATAGCTGTAGATCTACACTGCGTATTAACTCTAATGACCAGTGCTGAGATAAAATTGCCTTTGGAACCAACTGCCGTCGCCGGAATTACAGGCACCGGAGCCCTTGCATATAATAGCCAATATGCAAAAGGTGAGCTTGATGATATGTTATCTGAAAACAGAGGTTATTTTGAACAAGAAAAGCTGAGAAGCATGCATGAACTTAATCACATGCTAGGTCATATGGGCACGATAGATAAAAGACTTTTAAGAGGGCATAACATTATAGTGGTATCAGAAGGGGTTAAAAGTGCTTTTGAGATAGACATGGCCTATGAATTCCTTAAGCCCATTATGATTGAGAAGCTGATATTCGCAGTGCCTTTTGCCAGTGTGTCCGCCGTAGACCGAATGCATGTTCTGGGCGATGAGCTGGTATGTTTAGATGTATTGGAAGATTATATAGGTACAAATCATTATTACGACGATAATGATATTCCGAGCCACAGCACTATAGTTGATGCACTTGAAAACATTATGCTGAACTGGAGGTAGGACCTTCTTAAAGATGTTTTCTAAGAGCATCAGGATCTATGAGTAAAATAGAAGACTGTTTATTTTCAAGCAGGCCTTTTCTCTCCAAAGCTGATATTTCTCGACTGGTAGTTTCCCTTGTAGCGTTAACTGAGCTTGCAATATCTTGGTGACGCAGGGGTACTTCAATTAATATACTCCCATCTTCCATTGGATTACCGAATCTTTGACCCATATTAAGTAGGAAAGCAATTATTCTCTCACGCACGGTTCTATATTCAAGGGTAAGAATTCGGTCGCCGTGCAATCTGTACATCTCCATCGTCATATCAAGTAGAGGTATCAATGCGTCGATGTTATTGGTTATAAATTTAAGGAAAGTTTTGCGACTAACTTGAAAAGTTATAGTATCTGCTAAAGCTTGGTAAATAATCTGATGATCATTACCAGTTACTGCCCAAATTAATGGGAATATTTCGTCTTGTTTACGGATTATAAGTAGGTTTTCTTCTCCGTATTTGGTTATATCGTAAGCTTTTACTAAGCCTTGATATATATAAAAAATTCCGTGTGGCGAATCGCCGGGACGGATAATAAAATCATTTTTTTTGAAAGTTTGCTTAACACCGTGTACCCTGAAAAAGTCCACCAGTTCTGCTGTTTGTTTCAGCGTTGCCAGCATAGGACTAATTATGATAGAGATATGGCTAATTGTCAATTGTGAGATAAATCGCATGAGTTTAGTGACTATTTTCACCGATTTCTCAGCCTAAAGGATGTAGACTTAGAATTGCCAGAAAGCGGAGGTGTCAGTATGGTAAGCAAACAAGAAATTATTAAACAGTTAAAAAAAATTGACTTTAAGCACAGCGGTTGGGGAAGATCAGAAGTAGCAGAATTACCACATATTATTCTGCCAGATGAAGAAATTTACGAATGTGTAAATGGCATTTATGAAGGTGGGTTTGCCCTACTTGTAGCTACTGATGTACGAGTCTTACTCGTAGATAAAAAACCACTAAATTATTTAACAGTCGAAGATATGCGCTTCGATATGATTAGCCAAATGGATTATAGTCACCGGATAATAGGTGCTGAAATTAATATTGCAGCAGGAGATAAGGCGCTACATTTTCGTAGTTATAACCAAGAGAGGTTACGCAAGCTAATTGGCCACGTGCAACACTGCATGGCTGAAGCCAAGAAACAACAAACTACCCATCAGGAAGGTCAGGTTCAGCACCTTGAGCAAATTAATCGGCAACTACAGAGCTATTTAGTAGCACAACAGCAATATCAGTTGCAGCTCCAGAAACAAACTATGGGTAGTAATGCTCAACAAACAGCCGATTTTCCCGAACCGGTTTCCGTTCCGGAGCCCCCTAAGCCAAGTAGTGAGTTAGCAGATTTTCTATACGCTCAAAGCTTACTTGCTCAGCACCAATCTAGCGAGATTCGAACTCCAACTATTGAGCCAAGCCAAAATGAGCTTCAAGTAAAGCCTGTAACCACGACTAATCCTGTAGCTTCTCAGCAAAGTTCGTTATATGAAGACGGACTAAAGGAAATTTTCGGGGAGAGTTTAAAAAATGTTCAGGATATAACTAAGACAAATACAGATTCAACTAGAGTTGCAATACAAAACAGAATTATATCTGTGCTGCCATCCGATTTAACACATAAAGTTTCTAGAATTAACCCGTTGGAAATTAACCCGATTCAAATCGCCTATTCTAAATTACCTATGGTTCTAAGAAATAGAAAATTTGGCAGACCGTCAATGACTAAGCCCAGCAGACCAGGAATAAAGGCTACTCATTTAAATCTATTTACTAACGTTGAACCTAAATAATACGACGTCGTTAGGCTGCATTATATAGTCTTTGCCTTCGGTTCTGACTTTGCCGTTTGACTTTGCTTTGTTAAAACTGCCATATTCAATTAAATCCTGATAACTCACAATTTCTGCCGCTATAAAGCCTAATTCAAAGTCTTTATGTATTACCCCAGCGGCCTGCTTTGCAGTGCATCCTTTCTTAATTGTCCAAGCTCTTACTTCTTTTTCGCCTGCTGTCAGGTAGCTTTGGTAATTAAGTAGTTCATAAGATATATGAATTAGTTGTATTAAGCTTGATTCATCTTGCCCGTAACTTTTTAATAGCTCTATAGCGTCTTGTTCATCTAAATCTTTTAGCTCATTTTCGAGTTTAGCACACGTGAAACTTGCTTTTGCCGGAGCAACCATTTCAGCGAGGTCTTTTTTCTTAGATTCATTGTTTAAATCTTTTTCGTCCAAATTAAATAGATATATAATCGACTTAGTAGTTAGCAGTTGAAGATCAGATAATGCATCTTGGTCCATTTCTGGATGGCTCCAAAGCGGAATTCCTTCGTTTAGATATCCTTCGGCTTTCTTGATTAATTCTAGGGTTGGCTTTAGTTTCGGGTTGGCTTTAGTTTCTCTTTCTAATCTGGCAATTTGTTTAGAAATGGATTGTAAATCAGCAAGCACAAGTTCTGTATTTATAATATCTATATCTTTTTGAGGGTTATATTCACTATCAACGTGCGCAACGTTAGGATCATCAAATGCTCTAACTACCTGAACAATAGCATTTACATTTCTAATATGACTTAAAAACTGATTTCCTAGCCCCTCGCCGTTGCTTGCTCCTGCTACTAGACCGGCAATATCTACAAACGTCACCGATGCCGGAATTACGTTATTTGTTTTATGCAGTTTAGCTAATTTATTTAACCTGTTATCTGGTACAGCTACAATTCCGGTATTAGGTTCAATGGTCGCGAAAGGGTAGTTAGCAGCAAGAATATTACTTCCAGTAAGTGCATTAAATAGAGTAGATTTACCCACGTTAGGTAATCCAACAATTCCAATGCTTAGCATGCAACCCAAACTTGTAATTTCATCTGTTAATGATATCATTTTGGAGACTATTGACATAAAGTTTACGTTAAGATAAACTTTAAATATGAAAACAGCATCTTCTAATACTACTAATACGGTTAGCCTCAAAGAGCTCCGAGAACAGTTTCCAAAGTATATCGAGGCTATTGCAAACGGCCAAAGTTTTACAGTTGTAAAGCGTTCTAAGCCAATATTTCAAATTAATCCCATCAGTGATGAGGGCAGTTGGCAGACCATCGTAGACTTTACGGAAATTGATAAACTTGGCGTATCCGCCGACGATATACTAACCCAACTATAAGGGTTTTATCAATGGCTGACAAAATCAAGAAACTGCTAGCTAAGCTATCTCCTAAAGAGCGCGATATCATCAAGCTGCTCATCATGAGAATAAAATTAGACGACATAGAGGGGCTGGATATTAAGCAGCTTAAAGGGCATACTAACCTGTTCCGAGTCCGTAAAGGCCGTCTGAGAATTGTTTATCATAAGACCGCAACAGAATTTATTGTTGTTCGAATAGACCGCCGAAATGAGAAAACCTATAAGGACCTATAGTATAAAAGGGTGGTTATGGTCAGTGTTATCAATGACAAAGTCGGCTGCTGATTTATAGGTTTTGAAATAAGGTAAGTCAAAGATTTGAGTCAGCATGCTTTTCTGTGACGAATAATCTTTTTATGTGTGCAAATAGATAAATTTGCTATTCAGCAAGTATACCAGAGGTAGTTAAAAAATGATTGGGGTACATTCAAAACTTATGCCCAATGTTAAATGTTAAATTTTACTTAGATTTAAATAAATAACTGGGTGCATAATCCCATATTTGGTGCATTAAAGCTTATTTTAGCCATATGATATAAACTATGAACTGGATTTTACTGACTATATTCATGTCCTTAGTAATTTATTATTCAGAGCAAAAATGGATTAGAAATGACAAGTCTGAAGCAATTAAAGCTGATAGTGACGAAGTAGTTATCCCTAAAATAATTACAGATAATAACCGTATTCAAGGAAGCAATAATATAAAGATTCTACTTAGTAACGAGCAAAGTACACTTTTCAATATTTTAGAAAATACCAATAGGAGTATGTTCATTACTGGAAAAGCGGGAACGGGAAAATCTGTATTACTAAAATTCTTTAAAGAGCACTCACGTAAAAATATAGTTTCTGTGGCTCCAACCGGCGTAGCTGCATTAAATATCGGCGGACAAACTATTCACTCGCTATTTAAAATATATCCCGGTGTCATAGATTTAAGATCCCTAAAGCTTGGCTCGGAAAAAGAGCTAATTAAACATATAGACACACTGCTTATAGATGAGATATCTATGGTGAGAGCTGATCTTATTGATGCAATAGATTTAAAACTAAAGAAAGCAAAGAAAAATAAGCTTCCTTTTGGCGGTGTTCAGGTGGTTATGTTTGGTGATTTGTTCCAATTGCCACCAATTTTGTCAGATAATGCAATAAAAAAATATTTTGAGGAAACATACGGTGGCTATTTTTTCTTTAACGCAAACGTATGGGAGAAAACATCTTTAGAGGTATACGAATTAAGTAGGATATTTAGACAAAAGGATGATAAATTCATAGCTATCTTAAATGCTATCCGAACAGGCTATATCGGTAGCGAGTTAATTGAAGAACTTAATAAAAGAGCTTTTCAAAATATACCAAAGACTAATTTAATTACTCTGGCAGCTACTAATAATTCTGTTAATAGAATCAATGCAACGAAATTAAGTGAACTTAAAGATAAGGTTTATGAATATAAGGCGGATATTGAAGGAGCAATTAAACCGAATGAATTTATTGCTGAACAAACAATAAGGCTAAAAGTTGGGTCTCAAATAATGCTACTTAAAAATGATCAGGAAAAAAGATGGGTCAATGGAACAATAGGAGTTATTTCTTCATTAAAACCGAACGAAATAAAAGTGAAGCTTAATAATGTAGAACATAAAATTCCTAAAGCTACTTGGACAAAGATTAAATATACGTATGATTCAGATTCAAACAGAGTTAGTGAAGAAGCAGTGGGTTCTCTCACTCAGTATCCAATTAGACTGGCATGGGCTATTACAATTCATAAGTCTCAGGGACAGACTTTCGATAGCTGTTTAGTAGATTTATCCAGTGGAATTTTTGCTCATGGCCAAACATATGTTGCTCTCAGTAGATGTAGAACTTTAAAGGGCCTTTACCTAAAGTCTCCATTGAAAGACTCTGAAATTAAAGTAGCTAGTGAAGTCGTAAAATTTATGAAATTTACTAAAACTTTGCCTGTAAATATAGATAATACTTTAGTTTAGAACTCTAAACTGAACTAATCATTAATTTTTTCAAAAGGGAAGTTAAAGTATTAAGTTCGTTCAAGCTTAAATTAAATAGAATAGAGCTTTCGTCGTCTATTAATTTCCCAATTAATTTTTTCTTTAATGTTTCGCCTTTAGTGCTGAGTTTTATCATTTTGAGTCTTCTATCTAGTTTGTCAGGATAGCGTGCTGCCAATTTTTTCGCTTCCAGGCCATCAACTATGCCAGTAATATTAGAAGCGTCACAATTGAACACTTTTGTGAAGCTATTCATGGGCTTGGGAGCGTCTAGTAGTATTAGCATCATTGTCTGCATGGCTGTCAACTCATAATCTGACCCCAGTTCTACTAATCTATGCTTGGATTGCATCATGCATTTGATTAGCAGTTCAAAAGATTGTTCGACAGCTTGTTTTTGTGAAATACTTGACATATTCAATTATTGACTTTTACAATGATACGGTACTTATATTGTAGATAAACATGATTAGAATTTCAAGCAGAGGAGAAGTTAATGGCAAATGTAACAGCAGCAAACGGGAAGCAGACTAGCCACTGGTTAATTTTAATACTACTTGCGCTTGCGCAGTTCATGGTGGTGCTGGATGTGTCTATTGTTAATGTAGCCCTACCTGCCGTACAGTCAGCTTTTCATATGTCTCAAACTACCTTGCAATGGATAGTTACCGCTTACACTCTAACTTTCGGAGGATTCTTACTACTAGGTGGTCGAAATGCAGATCTATTTGGACGTCGCCGTACTTTCATAGTTGGAGTTACTGTATTCACCCTAGCTTCCTTAGCTGATGGTTTAGCCCAGTCAGGCGGAATGTTAATAGTATCTCGAGCAATACAGGGTTTAGCGGGTGCATATATGTCGCCAGCGGCCTTATCTATCATCCTGGTTACATATAGAGAAGGTCACGAGAGAAATGTTGCATTATCTGTTTGGGGAGCAGTAGCATCAGGTGGTGCTGCGGTTGGTGTACTTTTAGGTGGAATATTAACGCAATATCTTGGATGGAGATGGAACTTCTTTGTAAATGTGCCAGTTGGTATTTTTGTGGTTATTACCGCGCTTAGAATTCTTCCTATTCATGAATCTGAATCTGAACATAAAAATCTAGATTTACCTGGAGCTGTATCTGTAACCGGTGGACTTATGATGCTGGTTTATGCACTAGTTAAAGCGCCATTATATGGTTGGACGGAACATAGAACTTTAATTTATTTTGCTATTAGCTTTTTAGCTCTAGCTTTCTTTATATACAATGAAAACCGAGCAAAGTACCCACTGATGCCGCTTAAAATATTTAGGATTCGAAATCTCACTGGTGCAGATTTATTAATGCTATTTATGGCTGCAGGCATGTTCTCCATATTTTTCTTTACGACTCTTTATCTTCAAGAAATACTTGGTTATTCTCCTGTTAAAACAGGCGTCAGTTTTCTTATAGTCCCAATTGCTATAGCACTAACAGCCACAAATGTGCCCCGACTTATAAAGAAGATTGGCTATAGACCAATTTTAATGGTTGCACCGCTTGTGGTTTCCTCTGGATTATTTTGGATATCTCATTTGCCAGTTCATGGCACTTTCTGGGGAAATATTGCACCAGGCATGATACTTCTTGGATTAGGCATGGGCGCAACCTTTGTAAGTGCGACCATTGCAGCTACTACGGGCGTACCTGCAGAAGAGGCTGGATTAGCTTCAGGGTTGCTAAATACGTCTCAACAGGTAGGTGGATCACTAGGACTTGCAGTTTTAACGGGCATTGCAACAAGCGCAACAACGAAATATATATCTGATCTGCACTTACATGCCACTCCTGCCAGAGAAGTAGTAGTAGCTGCTACAGTTCATGGATTCCATGACGGATATTTAGTAGCGTCGACATTCGGTATCGTCGCATCTTTAGTGGCTACTTTTGTAATTAAAACCCAAAAAGCAAAAACCGATCCCAGCCACGCTGATATTTCCACTGCCGCTGTATAGACTTTAGATTAATACTTCACAAATTAAAATGGCTATGCTTGCATCTGTTAGCTTATACCTATTTAATTGAGAATATGAAGGTATTTTTGGTGCTAATTGCTTTAGCAGGAGCGTATCTATATTTTTTACTTCAAACGACTACGATCGCCATTAACCAGGCGAAACAGATAGATACAATTTATAAAAAATCTGCAATTGATAGTTCGAAATCAAATGCCTTATCACTTAATTGGTAAAGGTAAGGGAGGCACAATGTATCCAACAGGGGTATGGTTAGTTGCAGCTGTAATATCGGACTGTGCTTGACCAGCAAGTGTCGTAAATTCAGAGGTTGTTATTATTGAAGCTCCTCGCATAGTGCTGCTTGCCCCGGTAGTGAAAGTATATCCAACATTATAAGTTGGAGGGGGAGCTTCGTAGCTAGCCCTTACAGACCAATTTTTACCGTTATCGATTTTAGATATTTCGAAAGTATACGCTTGGCTTCCAATATTTATATTTTCATCAAGTAGTACGAAATTTACTGCATTAGGATTAGGCCGTCCATGTGAATCTTTTGTGACTAACGTACGCAGCGTATAACTTCCTACTCCGTGACCAACTTTATCCTTAGCTTTATAGTTAACTTGTAGAAGTTCGCCATTATGCATTGTTGAATAACTCTGCCGTTGACTAGGTGGAGCGTGGTAGAAATCACTAATTATTTGAGCTGCAAAATTTTCAGCTTTACCTCCAACGGCGCGTTTAGCAGATGGATCACTAGCGTAAGCCCCAACGGATACAGGAGAAAGAACAGCTATAGCTGCAAGGGAACCTACTTTAGTACATAATGTGCGCCATTTCGAACCAAATCTTTTAGATAAATATTCAACTTTGGTCAAATTATTTTCGACTCTTGACATATATTGCCTCCAATTCAACGCTATAATATGGATATTATACAATAGTTATCAATAAAAAGTAAGTTTAATACTTCACAGTGACAATGTCATTATAGTTGTAAATAGTGTCCGCATTTCCTATACTTGAAGAAGAAAACATAAGTGGTATCAATCTGTGGCAAAAACCTCCCATAAAATAACCGAATTAGAAGATAATAAGAAAGTCTTTAATAGACGATACCTATTTTTAATTATAGTTATAGGAATTGTCATCCTGATTTTCTTTGTGTTTCGTAACAATGGTCAAAAAACACCAAAAGGTACAGTTTTTGTAATAAATGGTAAAAACTATTCAAGCAAAGATGTTAATTCTATTATTTCGTATCCATTAGATAGTAAACAGGGAACGCGTGATTATTTAAGCCACAAGGTCTACAACTACTTAATTAGACAACAAGAAGCGCAAAAACTCAATATCGTGCCTTCTGAAACTGATATTCAAAGGGCTAAAACAACAGAATTTGGTTTTCAATTAGATAATAAGCAAACAAGTTCAGAATGGGTAAAATTAGTATCTTATGATTATGCTCTCCAACAAAACATCGAAACAAATAATGTAAGTAGTTACGAAGGATTCTCTTTAATATTTTGGTTTGCTCAACACCTTGAAACTGGGCCAGCGTTTAGGGTTGCAGATTTTGGAAACCAAAAATTAGTTAAACAAGATCAAGCATACGCAAGTAGCCGTGCTAATTACTATTATGGACAATTAAAGTCTAAATCGATGACTGCAGACGAAGTTTTGCGATCAGTCCAAAATGATAACAGACTTAGCTTTGTTGCAGATGTTAATAAATATATGAGCTATAGTACGCATTTTGGTTTAGATAATAATAAAACATGGCAAATACAGGCTTGGTATCCTGATGTAATAAATTATGTTTCCAGTCAGTCGAGTCCAGGTTTAAGCTCTATACGTACTGGAAAGGTAAATGTAGTTAATGTTCCAAAGTCTTCAAAAGATTATGCTAATGGCTATTACTATATAGTACAATTGGATAAGGCTAAGAAAATATCAAATATAACTACAAATGATTTCTCTAAAGATACGAGCACGATAAAAGCTAAGTATATCGGATGGTAAATAATGTATTTTAATATCATCACACATTTTAGGCCACGTAATATAGTGCTTGCGGTTATCGTAATAATGGGCTTTTTAAGCATAAACATAATATTACATTCACCAAAAGTATTTGCAGATTGTGGAGTTAATACAGGTAATAGTATTGATTGGCAAGGAGCAGTCGTTACTGTTGACTGGCATCATTATAATGGTAGTACCACTCAGGCAAACGATGTTCATATACGTGTATGGTCTCAAGGAAATTCAGCCCACGCATATCCCACAAATAATATAGTTCATATCGACTCAAGCCATAGTGAAGTAGGTGCTGTATACTCCGATTCCGGGGGTGGAGGAGCAGACTTTAGCCAAGTTGGTTTAGGATGGGCTGGAAGTGGGGGGTGTAGTTCTAGTAAAACGTTTGGTCACGGAAGTGGAGTGGTGCTTGGTTATGGAAACACAT
This sequence comes from Candidatus Saccharimonadota bacterium, assembly GCA_003153395.1. GTDB lineage: Bacteria > Patescibacteriota > Saccharimonadia > Saccharimonadales > UBA4665 > PLYP01. The sequence goes on from PLYP01000003.1 coordinate 69,387, forward strand.
CGCCTTGTGCCGGTGGTTGCGGTGGTTTGAATGGAGCATATAACTGGGCGCTTCGATGTGGAATACATGAAGGTAACCCACAGACTTTTTATTATTCAGCAGTGAATCTTCCCGGAGGGGCAGCATCAGGTGGGTACTGGACGAGCAGTATGGGCAGTTATCCTGCGCATGGCGGAAATGGTGCAAATGGATATACAGATGTAATCCTATTAACATACCATGAGCCTACGCCACCCACTCATACCCCCCCACCTGTATCAGCAACATTGACATGTAATACTGTAGATGTTAATTCTCCGGATAGTACAACTCAACCTCACGATCAATACGAGGTTACTATTACTGATAGTACGAGTCCTGGTGGACCTCCGCAGAATATCTACTACAATGCATACGTAATACACGCCCATCATCCTGTGATAACCGTACCATTTTCATTTACTCCGCACTGGCAGTATGTAAATTTGTCAGTTGTTGATGCGCATCATAATATAGTAACTGGTGCGTGGACTAGAACCGTTGTGAGTACACAATCGGTGGGACCATGCTACTCTGCTGAGTGCTCATTAACAATAAATACTAATCTTCCGGGAGGATATGTCCTTGCGGGCCAAACATATAATGTTACTGCCACTTTATACAACGATAGTCCTAGTGGACTAGACTTACCTGGCAATACCGGTAACCCTTCACAGTACTTAGAAGTTCAAAATAATGGCGGTAATTTTGGTTTTCTATCTCCCTATAGTGGTCCCATATCAATTAATGGATCGGTTCAAGTTACTTTTCCAATGTCATTTTCTTCGAGTGGAACATTGCAGGGACAAGCCGCATATAATGGAGCGTACTTTGTAGGTGCTGCTCCTGGGGCGCCAGGCTATTCATGTTCTACTCCTGTTAATATATACCCGCCCCCTTTAATTACTACTGATAGTGTAAGTTGTTCAGCAGCAACTGTATCTGGCTGGGCGTTTGATCCTCTTGCTTCGGACTCATCCATTAATGTAGAAGTATATATTGATGGCCACACTATTCCCGGCGATCCATTTTTAGCTAACCAACCAAGGCCTGACGTAGATGCTGCCTACGGGATAGGAGGGAATCATGGCTTCAACATTGCATTTCCTGCTAGCTATCAAGACGGTGTTAACCATAGTTTTTCTATCGTTGCATTAGATCCCTATGGTATTGAAAATAGTGGTCCGAGCAACTCGAGTATGACAGGATGTGAGTCATTTCATATTGCGCCAGGGTCAAGTGGTGCCCATCTAATGAAATGTGTTGCTGGTATATGCACAGTAACATCTGAAGATCCGAACTCATTTGGTAGTCAGTCTAACGACACAAGTGTAACAACTACTTATGGTTCTTCTCATACATCTTATTATGGTCCATCCCCCAGTTATTCCCCAGGTTTTCCGGGCGTTCCAGTGAATGCAAGCTACACATATACATTTAACGGAGCAGCAGTAAGCGGAGGAGTAGTACCTAGCCCTACTGGTTCTGGGCGTTTTCTTGATCAAAACTATTCAGCACCGTTATTGCAACCGATAGTTACAGATGCAAATTCAGCCGGAAATCAATATTGTTTATACGCTAATGTAAATATAAGTGATGGATTTATTCAAAAAGATGGAACCATCCTTTCACCACCACCTCCAAGTACTAATCCTAATCCAGATAACTCTACTCCTAGCTGTGACACTGTGACTAACAGACCCTTCTTTAAAGTTGCAAGTGGAAATATAGCGGCAGGCGGGGGATTTAGCTCAGCTGGTGGAAGTTGTACTGGAGGTGGAACAATAGGTGGCTGGAATAATGACTCCGGTACTTATGACTATGGTTCGAGTAGCCAGTTAAGTGCATTGGCTTTATTGAATATCACAGGATTAGCCAGTGCCCGTACAAGTATAACGCGTCCTCCTACAGATCTAACCTTTGCAAATGCTGTTCCTCCTACATACGACGCTTATAGTCCAAGTCTTGGAGGAGGATTCGATCCAGGTGGAAGTCAATGCTTTACTTCTGAAACAGCGCCTACTAGTGGAGATAGTCATAGCTCTACCGGAGATCAGACAGTTGGTGGACTGAGTATTCCAGTTGCAGATCAAAAATCATACTTTGTTTCTGGAGGTAATGTGTATATAACCAGCAACATTACCTATCAAGGTAGTGGGGGAGGCTGGGGTAAAATTAGCGATGTCCCATCATTTTTACTTGACGTTAAGGGAGGCAATATATATATCTCTCCAGGAGTTACAGAACTTGATGGAATATATATAGCCGAACCTAATGGTGCGACTGGAGGAAAAATCTTTACATGTGCGAGTGGACTAGGTAGTCCTGTTGCTCAGCAAAATATCTTTTCAACTTGCAATAACCAATTGACTGTATATGGAAATTTTGTAGCTAATCAAGTTAATATGATGAGGTCATTTGGTTCGCTTAGAGACGAAACCCCAAACCCTACGGGGAGTATTACGCCACTGGCACCTGGTGAATTACTCTCTACTTCAGGTATGAGACCTCCTCAGTATGTACATGAGTGTCAGACACCAACTGGCACAATTTATGTCTCGCATGGAGGTAGTCCGAAATGCTTATCAGGTGATACATTTAAATTTGACTACGGACCTACAGCACCCAGAACTTACTACTCCGTTCCTTGTGCATCTATTACCGGTGGCCAACTGCGCTACATTTACATAGCTTCAGTTGAAACATGTCCAACAGGCACGTCTGGATCCAATTTAACGGGAGCCGCTGCGGGACCACCTAGCCCGCTTATTTGTAGCAACGCTAATCTTGCAAGTTGGTTATCAACTCAAACATGTGCGGCCGAAGTATTCTATCAGACACCTGAAACATATTTGTCTACCCCGGCAGACGAACCTCCCAGTGGTGGCGCTACACAATATAATGCCATAACTAGCTTGCCACCTGTGCTATGATAATATTAAGCATAATAATTATTAAAATAGGAAATATATAAAAAGAAATGGGTGGGCAAAAACAAAATCCTCACTTCAATAACGGGCCTATGAATTTATGGAGTGTTAAATATTTAGTCAGGAGAAGTTTATGAGCCTTATTCTGGGAACTTCTGGTGAATTTTTTGGTTTGGACATAGGCGTTTCGGGCATCAGACTTGTTCAACTACATGGTGGCAGTCGTCCCAAAACTTTAGTTAAATACGCGTATGTACCCTTAGAAACTAAGCTTGCACAAAGCGATTCTAAGGCAGATCTTCAAAAGTTAGCACAGACTGTCTCGCAGTTAGTAAATCAAGCTCATGTTTCTACTAAAGATGTTGCGGTAGGCATACCATCTAACAGAGTATTTACTACTGTAGCTGATGTAGACCGGCTGCCTAGAAACGAGCTTGAAAAAGCAATTGATTTTCAAGCTGACTCCTTAATCCCGACTCCTTTAGCAGAATCAAAGGTAGACTGGGCTCTTATAGGTGACTCGCCAACAGATAAAACAAAACAAGAAATACTTCTCTCAAGTGTTCCCAACTCATTTGTAGAAAATAGACTTGATATGTTGGAATCTATTGGCCTAAATGTTATTGCATTTGAACCAGATAATCTAGCTGTAGCAAGAGCTATTGGCGGAGCTAATACGTCCGCACAGTTAATTATAGATGTCGGGCATAGATCGACGGACATGGTAATTGTCTTAGGTGACATACCTCATTTAACTCGAAATATACCTACGGGAGTTGAAGCTATCATTAGATCAGCAGAGCAAAATCTCAGCATTGATGCGAAACAGGCTGAGCAATTTGTCTTTAAGTTTGGTTTAAGTAAAGATAAACTTGAAGGCCAAGTATTTGAAGCTATTAGCGGAACTATTGACTTACTTACATCAGAAATCGAAAAATCAATTAAATTTTTCCAAACGAGATATAACGGTACAAAAGTAGAAAACATAGTAGTAACTGGCGGTGCCTCTGTTATACCTGAATTTCCGTTATATTTGGCTAATAAATTTAGCCTAAATGTTGAGATAGGCAATTCTTGGAAAAATGTAGCTTATAGCGCGGACAGACAGAATGAGCTACTTGCTATATCAAATCAATTTGGTGTTGCAGTAGGGTTGGCGGAGCGTTTGTAATGTTTAGATTAGTCAATACTTATAAGATGGAAGTACTAATATGATACAGCTTAATCTATTGCCAAAAGTAAAGCTGGAGTATATTAAGGCTCAGCGGACACGTCGAATTGTAATTAGTGTTTCTATTTTGGTTTGTATTATTTCCGTTGCATTATTATTTTTATTATTTAGTTACGACTTACTTCAAAAAAAGCACTTAAGTGATTTAGATAAGGACATAAAAACCGAAGTGAGCCAGTTACAAGCAAAGCCAGGGATTAATCAAATATTAACTGTACAAAATCAACTTGAAAGTCTAACCACTCTTCATTCTGGAAAACCTGCTGTTAGCCAATTGTTTAATTATGTTAATGAGGTAACTCCTGCGCAGGCAGATATTAGTGATTTAACCGTAGATTTTACCAAACAAAGTATATCTATAACAGGTAGTGCCGATAATTTAAGTAGCGTTAATCAATACATTGATACTCTTAAATTAACTACGTATAAGACAAACAAGAACAGCAGTGCTACAAAGGCTTTTAATTCCGTAGTTTTGAGCAATTTTGGTTTAAGTTCCACTGCATCTAGTGGTAAACCTGCAACGTTTACTATTACTTTAAATTATGATCCAAATATTTTTGACATTACTCAATCCGCAGTGCTCTCAGTACCTAACACAACTACGACACGACTTGAAGTTAGTTCACCAAGTGATTTATTCGCACCAGGAGCAAATAAAACTTCTACCCAAGGAGGACAATAATGGATCGTCCTGAAATTTCTACAAAGCGTCTAGCTATAAGTAAGGCAAATGGACAAATGGTAATTATTGTAGCTATAACTTCATTTATTACTGTTTTTTGCTTAATAGCTTCAAAGTCATTGCTGAGCCAAAACAGCTATCAAGCTAGAGTTACCACTTCTAAAACACTTGCCCATACTCAACTTTTAAGTAATTTAAAAGCCTACGACACTTTGTCTTCTTCATACAAAAAATTTGTTTCAGAAAATACAAATATTATTGGCGGTCAAAATAATGGATCAGGCCAAAACGATGGCAATAATGCCAAAATTATACTTGATGCTCTGCCAAGTACGTATGATTTTCCTGCATTAACGTCATCTATTGAAGACATACTAAACTCAGCGAATGTAAAAGTTACAAGTATAGGTGGAACTGATCAGCAAGTAAGCCAAGGAACAAATAGCGCAAGCCCTAGTCCTCAACCAGTAAATATACCTTTCTCCTTTTCTATTAGTAATGGAACATATGCCTCAATCCAACAGCTTATAAGTAAGCTTCAAAATTCTATAAGGCCAATTCAGATAGATAATATAGATATGAGCGGTGGTTCAAGTAATATGACTTTGACAGTGAATGCTCATACCTTTTATCAACCGTCGAAAAATTTAAGCATAACTAGTAAGGTAGTAAAATGAAACAAAAAGATATTGCCCTTATTTTGATTATAATAGTGGTCAGCGCTGCAATTTCATTATTTGTTTCCAATTCAGTGTTTTCATCACCAAAAAATAGGCAACAATCAGTTCAAGTCGTTCAAGTTATTACCACAGATTTTCCGTCTGCTGATAGCAGGTACTTTAATAGTAATGCGTTTGATCCAGCAAAACTTATTACAATTGGACAAAACTCTAATAGCAATCCATTTAGTGGATCTTCGCAATAGGAGTTTAATTCGTTGAATAGCATAGATATATTACGTCGCAACGTTATTTGGGATGACTGATGAGTGTTTTATCTGCTAATACCGAACAACAAATAGAAGAAGTGCTTGTTTCAAGCAAGATGATTGATGCCAGTAAACTGCCAATAGCGAAGGCTGAAGCTAAAAAAACTAACCAACCATTATTAGGTTATTTAGTAAAAAATAACCTAATAACAGACGAACAACTAACTAAGGCGCACGCCACGATTACAGGGGTGCCATATGTTAATTTAACGCAAGCACACATAGATCCTAAAATACTTAGCTTGCTACCTAAGGATATAGCGGAAAGATATATGGCGGTTCCATTAGGAGAGATGCGTCATAAATTGGTAGTGGCTATGTTAGACGCTGACAATATCCAAGCTGTGGATTTCTTGAGTAACCGCATAGCAAGGCCTCTAAAAGTGTATGTTGCAAGTGAAGAGGGAATACGTCGGATCTTGCATCAATATGATGCAAGATTAGATACCAATATGCAGGATGCCTTTAAAAAAGATTTCAGTGCTAGTCCTGGTTCGGAACAAGATGCAGGTGACTCGAAGATTAACTCGAAAAGTACAATTAAGAATCTTGTTGAGGATTCACCAATTAGTAAAGCATTGTCGGCAATACTTGATTTTGCAGCGCGTAATAGGGCAAGTGATGTGCATATTGAGCCACTAGAGAAGGAAGTCAAAATTAGGTGTCGGGTTGATGGAGTACTGAGAGAAATTATGAGGTTGCCTAAAAACACAGAACCTGCACTTATTTCAAGAATTAAAATCTTAGCAAATTTGAAGATTGATGAACATAGAATACCTCAAGATGGCCAATTTACTATTAGAGCAGATAATAAGGATATTGATTTAAGAATTGCCATCGCCCCTATCGTATGGGGTGAACAAGTTGTAATTAGATTACTTGATAAGTCAGGAACGTCCTTGCAGCTTGAAGCTATGGGATATAAAGGAAGAGCGTTGCGCCTAATACGTAATGCCATTAAACAACCAAATGGGATGATTCTTACAAGTGGACCTACAGGTTCAGGAAAATCAACTTCTCTTTATGCGCTATTACAAGAAATAAAGAATGACAGTATTAACATTGTTACTTTAGAAGACCCCGTTGAATACAAAATGGACGGGATAAATCAAATACAAGTTAATCCAGAAGTAGGATTAACATTTGCATCAGGGCTACGCAGTATACTTCGGCAAGACCCAGATGTAGTAATGGTAGGTGAAATTAGAGACAAAGAGACGGCCCAATTAGCAATACAGGCATCACTAACAGGACACTTAGTGTTTAGTACGCTACATACCAATAGTGCTGCTGGAATACTGCCCAGGTTGTTAGATATGGGGATAGAACCTTTTTTGATTGCTAGCACTGTTCACACCGTAATAGGTCAGAGACTTGTACGCAAAATAGCAGACCCAGGTAGATTATCTTATGAGTCTACGCAACCCGAAACAGAAGCAATTCAGGCTACTCTAGGTAAATTATTACCTCCATCTGAGAAGGAATTAGCTGTCGTTTCTCAGGATTTAGGCTATAAAAGCTTGCCCTTATCTACTCAAACCGCTTATACTTTATATAAAGGTACAGATAGCCCAGATACGCCGGCAGGTTACAGGGGTAGAATGGGACTTTACGAAGTATTTGACGTAACAGAGGCAATTCAGGCACTAATTATGAAACGCGCTACAAGCACCGAAATTGAAAAATACGCTATATCACAGGGCATGGTTAATATGCGTCAAGATGGATACCTTAAGGCATTGGACGGTCAAACTACTATTAACGAAGTAAATCGTGTAGCTGCAGAGGACATGGCATGAGTAATAGCATAGATAATCCAAAGCACTTAACGTCAACTCAAAATACTGGAGGGCACAGATATGAGTACATCACAACCTAGAATTGAAGTTCTTCTAGATGAAGTTATTAAAAAGAAAGCTTCAGATTTACACCTTCAGACAGGCTTGCCGCCCATGCTTAGAGTAGATGGAGCACTTACTCCAGTGGTAGGAGCTGATGTTTTAAACGAAGAAAGCCTTGAAGGCTTACTCTTTGCAATATTAGATGAGGACCAGAAACAGATTCTTATAAAAGATAAGGAATTTGATTTTAGTTTTGCTTACGGCGATCTAGGACGTTTTCGAGTGAATGCGTTTCATGAAAGAGGGAATCTAGCTGGAGCTCTAAGACTAATACCTAATGAAATTATGACTATCGAGCAACTAGGTTTACCTGCCATTGTAAATAAGTTTGCAGATTATCCGCGGGGCTTAGTTCTTGTTACAGGCCCAACTGGATCGGGTAAATCCACTACTTTATCAGCTCTTGTGCATAAAATTAATGTTGAAAAAGCAATGCATATAATAACGATCGAAGATCCAATAGAATTTACTCATAAATCTCTAAAATCAGTTATTGTGCAAAGAGAAGTTCACTACGATACTTACTCATTTAGTGCTGCACTTAGAAGTGCGCTAAGAGAGGATCCTGATGTAGTTTTAATAGGAGAAATGCGTGATCTTGAAACTATAGCCAGCGCTATAACCATCGCTGAAACAGGACACTTGGTGTTTGCAACCTTACACACTAATAACGCCGCTCAAAGTATCGATAGAATGATAGACGTTTTTCCTCCACACCAACAACCTCAAATCCGAGCTCAACTTTCAAATATATTAATGGCAATTGTTTCTCAGCGATTAGTTCCTTCGATAGGTGGAGGTCGAATTGCTGCAGCAGAAATATTAGTAGCCACATCAGCAGTTAGAAATATTATTAGGGAGGGCAAAAGCCATCAGTTAGAGGCAGTTATTCAAACCGGTGCTGAATTTGGTATGCAATCAATGGATAAAACCTTAGTAACCCTAATTCACGAGGGGACTGTTACATACGACGAAGCTCGAAACTTCGCTGTAGATTTAGAAGAATTAGATAGGTTAATGAGGAGCTAACGATGCACTTAATAGCTACATTTCCTACAGGTAACAATTTACTGTCTGTTATTTTCGGAAATATACTTAAGCTACAATTTGAAAGCGGAGAATTACAGTGTTAACTTATAATTACCAAGCTAGAAACACTAAAACGGGGCAAAAGATTAAGGCAAAGGTTCAGGCTGAAAATGAACAAACTGCTGCCAAACTAATCCGAGAACAGGGCCTCACCCCATTAAGTATCAAGCCAGAAAATTCTTCTGGTATTCATGGTCGACGTCGAATAAAAACTAAAGAAAAAGTTCTATTTAGCCGACAGCTTGCAACTTTAATTAATGCCGGTTTACCACTTGTTCAAAGCTTAAGAAATGTAGTTTTGCAAACTAATAATAAGCACTTTAAAGTAGTGATTAATCAGATAATAACAGACGTAGAGGCTGGCTCGGCATTTAGCGTAGCATTAGAAAAGCACCCTGCTGTATTTAATAGAGTTTATGTAAGCTTAATTGCTGCATCTGAAACTTCAGGAACATTAGATAAGGGACTAGAAAGACTTGCTAATCAACAAGAAAAAGATGCGGATATTATAAGTAAGGTTCGTGGAGCATTGATTTACCCAGGTATAGTGTTGCTTGTAATGATGGCAGTAGTTGTATTTATGGTAGTAAAAGTTCTGCCTCAAGTACAGAATATATATTCAAGTTTACCAAATGTCTCATTGCCACTTCCAACTAGAGTACTATTGGTCATATCACATTTTCTTACCCATTATTGGTGGATTGCAATAATAGTATTAGTTGCATCCGTTGTATTAGGATCTAGGTGGGCTAAGAGCTTAGGTGGACGCACCGTTATTGATAAAATTAAGATGCGGGCGTGGCCTATTGGCATACTCTATATGAAAATGTATATGGCTAGATTTGCTCGAACATCTACGACTCTTGTATCTAGCGGAGTTCCTATTATTCATGTACTAGAGATAACATCGGAGGCAGTAGATAATGTTCATATATCTAACTCATTAACTAGAGCAATTGAAAAAGTTAAAGGCGGGAAGTCATTATCTGAGGCATTATCTAATGATCCTAATTTTCTCGATCTAGTTCCTCAGATGTTGAGCATTGGTGAAAAATCTGGGGCAATGGAAACAATGCTTGCAAAAGTAGCTGACTATTATGAAAAAGAAGTAGACAATGAGATAAAAACTATTAGTACAATAATTGAACCCGTAATGATGGTAATAATGGGGGTTATAGCTATTACTATTGTTGCTGCCGTACTCTTACCAATATATGGTTTAGTAAATCAATCAGGCTTCACAAATGCCGGTTAACCGACATGCCGGAATATAAAAATATTAGAATATTGAGTCGGGTGATTTGAAAATGAAACACTCTCCAATCACTGCCCGAGAAATGACTTTTAGAGAAGGTTTTACGATAATAGAGACTCTTTTTGTGCTGGCGATCGCTGGTATCATGCTTTTACTTATTCTTTATGCAATTCCCACACTAAATCGTAGCTCTAAGAATAATCAGCGAAAACAAGATGCCACGACAATTTTAGAGGCAGTTTCGCATTATGAACTAAATAATTCGGGTAATTTTCCAATTTCAGGAAGTAATTTCTTACAGGGATATCAACACCAAATAACCTACTATGATTCAACATCAACACCAGTACAATACTATATTAGCTTAACAAGTCCACGTCCTCCGTCAGGTGTTGCTGTTTATGCAGGAGGACCAAGCGATACTGTTGTGCCAGAGAGTCCCTCAACGCAATTAGATGGCATATATATATACAATTACCAAAAATGTATTCCAGATGGCTCTGGTAGCTCTACAAATCTTGCAGCAGGATACGGAGATATAGTTGCATTGTTCGCTTTGGATAGTGGTACAACAACACCATTATCGCAGTGTAAACAGCTATAGAATAGTTAAGTACCATTAATAAACTACTCATAAACTATACCTGTGGAAAAAGTAAACTATAACTTGCATTTTCAATCAGATACAACTATTATCAAACCATAAGCACTAAATTAACTAAGCCGCAAAGGGGGCATTTGCAATGCTTAAGAAAATAAATAAAACTAAGTCTGAAGGATTCACTATTATCGAAGTGATTATAGTGTTGGCTATCGCAGGACTTATACTGCTAATAGTATTACTAGCTGTACCAGCATTACAACGTAGTGCAAGGAACACAGCGATTAAAAATGATTCATCTGCTTTAGCTGCAGGTATATCTGATTTTGAGTCCAATAATAATGGCGCTGTACCTACCAAGGAAGTTAATACGAGTGGCTCCATCTCAATACAAAATGCTACTATCGCATCAGGAGCTACGGCAAAGATACAAGGTGCTGACTCTATTAATGGCTCGACAGGAACAGTAACTTTTCCTATCAAGACAAGACCAGTAATAGCAAATGTATCAGCTGGATCCATATATGTGGATACTGGTGAGAGTTGCCCTCAAAATAACATAGTTTCAACTAGCACAAGAGCTTTCGCAGTCTACTACTGGACAGAGACACCCGGTGTAGTGGCTAGTACTACTACTCCAGACGGTATAATCAACGGTACCGGTCTAACAGGTCAATGTATAGACACTTAGAAGAGAAGTGATTCTATATAGGCTCGATGTAAATTAGTAACAAGTAACATAACGTAACACTTAAATCAGCAGGTTTGCCGTAACCTGCTGATTTTATGATAGGATATTGCTTATGGTAGTAATCATACTGATTGTATTTGGATTAATTGCCGGAAGTTTTATCAATGCATTAGTTTGGCGTGTTTTCGAACAAGATAAACTTAAATCTCAAAAACGAAAAAGTGCAGAAATAAATGATTTTTCTATTGTTCATGGCCGTTCAATGTGCCCTAAATGTAAACACATACTTAACGCAAAGGATTTAATACCGGTATTAAGCTGGGTCTATTTAAGAGGTAAATGCCGATACTGTCGTACGTCTATTTCATCTCAGTATCCCATAATTGAAATAGTTACAGCTGGACTTTTTATTGCATCATATAAGTGGTGGCCTGATCAAATTACAGATTATCATATAGCTGTTTTTACAATATGGCTTTTTCTACTTACAGGATTAATTGCATTAGCTGTGTATGATATACGTTGGAAATTACTTCCTAACAGAATTGTATACCCACTTATTTACCTTGCATTTGTACAAGCTGTGGTTAGGGTGGTATTTTCTACTAATCCCTTACATTCCATGCTTTACGGCGTCCTTGCTGTAATCATTGGTGGTGGTATTTTCTATATTTTATACCAGATTTCAGGGGGTAAATGGATAGGAGGAGGGGATATCCGTTTAGGTGCTTTACTAGGCTTAATTGTATTTAGTCCAAGTGAAGCTTTTCTTATGATATTTCTGGCATCTTTTATGGGGTCTATATTATCGTTACCTGTTTTATTAACAGGACGTATTAAAAAAGATACTAAAATTCCATTTGGACCGTTTTTAATAGCTGCAACGATAATTACAGTTCTCTTTGGCAATCATATTATACATTGGTACCAGAATATAATTATGCCTATTTGAATTATAGGGTGTAGATAATGCTTGTGCTATACTTAAACAGATATGAAAGGTGGAAAATCACCTCTTGGCTATACTATTGTTGAAGTAATGATTGTTTTAGCTGTTTCTGGACTTATGTTCATAGTAGCTGCAAATTTTATAAATGGTAAACAAGAGCAAACAAGCTTTACTGAAGGTGTAAATGAGCTCGCTTCGAATACCCAAAATCTTATAAATCAAGTTAAAAATGGTAAATATAGTGATATCCCAATCTCATGCACTGCCAGCGGGGGTAGTCTTACCATATCATCACCTGGTTCAAGTACTACAACACAAGGGCAAAATGCTGAGTGCACTTTTCTAGGGAAAGTTTTACATGTAACAGGCAATAACAGCCCAAATTACGAAGTATTTACAATAGCAGGGGAACGATTATCGGGAGGAGTGCCAGTAACGGACTTAAATTCTGCGATGCCGACTCCTGTTGCTGCTCCATTTACAAGTACTAATCCCATTAACCTAACGACTCAAGAAATTGCTCCGCAGAATTTGTTCCTTGAATATATTTTAGTAAATGGAAACCAGTATTCTGAAATAGGGTTTATACAGTATCCAGGCAATAGCGACGGGGCTGGTGGTTTGCAAAACGGACCACAAACGATCGATTTATATTATGTGAATGGTAGCAGTCTAGGATTATCTTCTACAACTGCGGCAGCAACAAAGATAACGAGTGCTAATTTAATGCCCGTTCATACAGCATCAATTTGCGTTACTGACAATCATAAATACGCTGATATAGTCATTGGAACAAGCGGAGATCAACTAAATGTTACAGTTAACAACATAAATACATCATCATGCTAAGAAAATTGTTATTTAAAGGCGAAGACGGAGATACTTTAATCGAAGTTCTAGTAGTTCTTGCGGTACTAGGCTTTGCTATAGGAATTTCATATGCAACTGCTAGCCAAAGCCTGCTAAATGCTAGACAAGCTCAGGAGAACACTCAGGCCACAGAATACTCTCAGACGGAACTTGAATTTTTGCGAGTTTTAGGCCCGTCAGGAAATATTACTGGAGGAAACCCTACTACGAATATTTATGCTCAAACGTCGCCATTTTGTATTTATAGTACAAGCGCAGTGCCTCCTATTACTAATTCCTGTACTAATTTTGATCCTTCGGGAATTTACCTAGTAAACATATATTATTGTGCTAAGATTTCAACTTCTCCGCCTGCCTGTACAGGTATAACTGACCCCTATACATTTATCATACAAACGACTTGGCCTGATGTATCTGGTAAGGGAACTGATAGTGTAACCTTAAGCTATAAGACTTATCCAACAACATGATAAATTATAAAAAAATCAATACTACATCTAGCGGCTTCACGATAATTGAATTAATGATCTCAATTACAGTATTGTCTGTCATTTTGCTTATGGCATCAGTAATAATAATAAATGTAGGCCATTTATTTTATAAAGGAGTAAGTACTTCGCGTATCCAGGATAATACAAGAAGTATTGCAGACGATATTGCACAGCGGTTGCAATATACTGATCAGGTCCCAAATACTGGAGCAGGGTCGGGTTATATGGCTTATTGCATTGGAGAGACACGCTTCACCTACGTTTTGTTTAAACAAATAGTTACGGATACACCACACGTTCTTTGGAGAGACACCTTACCTAGTGGCACATCTTCATGCGTTCCAGCGGCTCTAAATGTTAATCCTCCGTCTAGCGATCCTAAGGGAGTCGAGCTAATTACGTCAAATGCAAGATTAACAAATTTTAGTATTAGCCTGTCATCTCCTTATACGGTTAATGTAAGTCTGGCTTATGGAGATAATGATCTAATTTGTGATAACGGGCAGGCTGGAGACTGTAGTTACATACAAGGGGAGAGTCCCTGGATACAGTCGTTGATAGCTGGAGGCGGTGCATTAGCAGCAAAAGGTCAGATTACCTGTAAGGGACAAGACGTAGGACAGCAATTCTGCGCAACAAGTAATCTGAGTATAACAGTCTCACAGAGATTGACTGGTAGTTAAAAAATGATTAGGATAATTAATATGCATAAGCATAAGAAGAAAATAAACAATTTAGATGAATCAGGTTTTGCATCGATTGTTATAGCTTTAATATTAATAGTGATATTAGCTTTACTGGTAGTGGGTTTTTCTCAAATGGCTCGAAGGGAACAACAAAATGCCCTGGATAAACAACTTGCAGCACAGGCCAATGATGCTGCTGAAACCGGTGTTAACGATATACAACATATCGTTAATGAATCTCTTAACTGTGATCCTGTTGCTGGTTGTCCTACAGCGACACCTCCAGTTCCTCCGTTGAATAGCCTTATTTCAAGTGCTGTGCCTGGTACTGGTGGAACTGAAAATCCAAATGCTTGCTTAAATACTCAAGGAATTGTAGGACTTCCAAATAACACCATTGATCCTGCTGATGGAGTAAAATACAGCTGCGTACTGTTAGATTTGGTACCACCTAACCTAGTTTTTAGTGGTGTAAGTGCTGGTGCAAATGAAAATGCTACATTTAAAGTAGTGCCAGCGGCATCAGGCCTGGGAAGCTTTCAAGTTAACTGGGGAAGTGGCGATTCTTATTATGGAATGGCACCTAGAGCAAGTGGTGGCTTTCCTCCTCTTGCAAGTTGGCATTCTCCAGCTGTGGTCGAGTTTAGTATTACTCCCCTGGGCAATATGAGTAGACAAGCGCTTATTAACAATACGTTTAGTGTATTTCTATATCCATCATCAGGCGGAGGTGTAAATACGGTCTCATATGATACAAGTAATCAAGGTCAAATTATATCAGGTGATTGTGGAGGTACAGGAAGTTATCCCTGTTCTGTAACGATTAATAACATAAATGGAACTCCTGGAGAACAATTTCTAGTTCATATGTTGTTTTACTATGATAAATCTACGAACCTTTCAATCAGTACTGCCCTAGACACGTCAGGAAGTACAAAGATGTATTTTGAGGACGGGCAAGCACAAATAGATGTCACTGGAGTTGCAAAAAACGCTGCCAAAAGAATACAGGTCCGCGTCCCAATAAAACAACCAAGTACATATCCGGCATACGGTGTTATCGGTCAAAATATTTGTAAACGTTTTGATACAGCACCTATTACTACTTCTAATCCTAATGGGACAAATTACGATACTAGTACAAGCACTGCTTGCAATTTAAACATCCCATAAGTAGTTAATAGTCTATTCGTTTATTGTACTTCTATGAAATTTTTCATGGACTGATTTTAGATGCGGATCAGTAACATGAGTATATATTTGAGTTGTAGAAATATTACTATGACCTAGAAGAGCTTGCACCGATCTTAAGTCCGCACCATTCATAAGTAAATCAGTGGCATATGAATGTCTAAGTGTATGTGGGCTCACGTGCTTTGTTATCCCGGCAAGTAATGCATTGCGAGCAACTATTCTCTGGACACTTCTCGCAGTAAGCCTATGATAATTACCGGATCTATCAACCTCTTTTTTCCCGCTATAGCGTATGAACAGAGGTTTAGTGGTGTCTTCACGTTTATCTATATAACGCTCAATCCATTTAGCGGCTTCAGGGCTTATAAAAATAGGTCTGTCTTTTTGACCCTTACCTCTCACCATAAATTCTCTACGTTTTAGATTAATATGATCTCTATCTAATCCAACTAACTCGCTGACTCTAAGCCCAGAGCTAAAAAGTAGTTCGAGTATCGCTCTATCTCTAAGCCCGCCAATGGTTTCTATGTCCGGTTGAGCAAATACTCTGTTAAGTTCCTCTTCATTTAAAAATGTAACTTGTTTTCTATGCGTTCTAGCGAGCTCTATTTTATCGGGTGCAAGGGCAGGGATATCTCTTTTTGCGCAGAACTTTAGAAAGCTTCTTAAGGCAATCAAGTGATAGTTTTGAGTCACTTTGCCTAGCTCATCAGATGTATTAGTACCAAGGCGATTAAGCCATAATCGCCATTTACGTATTAGCTCGGAGTTTATATCACTAACTTTAATATCTCCTGCAAAATCAATTAATCGGGTTAGGTAATGATCATAATTAGCAATTGTTTTCTGGGAACGATTTTGTTCAATTTCTAGATATTCTAAAAAATCTGTTTTCGCTTTGGTAAATAGCATAAGCCTTATTGTAACATTGTGCGACATCACTTTTATAATCAACTGGCGACCTAAAAGCGTAACTGCTAAAATGGGTATATAATTTTAACAGGAATATAGATGGAACAAACTTTAATAATATTTAAGCCTGATGCTGTACAAAGAGGCATTATTGGTGAGATTCTAACAAGATTTGAAAAAGCAGGTTTTAAAGTAGTTGGATTAAAAATGACTGAACCTGATTACGATCATTATCATGAACACTATGAAGGTATAGGTACATTAAAAACCCGAAAAGGTGAGGAAATATTTGAAAGCACTTTAGCTAGTATGCAAGACGGCCCAGTTGTAGCAATGGTCATAGAAGGCGTTGAAGCAGTAGAGGCAGTGCGAAAAATGGTTGGAGATACAGAACCCAAAAGTGCTTTACCGGGTACTATACGAGGAGATTATGCTCACGTTACATACGGCCAAGCATCAAGTGTTGGCAGGGGTGTAGCAAATATTGTTCATGCATCTGCAGATAGTGTGGAAGCAGAAAAAGAGATCAAACATTGGTTTAAAGTAGAAGAACTTTATGACTATAAAGTTGTTCACCAGCAGTATACTCAGCCTAAAAAGTAAAGATCTTGTACAATAATAGCCGGACAGTCGCTTACTTTAGGTTTGTGTCCCCGTAGTTCAATGGATAGAATATCTNNCGTTCGAGTCGCGGCGGGGATACCATAAGCATTATAAACTCTGTAGTTTTTGAATAAGGTTCATACTAGCGAATACGGAAATGAAGCCGGATACTAGCGGAATAATCGTAATAGATAGCGATTCCCCATAGTTGACTTTTAATCAATCTTATGCTATTTTAATAAGATAAGATTCAAAATAAAATTATGCCAACAGATCCAGGAAAAATCCCCCAACATGAGCAAACTATAGCAGTGACACGACTGTTGACTCCCGGCGATATAGTTGATTTGGACCAAGGTGCAATTGAATACGCTAATAGCATGTTGCCTCCTCTAGCTCAGGGAGGTAATATCCTACCTGCTTTGCTAGAAGGTAGCATTGAGCGTCGTCCTGAAGAAGCTAAGGCCCTGGCTCTGTACTATCAGAAACTTATTAGCCAGGCGATCGGCTTAACTAGTACTGAGCCGAATACAAACACGGCTGAGATTATAGACAACACAACCACAAGATTGTCTGCTAAGGCACTATCTGATCCTGATTTTATTGAAACATTAGTGCAAAATATGCACGCTGCTGAGCTAGAGCTTTCTAGCCAACCGTCAAGTCGACGTAGTTTGCTATCGGCCATTCATGAACGTCGACGAGCAAAGGATAGGTCTAAACGTAAAGCCGAAGTACAAGCGTTGCATGATCGTAATTTTGAATCCACTACATCACGAATAAATGTTAACGAACTGAAAGCTGACGATGAAGTAACTTTTAGATTGGGTGACAAAAACGCAGAGCTTGAATTAACTGGGAGAGTAGTGGGCTTTAAAAAAGTCGAGGTTGATCGAAATAAGAAACATAAAACTCTCGTCTTAGCATTTGAAGTAGAAAAAGAGGAACGTGATCTTAAAGAAGCCCGTGAATTTTTAGTGCCACCCAGAGAGTCTAAAAGAGTGATATATATTATGGGGAGTGAAGGGAATGGGTTTATACCAGACGGTACTATCCAAAGTGGATCGTCGCTAAGCATTGTGGGAAGTGATGGTTTTAGACAAACCTATGGATCATATGTAGATATAAAAAAACCTGGCCAGCAAAACTTATCGTTTGGTCGGCCAAATGTCTTACAATTGTCAGTTAACGGAACTGAAATGCTGCCTCAGCGTTAAACTGCTTACTATTACAGGTTTAAGATCTAAGTCTTAACTTATACCCTAGCTCCACTAACAGTAGGGAAGACTAATGACCACTGTTTATTATCCTGTAATTGCTTCCAGCGTACAATTTCTGAACAGATTAGGTTCCACTGCGACTCTATATGGCATACCAAATACTTATAACCATAAGTTTTTAGCGTATTAAATCGAATAACTGTAAAATATACTTATGGCCGAAGCCAAACAAACAAAAGAAAAGTATTTCGAAGATCAATTCGATGACGAAGATGTGCTTTATGTCTTTCACAAACACCCTATAGTAATGCGAAAAGGTCTAGTATTTGGAATGCTTGGACCACTCGTAGGCATTTTACCCACAGCATTTAAGCCTGATCTAGGATTCGGTTATTTCTTTGGTGGCTTAGCGGTTGGATTCTTATTAGGATTGCTAATTTTTGCTCCAGGATGGATCGGTTGGCACTTCAGTGTGTTTATAGTAACTGACCAGCGATTTATTCAAATAACACAAAAAGGCTTATTCCATAGAGCTGTTGCCGATCTTAGCTTAAGTCAGATACAATCCGTGAACTACGATATTTCGGGACTGGAGGAAACTCTGCTTGGATTTGGTACAATAAAGATGCAGACATATGTGGGAGATTTAACAATACATAATGTCCATCACCCTGCGAAAGTTCAAAAGAAGCTGCTATCGATACTGCGAAAAGAAGGTGTAAGTATTTCCCAGTACCCAAACGTCCAATCAAATAATAATGTACATGAAGAAACTGAAGCTCAAGAAACCTAAATTATCCATTCCAAGTAGTAAACTACTCAAACGTTCTCCATCAGTCGAAGAGCGTGTTAGTGATGCTATAAGCAATGTTCCAAGAATTACCAACGATACCGTTGCAGAACATCGAGAAGATGTGTTATCCGGAGCTAGGAAATATATATATCCGTTGCAGCATTCTAAGCATAGTGTCGTACGTATCTCCGTTTCACTATTCATTATTGTTATAGTTGGTTTTTTTGTAATATGCGGTTTAAGTTTATATAAATTTCAAAGTACATCCGGTTTTATATATGGAGTAACGAAGATCGTTCCATTTCCGGTAGCTAAAGTTGGTCCTCGTTGGGTAAGTTATGAGTCGTATTTATTTGAGTTAAGACGAAATATGCATTATTACGCTACTCAGCAGCAGGCGAATTTCTCTACAAAAGACGGAAAAGCGCAACTAATTAGATTAAAAGAACAGGCTATGAACCAAGCAATACAGAATGCTTTAGTTAATGAATTAGCGGGAAAGAATAAGATTAGCGTTAGCGGCCAAGATGTAAATAACCAGTTAATACTTGTTAGGAGTGAAAATAGACTAGGCAGTAGTGACAGTGTATTCAAGCAAGTGTTAAGTCAGTACTGGGGTTGGAGTGAATCAGACTTTAAGAGAGAACTTAGCCAGCAACTGCTTCAACAATCAGTAGTAGCTAAGCTGGATACAGCTACAACATCAAAAGCTAGTCAAGTACTTAAACAACTAAGGTCAGGAGCTGATTTTGCTACACAGGCATCACAAAACTCACAAGACTTATTAACAAAAAACAACGGGGGACAATATCCAAACCCAATTACACTTAATGATCAGCAAATTTCTCCTATTATTTCTCACGCGCTGTTTAAATTATCTCCAGGACAAATATCCGGTGTAGTTAACACAGGATTTACTCTAGAGATATTAAAAGTTATGGATAAAAGTGGCAATAGCTTACATGGTAGTCATATTCAATTTAACCTACAGGACGTAACCAAATACACGCAACCCTTAGAAACAAAACAGCACGTTCACAGATATATAAAAGTCTAACATTGATATCTTAATTTGATTTTTACTGATCAAGTTGCTATGATTACCCCTGTTGCTATGGCGGTAATAGCTTATTTGGGCTCGTAGTGAAGAGGCCTATCACGTCTCCCTGTCACGGAGAAGATCGCCGGTTCGAATCCGGTCGGGCCCGCCAAAAATTTTCGTCAACTGTTTGTCGGTTGCCGACATGCAATAAGTCGAGTGGCTTCCTAGGGGCCAACTCGACTTTTTTGTTACCTAGATACCAGTTCGAGCCGAGAAAAGACATCAATTGTCGTCGCTCCTGCTCGTTTGCCATAAGCTTCATTGTATTCTCACTGCATTGATTATGAAATTAGTAAGCACCGGCGTAATCGGAGTAAAATGGAGGTATGGCGTTAAAGGATTTCACCTACTTAGACTTTGAGAGAATTCGTTCTTACCTGGCACAGATGGACGGTAAGCTTAGTGAAGACTTTTCTGAAACTAGCCAACATGCGACTGGTACTAAAGTTACGGGTGGAACTGGTGCGCTCACGAAACTGATTGCAAGCGTCGAGGCGGAAGGAAACTACCTGTATACCAAATCCCATTCTGAAACATCAAGTTTACACCACGCCATATTTGACACATTTGAAGCAAAGCTAAGAGATAAAGAGCTGGTTGGCGACCTTGCGGGCGATAAGCCTTTTGCAGAAATTATTTGCAGGCTAAAAGTAGTCGACTACGAACTCTTGTCGCGTCAGTTCCTAGCTACTGCAGAAGTCATGCCCTTGATTACAAGTATTGCGGCGAGGAGCGCAAATGCAAACCAGACAACCAAACAAGCGAGGGCGGATGAGAAGGCCCAGGTTAAGTTAATTAAAGACATAGCAAACGCAATAGGTATGTTGTTTGAAGGTGTTAAGCTACTTCAGCTTGTAAGCGGTGATGGCAAGATTATTGCCCAGGCTTCATTAGACGAGGACTTGCTGCCACAGAAATCACTATTCTTTGCCAACAATAACGAAGTATTGCCGCAAGAGTGGACGGTATTCTGCTTAAAGCAAGCACAGGTCGATCCGGTGATGGTGATTGACGATACTGGCAATGACTTCTCAAAAAGTATTAACGGTGCCGTTGTTTCTTTGCGTGCTTTACGTCAAATTCTACTGCCGCCTATAGAGACTCCAAATGTCACACCAATAGCTATATATAAGAGAATTAGCTGAGGTACTTCACCCATGGGCCCTGTTACTATATTCGATAAATCTGCACTCCAGGCACTTAGCATGGATGAATCCGTGTGGCTTGATGCCTTTACTATGGGCAATGTAACACCGTTATTTTATGTTGAGACACTCGCTGACCTAGAAAAGTCAGTTAAGGCTGGCAGTACTCCGGAGAAAGTTGTCGGCATGTTGGCACATAAAACAGGATTTCACGCCGTGCCGAACGTGTACCATAGGTCAATCATGCTCGCAGAGCTTGCTGGTGAACCACCTATCCCCATGGACGGCAGACCTGTAATTGGCGGTGGTGTGCCCAGGCTGAACGATGATGGTACCACTGCTATACATTTTGATGAATTCCCCGAAGCGGCAGCGCTAAACCGCTGGCAGAATGGTGAGTTTGAGGAAATTGAGCGTGCAGCTGCAAAACAATGGCGTGCTGACTTAGCTGCACAGAATACTGAGGAGCAAATACAGCTTGTCAAAAACATCTTACCAATAAGCGTTAAGATATCTAACCTTGTGCAGTTAAAGGAGTTTATTGATAAATTCTGCGAAACTACGGACAGACATGTTTTACAGTTGGTTCTGCAGCTACTAGATGTCCCTGAGCGGGGCCGGCCGATAATCATGCAAAGGTGGCTGGATGCAGGTAGCCCCTCATTAGAGAAATTTGCGCCATATACTACGCACGTATTTAAGGTTGACCTACTCTATTACCTCGGCATGCTTAGGGGCTTTATCTCTGACGTCAGGAAAAGTAACAAGGCAGACTTAGCGTACCTTTACTATCTTCCGTTTTCGATGGTATTTTTATCCGGTGATAAACTTCATGCCAGTACAGTGCCGTTATTTTTGCGGCCAGACCAAAGCTTTGTTAAGCTTGACGAAATTGAACCAGCGCTTCAGGAGATTGATGCACACTACGATGCACTGCCTGATGAAGTTAAGGCGCTGGGTATCATGCGGATAGCAGGCTATCCCCCAGCTCATATGGATAACGTCATCACTCAACTATGGAATAAACATATGCGGCCCGATTGGCGCGAGATTTCAAAGCAAGAAGAGGCGGGTCGTTTTAAGCCACGAGAAGAAGAGCCTGAGGACAAGGATTTTATAAAGGAAATTAACAAAAAGCATGACACTGCCGTAGACTTACCTGATGGTATGGAAGTGCCTAGTGTTGATGATGTACAACATGTGATGCTCAAGCGGAAGATGCCTGTACAGAAAGGAAAATGGCGAATGATATCCAAAGACGTAGAGGAAAAAATTAAAGAAAGTAATGTTGATGAATGAGGACGTTAATAACTCACTCCCTAGAACCACACGCGAACTATGAATTACCAACCTGGCCCTAAATACAATGTCCGGGCATTTGACTCGGTCGAAAACGCATATCTAGATGCCATTGAGCCCTATATTGGTGATAAACGTTTGTTTGTAAGTGGTCCCATGCACAAAACTCTAGGCCTACGCGCCCGCGAATTATTTGGGCTAATCCTTATTGCACATGTACATAATTACCTTACGGGTGGTAAATGGGTGCCTGGTACTGACCCCTTAGGTCATGATGGTGTCATTATGCGTATAGATGACCCTCGCATTAGAGGTTCAGGACGCGCGTACGAACAGGTCTTTGTGCCTGAGGTAGACCCTAAAGAGCCAGATCAGACCATTGAAGAGGGAGTACTAAAAGCGATAGAGCGTAAAGCAGATAGAGGCGAGGCCTACCGTGCTAATACTGACCTCATAGTTTTCGTTAACCGGTCCGGAAACATAGGAGATTTACGAGCTTTAGCGGATGCAGCGGGTCAGTTGGGTTATGAGGCAGTGTATATGATTGCTCATAATGTGAAGATAGACAGCGTAGACGAGATATCGTATTTGTGCGTAATCCTAAACAGTCCAACGTTTACTCGTGGCCCACTGAGTGTACGCATCAATAGAAAAAATGGCATTGGGAGTGTTGAACGCGTTATGTCTTAAGAATCAAAGTGCGGCGTGTACCCATGTAGCGAACCGCTCATATAATAGTTCCAAACCTGCAACGCTACGGCCCGCCAAGCATAGCGTTATTAGTTAGAAAACACCCGATATATGGCAATATTTAGCTGCTTCAGTAGGGTCAACTGGTACATAACCTTTAGCTGACGGCTGAGTAGGGGAACTTGGAGTAGGAATTGTCTCTAGCTTAGCTTTTATTGGTTTTGAACAACTATACTGGTTGTTAACGTCATAATAGCCATTTACCAGTTTGTACTGGTAGTTGTGGATTACGAGTCCGGCAATAACCCCAGCTAGTATTATCACAACGCCAAATGCCAAGAGAAGTTTACTTATAGTCATCATTTACGTTCTACCAAAATAATCACCTAAGAGCAATAGTTCGAAAATCCGACTCTATGCCCCGCTAAGTATTGACATTTTATACCACTTATGCTAGAATACCTATCTGTAAGGTAAAAACAAAAATGTCAGAACGCATAAATCACACTGCCGATAACAATGTTCAAATAATAACTCACCTTGGCGAGCAAGGTCTTCAGCATGTGTTACATATGGGGAATGAGACTATGAGTACCACAACCACAGCTATAGTTGAGGTAACTCCAGCATCGACTGGGAGGATTGACGATGGAGGCAGGGCCGAAGCCATGGCCTACTCGCTGGATCGTACTTATGATTTTGCAGCTGAACATGAACGCCGCGCTGCGAGTCCGAATGTAAGTGCTTCCAGTCGTAAAAATCATATGCAGACTGTAGAGGGACAGCGGACCAACGCTGAAAAGTTTGCCGAAAATGCCGGAAAGCGCTATGACGAGGGACAACAGCGTAAGGCTCGCCAAGAAGCTACGAGTGACGCTACAGTCAATATCGAGAAGTCACTTGAAGGCAAGACATTGAGCGAGAAGTTAGATGTTATCAAGAAGGGCTTAGCTGCTGCGGAACCGGCTGAGCGCGAAGAGACCTTGAATGAGCAAGAAAAGCAAGGACATCTGGTAAAAAAAGGTGCCATGCGGACTGCTTTCAGTAATTTGGTAAAAGCTAATCCACAAATCGCCCCGGGGCTTTATATAAGCGTCCTTACAGAATATGTTGGCCAAGCAATGACTGAGGGAAAATCACTTGAAGAGCTTGATGAAAACCTCTTCCCAATCTTTGACCTCAACAACAGCACCCATTTTATGCTTGATGAGCTGACAAGCGTTATCAATCAGAGCGAAAATGTCGGATCTGCATTTATGGATCGAGCAAGATACTCCGTCCTGGCGAGTTTTGATTCTCAGAAACAGAGTACGCAGCCCAGAGTAGGGGATAATGGCTATATCGATTTGGAAGAGGCACGTATCAATCTGCAAAGAATAATGATGTATCGCGACACTAGAGACCACGACGAGTCGCAATAACATTTGCAATATCCTACCTAGAGTTAAAATAGTTCCAGACTTTCTCTGCCACGGTCCGCCAAGCATAAACACTTTATTTTAACGTCCTTTTAACTCAACATAGTCTATAATTTGTATAGTGAAAGCAATTTGGAACGACGTCGTTATTGCGGATGCTCCAAAAGAGGAGCTTATTTACATTGAGCGCAACTGGTATTTCCCGCCCAACCGGGTTAACAAGGACCACCTTCAGGATAGCCCGACTCCTTATACATGCCCATGGAAAGGAGAGTGCCAATACTTCAATGTCGGCAAAGATGATAACTGGAGCCAGGATAACGCCTGGACATATCCTAAACCTAAACCTTCAGCCATAGACATCGTCAAAAAAGACTTTAGCAACTACATAGCCTTTTGGCGAGATGTAAAAGTTACGGAGTAGTATCTAAACCTACTGCGAGACAAATAGTTCGAAAATCCGATTCTATGCCGCCAAACATAAGCATCATAACATGCTATCATTGCCTGTATGGACAGTGAAGTTTTGGGCTTTATCGCAGGTTCTTTAGTTGCAATTTCATTACTGCCACAAGTAATTAAATCTATCAAGACCAGGTCAACTAATGATATATCGCTGCAATGGAGTGTTATCAACATAACTGGACAAGTACTATGGATTTGTTACGGAGTAGTAATTAGTAGTGCAGCTTTGTACATAATGAGTGGAATTACGCTTGTGATGGCTTCAACTATGCTTATTTTAAAGATAAAGTATGGCTTAAATAGGTAGAATAGTTCTAATATCCGACTCAATAGCCTGTCAAAACGCTTATGATTAAATTTATTGCTGATATGCTAATATTAGCTTTATGACATGGCTGCCACTAGCGTTCATAGCTCCTCTCTTATTCGCTGTTTACCAAGCATTGTCTAAGCTACTTCCTAAAGGAACATCTGTATATCTGGTCAATGCCTATGCATCACTCATAGGATTGCTGTTGATGTTAGCACTGTATTTTGTGACAAGTCATGGTGCAAAATCTGTACGTTTGAGTCCGAAAGCTCTTTATCTAGCAATAGGTATAGGATTACTGATTAGTCTGGGCAATTATGGGATAATTAAGGCTTTTTCCCTTGGTGCTCCTCAGTCTCAATTCTCGGCAATCATGTATCCCACTCTCATTACCTATGCGCTTATAATCGGTTTAATAGCATTTCATGAGAAGCTTCACATCGTACAGTTATTGGGTATCGTATTGGCGGGCACAGGTCTATTTTTGATTGTGTACTTTAGGAAATAGTTCCACACCTCCTCCGCCACGGCCCGTCAAATTGACAAAATACTATATTTATGATACTATGCTTTTATGACGCACGCTTTTAATTTGCCTGATACTCGTGGCGGTCCGGATAATCCTTATTTTGACGGCCAAGTCGTAAGTTATAATTTCACAGCTGACGGTTATGAAGCCAGACTAGGTATTATCCAGCCTGGCTTTGAAGGAACATTTCCTGCTGATGAAGGTGGAGAAAACATTACTTTGATCGATCCAAAAGAAGGTAGTCAGTTAACTATAGAAGTTATTGGCAAAGACGGTAATGTTGAAACAAGCCATAGTTTAGTTGAAGAAGGAGATGCTTTATCAGTTCCTGGCGGCAGACAAATGAAAGTTTCAACTGCAGGAGCTGTTGTTAGATACGTCTGTGTTTATCCTGGCCGCCCGGTAAAGAAATAATTGTACGTAGCTCTTTTTCTATAAAGCAGTTCCAGACATTCTTCGCTACTGCCCACCAGGACGCTTATACTTATTTAATTATCGAGTCTCATAAACCACAGCCAAGCTAGCAGCTATTACTATAAGCTGGGTTAACACACCCCACATTGAACTAGTTTCTTGTTGAATCTTGCAGTGCCAATCCCAGTACTTCTTAAGCAAACCTTGTTTAAGCCTTGGCACAAGCACCATTATTACATCTAGATCAGGTGCATTTGCCATTGTTGCACCAAGCCATATCGTAGATATATGATTTGGCTGCCAATGGGCAACTAGCCACACTAAAGTAATGGCAAGTGCTATGTCTATAGGTATACGTATATATGTTTTCTTAGTTGGTATATATGGAGCTAGGGTTTCTTGCCAATGAGGGATACTGTCCAAAACAAAATG
Organism: Candidatus Saccharimonadota bacterium; assembly: GCA_003153395.1. Taxonomy (GTDB): domain Bacteria; phylum Patescibacteriota; class Saccharimonadia; order Saccharimonadales; family UBA4665; genus PLYP01. The sequence continues at coordinate 96,298 of PLYP01000003.1, forward strand.
ACTGCCTATTGACAATGGAATTACTACTATTGGGTTAGGCAATAAAGCTCCTATTGCAGCTCCGGCCATAGAGTGTGGTGTAGTTAACATATACTTACTTTAGCATTCTAGATAAAGTTCGGAAGTCCAACCCTATGTCCCGCCAAGTGGACAAAGTACCACTTTTATGGTAATGTTTGCTTATGGCTGTTAATTATCCTGGGGTAACCTCACGTATCTTAACTGAGTTTGACTGGTATCCAGAAACTCTCCAAATAGGGGGAGACACCCCAGCCGTAAGATTTGATAATATTTTTAGCATTCTATCCACTATAGCTCCAACTTTAGTTGTAGGTGAGCTACATCCAACGTTGGTTATTTCAAGTTCGTATCCTAGGCATGGACAAGTAGCACAAGGACTTTCGGACTGGCATCAATACCTAGCAGAGCAATGTTCGGAAGTGTACAGTCACTTAACTTCTGACCCTGAAGGCCCGACCTTGGATAGGGAGAAAGCTAACACCGATAAAGAACTGCAAACCTTACAGGCCGTAAGACGTGGTGTACGACGTGCAATGAATACTCATTATCGATTTGCTCGAGATAGCAGTACCCGTAAGCCTCTGAGCGCCGTCTCTTCACTGTACCCTAAAGAACTCTTTGAATAGTTCGAGAATCCGTCTGACATGATTGAATTTCGTAAACCTAGTTTGGACACACTACAACCAGGAATTGTTTCTTTGAAGAGCAAGACATTTGTTGGACCCTGAAGGCCAACGTACTTTTAAGCCAATTGTCGTAAATTGGGCCAAAGAAATATAGAATTAATTACTTGAAGTAAAGTTATATTTCGAGTGATTTGCTACTATTGATTTATGACAACTATACAAACGCCACATCCAGGTGAAGCCCATAAATCTCAGCGTTCTGGTTGGTTGAGAGCGTCTGTTCTAGGGGTGGATGATGGCATTGTATCTACTTCAAGCCTAATGCTTGGAGTTTTGGCAGCAAAAGCAAGCCACTCTACAATTTTAACCGCTGGAATTGCCGGATTAGTGGCAGGGGCTATGTCTATGGCTGTCGGAGAATATGTTTCAGTTAGTTCTCAAAGAGATTCCGAGAGAGCAGATATACTTATTGAAAAGCGATCATTAAAAGATAACCCTGAAGAAGAGTTTGAGGAGCTGGTCTCTATTTATATAAGTAGGGGGTTGGATCGACAGTTAGCGTTAAAAGTAGCGCATCAACTTCATGAACATGATGCAATTGCTGCTCACGCCAGGGATGAATTAGGTATTGATCAAGATTCCCTTGCTAATCCCGTGCAGGCAGCATTAGCTTCTGCCGTGGCATTTTCATTTGGATCAATAGTGCCGGTTCTTGCGGCTTTAATTGTAAAAGGTAGAGATAGTGCTATTGTTATAGTCTTTGCTTCTTTATTAGCCTTAGGTATATCAGGTGCTATAGGTGCTTATATTGGCGGAGGACATCGATTTATTGCTGCCAGCCGGGTATTTCTGGGTGGTGGTGCAGCCATGGCTATAACGGCCTTTATTGGTCATCTAGTCGGTAAAAGTATTTAGAGAATTACTTTATATTTTCAAAGGACATAGAACTAAGTTAGCAAGCTAAAAAATCTTTGATAATTATGGTTTTGAGCATCCTATGAGAGTAGTAGGTGAGTGCACTTTATCTAAACAGCACAGTTTAGCCTTAGTGCATAATAAACATTAGGAATTTATAACTTGAGAACTAGTGCTGTTTGGATTAGCAAGATCGGTACCATAGGAAAAGTTAGCTGTATCAACGAAAGTATCTTTATCTCTAATTATAGCTTGAGGCGGTAATTGCTGAGAAGAAGTTGTTAGTCCATCGACTTTTTTTACTGCGGTTCCTATTGCTAAGAATTCTATTAATCCACTGCCTAAGTTATATATGTAAGTCTTGATTCCTAATACGTGATCGGCGCCTATTTCTTCAGCTTGCTGTTGAACTTTTTTTAAAGACTCTTCACGTGCTCCGTAAATTAATTGAGTTAATTCATTAATTTCTCCCTTTACAAGATTTTTCAACACTGATTTCATGCCACCAATAAAACCAAGAGAATATACTGACGTACCAATTACAAGCTTGACTGGAGCAAGTCCGAGTTTAGCTATATTCCAAGTTTCCTCAGCTGTCATATCGCTTGTTGTCACTCCGCCCACAGATTGAGCAACGCTATCTAGCTGCTTATTATATGATGCAGTACCTATCATTATCATTTCTTGAACACCAGATGTACCCACCGGAAGTATAGTAGTTCTAATTCCGACTACACTGTTACCGTTCAAGGATTTAGTTTCCTGCATAATACGTTCCAATGCAGCATTTCGTGTTTTATTAAATATGTCACTGTATTGTTTAACCTCTCCTTTTGCGAGCTGTCGGAGTGATCCCAATATTCCTCTAGCTACACCAATAGAGTATGCAACATTGCCAAAAACGAAGCTTACTGGCTGATATCCAGCATCCCATTGGCAAAAAAGTTCTTGACCGTCTGCAGCACTTGTAAAGGACACTTGGCTAGCGTTATCTGATCTGTGAATAGTAGATCCGATAGTTAAGAACTCGATGTTACCCGGATGCATAATTAGTTCACTTGTTACTCCAGATGCACCTGATCCGCTGGCTTCAGCCATTTCTTTTCCAAAACGGGAGAGCGACAATCTTCTCCCCTCGGCAATCATATTGGTTACTTGAGTAATCTCGCCACCAACTACTGTTCTTATACTTGAACCAATACCTCCTATAAAACCCATCGCAAACACGCTGTTTCCCACAAGAATATTACCTGGCTGATAACCCAGCAAACTTATACAATACAATTCATTTCCTGATAACCCTGAATATTTAGTCGTAGACGTTTGAGGTGCTGAATCATTAATATTTTGGTCTGGATCCATTGGGGTCAACTCCTTGCTTACATTTATTTAACTTTACTACAGTATGTATTGCTTGTGCTATTCGGATTTAAGGCTAAAAGAAGTATATGTATAATCTTACATATAAATAGGAGTAAAAGATGAAAAGATATTCAGCACCATTAATGATAATTCTGGCTATTATGTCTGTAGTTATAGCGTATTTTTATTTTACAAAAACCGCAGGAAGCCTCCCGCATTTTTTTCCAGGCTATACTCAAGGTTCAGCACATAAACATACTAAACACGGTCTAGCGTTTATTGGCCTAGCAGTAGTATTTATAATTGGTGCATGGATGGTGAGCGGAGATAAAGGGGTGAGTTCTAGTAGTACTGAAAAGAAAGATTCCGAGAGCGATTCAGTTTAACCAAATTACTCTATTGTGGGCATATCATCTTTTCTAGTGTGCAAAGTTGTTTTCAATGGAGTTTCACGAAGCCGTAGGGATACAAAAAACATCGCGAGGGCGAAAGGTATACCGAACAAGAAGATTACGTGAAAAGATTTGGTGAATGCTTCAAGGACAGCATGCAAAATAGGGGGTGGCGCTTGTCTTAAGTTTGAAGCACTATTTTGAATAGTTTTTGCAGTAATATGAACCTTTGCTGCTTGAGCTGGCAATAGCCGCGGTAAATTATAGGCTAGTCTATTAACTAGTATTGCTCCAAATAATGCAGCACCTAAGGAACTACCTAAGCTTCTGAAAAAAATTACGGAAGAAGTTGCTGTCCCAAGATCTTTTCTATCTACCGCGTTTTGTACGGCCAAGGTAGTAATTTGCATGAACGGTCCTATACCAAAACCAAGTACGACCATCCATAAAGAAATGGTTAACTGCGGTGTGGTTAAGCTGATATGACTGAATAACCAATAGCCCAGAATTGCAAATAGGCTACCAATAATTGGGAATATTCTATATTTACCGTATTTAGATATAAGTCTACCCGAGGTGAGTATTGCCGTAAGTAAACCTGCAATAAGAGGCAGCATCAGCAACCCTGATTTTGTAGCAGAATATCCTCTAACTATTTGCTGGTATTCTGGTAGGAAAATTATTGCACCAAATAGCGCAAAGCCCGCTAAAAAGCTCATTACAACTGAAACTGAGAAAATGTCATTACGGAAAAGGCGTAAGGGCAGTAGTGGCTCTGTGGCTTTATTTTCTCTAAAAACAAACAGTATAGCCGCAACAATACTTGTGACTGCAAGACCTATTATTTGAGCAGAAAGCCAAGCATAAGTTGCTCCGCCCCATACAGTTAATAGTATTAATGACACAATACTTACTGCCAAAATACCCGCTCCAAGAAAATCAATTTTATGCTCAGTCTTTTTTACCGGTAGATGCAACCTGGTTGCAATTGCTGTTAGAGCTAATGCCCCGAGGGGAAGATTAATATAAAATATCCATCTCCAACCTAGAGTTTGACTATCCGTAAAGAAACCACCTAGTAATGGTCCTATTATGCTAGAGATGGCAAATATAGCTCCGAAATAACCCTGGTATTTACCTCTTTGCCTCGGTGGAATAATGTCACCCATTACTGCAAGCGAAAGTGTGAATAGTCCTCCAGCGCCAATGCCTTGTAAGGCTCTAAAGAATATCAGTTGATTCATAGATTGACTAAGACCGCATAGCGCTGACCCAATAAGAAAAATAGTGATAGCGGCCTGAAAGATACGCTTTCTTCCGTACATATCACTTATTTTTCCGTATAACGGCGTAACAACCGCACTAGTAATTAAGTAGGCTGTTGCTACCCAAGAGAGCTTACTTAATCCATGTAAATCACTGGCGATTTTAGGTAATGCAGTTGCCACTATAGTTTGGTCTAGAGCAGCTAGAAGCATAGCCAGCATCAATGCTGATAATATAACCATTATTTCAGCATGGGTTCGTACAGTTTCTGGATGCGTTAATGTATCTGAGCTATTTTCGGCCATATTTAATTTTCTCCCTTAATAGGACCAGCTGTATTTACCACTTTTGAGAAATCTATACTGAATTGATTAAAAAGCGATATAAATTCATTACGTTTATTAGTGTCCCAATCTTTTAAAGTCTGAGAAATTATTTCTCTTTGAGCTATCTTTACTTTTCTTGCCACTTTTAATCCTTCTTCGGAAATTTGAAGTTTTATTGCCCTACGATCCTCAGAACTTTGTACACGATAAATTAGACCTTCAGATTCTAATTCCTGAGTTTTTCTAGTGATGGATGGCGCTTCAATGCCGAGCATATGAGCTAATTCTTGAACTCCGTACGAATTAGTTTTTAATGATGCTAAAGTTTGCAAAATTACTGCGGCAGGGCGATCGATTTTGACTTTGGATTTATTTAAGACATCCGACCAATAATGCGGTCTTTTAATAGTTTGAAAGAATAATCTTATAGCTTCTTCTAGTTGTAGTAATTCGCTTTCATCTTTGTACATATATTAAATTGTACATAATTACTTAACAAAAGTAAATATCTTAATATAATTTACATTCTTATCGATACTTTATTTATGTGAGTTCTGATATTATGTATTGAGATAAGCATCAAAAATGACAAACAAAAAATTAGTTGAACGTGCAATAGAAGCACCCGCAATAGCTTTAGATAGGGGCATTGAAGGTGGTCAGAAGATTGCAAAGACGTTTCCGCTTAGTGGTCAGGAGCCATTAAGGAGAGCTAGAAATTATTGGTATCTGTTAGGCCCTGGTCTAACAACAGGAGCATCTGACGATGATCCATCTGGAATTGCTACTTATTCACAAGCTGGAGCCCAATTTGGTTTTGGATTACTTTGGCTAGCTGCTTTTACATTTCCGTTAATGGCAGTAGTTCAAGAAATGTGTGCCCGAATTGGACTGGTAACTGGTCGAGGCCTGGCAAGTAATATAAGAAGACATTTTGGCACAAAAGTACTTTATTTCAGTACCATATGTCTTTTTGCAGCCAATACGTTCAATATAGGTGCTGATATAGGAGCAATGGCAAATGCTGTTCAATTACTAAGGCCACACTATAATCTTGGAATATTAGTGGTTGGAATTACTATTTTTATATTACTTTTACAGGTGTTTACTCCATATGTTAAATATGCCAGATACTTGAAATGGCTGGCCCTAGTGTTATTTGCATATATATTATCTGCAATATTGGCTCATCCTAATTGGGGGAATGTTATAAAACATTCAATAATTCCTCACGTAAGTTTTAATAAGGATGAGATTCTGCTGATCTGCGCGATTTTAGGAACCACAATAACGCCCTATCTGTTTTTTTGGCAAACATCTCAAGAGATAGAAGAGGAAATAGCAATAGGACAAATTACTATTAAACAGCGCGAAGGTTGTTCACCTGAAGATGTTAAAAAAATGCGGGTTGATGTTTGGTCCGGAATGTTTCTGTCTAACGTAGTGATGTTCTTTATAATTGCGGCTTGTGGAAGCGTTCTATTTGCTCATGGAATTACAAATATTAGTACTGCCTCTCAAGCTGCTGAAGCTCTGAGACCCTTTGCTGGGAACGCGACCTATTGGCTTTTTGCTTTAGGTATTATTGGAATGGGATTACTCGCAATTCCTGTTCTTGCAGGGTCTAGTGCATATGCAATAAGCGAAAGTTTAGGGAAAAGGCAGGGCCTAAATAATAAGCTTAAACAAGGTTATTCTTTTTACGGAGTCATAATTATCTCAATGCTAGTTGGCCTAAGCTTAAATTTTATTGGCCTTAACCCTATTAAAGCTTTGATTTACTCAGCAGTGTTAAACGGAGTCGTTGCTCCTATAATACTAGTGCTAATCTTACTCATTGCTCGAAACAAACGCGTCATGGGTGAATGGGCCAATAGTAAAGTATCCGGAGCGTTCGGTTGGGCATTAACAGGACTGATGGGTATATCTGGTATTGCAGCGATATATACTCTCTTTGCTTAACTCAATTTAAAAGCTTAAGTACTGCTCTAGACCACACTACGCCATAGCGTTATAATTAACGTTTTATGGAACAAAAACCAAGACGAACCCCTCAAAGAAGTATTGATGGTTTTATAATCCCCCAAGTTAAGCAGGTACAAAGGATTAAGCCTAGTCCAATTTTTAATAAAATTGATCTAAGCAAAGCTGATAATAAAGCACCTGAACTCTTAAATAAGTCTACTGAGCAACCCAATTTCAATAAATATTATTCTCCGCAATCATCTATAAAAGATGTTACACCTAAACGAAAAAAAATTAATAAGAGATGGACTCTTAAGAGAAAAATTGCTACTTCCGCTTTAGCGGTATTACTAGTTGGTTTTGGAATAGGAGCATGGTATGGCTCGGAAATCCTTGGTAGTTTAGATAAAGTACTCCATGGGAACGTTTTTTCAGATGTGCATGCCTTATTTAGTAATGTCAAACTAAAAGGCGAGGATCAGGGAAGAGTAAATATACTTCTAGCTGGAGACTCAGCAGATGATCCAGGCCATGGTGGCGCTAACCTAACGGATTCGATTATGGTGCTTAGCATTGATACAAAAACACATACTGGATTTATGATTAGTGTTCCGCGTGATTTATGGGTGAATATACCGGGGTGGGGACACGAAAAAATTAATGCTGCCAACGAGGTAAATAACTTTAACCAACCGGGTTATCCATCTGGTGGAATGGGGCAGCTAGAACAAATAGTACAAACTAATTTAGGTATCCCAATAGATTATTACGCATTAATTGATTACACCGCCTTCAAAGATTCAGTAAATACTGTCGGTGGTATCACTATCAATATTAATAGTCCGGATCCAAGAGGCATATATGATGCCTATACTAACCTTCGTCTTACAAACGGCAATGATACTTTAAATGGTCAACAAGCACTTAATTTAGCTAGAGCGCGAGGCGATAATGCAGCTGGCGATGTGTCTTATGGCCTTCCAAACAGTGATTTCGATCGTACTCAACATCAAAGGGAAATGCTTGTTGCTCTAGCTCAAAAAGCCCAAAGCGCCGGAGTGATCGCAAATCCCATAAAAGTTTCACAATTATTTAATACTTTTGGTAGTCATATACATACTGACCTTAATCTTCAAGATGTATTACGATTCATTCAAATAACAAAAGGTATTAATTTAACTCATTTACAATCTCTTACTTATGCCTACGGAGGTGCTAACAGTTTATTAGCAAGTTATCTATCGCCTGATGGGCAATCAGCTTTAATTCCAAAAGATGGAGTAGATAATTTTGGTAGTCTTCAGCAATATTACCAGCAGCTTACTTCCAATAACCCGGTCGTTAGAGAAGCACCTAGCGTAGTGGTGCTTAATGGAAGTGGCGTTACCGGTTTGGCGCATAAAGAAGCAACGACTCTTACTTCAGAAGGCTTTAATGTAGTTGCCGTTGCAGATGCAAACAGTCAATACTCAACTTCAATGCTTATCAATCTATCTAGTAGTCAAAAGCCGGCGTCTAAACAGCTACTGCAAACGATTTTACCGCGAGGCACACTAACTTCGTCGTCAGTCACTACACCAGCTGAAGCAATTGAAGCGTCAGGCTATACTGCTAATTTTGTAATTGTTTTAGGTCAGAACAGCGTAACTTCCCAACAACCTTAATAAGTATTAATAATTTAAAAGTAGTATTGAGCTAAAATGAGCAGCTAGCTCTGTTATTATTGTTGTTATGACAAGTAGATTAGATAAGGTTTTCGAAGTTAGTATATTGCTTAAGGGTCTAGATGGACTTTTAGAGTTTGTTGGTGGTTTTATATTAATATTCATATCCCCAGCAGCAATAAATAGCATTGTTAAGAGCTTAACTCAGAACGCATTATCTGAGAATCCTCATGACTATATAGCGAATCACATCTTAGCGTATAGTCATCATCTGTCATCTTCGGCAGTGACATTCGGAGCTATTTACTTACTTGCTCATGGCATTGTAAAAATTATATTAGTGACCGCTATTTTAAAAGAAAAATTATGGTCTTATCCCTGGATGATGGCCTTTTTAGTAATTTTTATTGTTTATCAAATCTATAGATTATTGATATCTTTTACGGTTGGATTAACCTTACTCACACTATTTGATATCTTTATTGTCTGTTTAACATATATTGAATATAACAAGCATAAGCGAATCGCTGAGACCATTGAGTCATCAGAATAATATCTTGTAAGAATGCTTACAGGTTTTAGCTATATATTAATTTAAACTTCACTCTTAACTTAGTACTTTTAAAGTGTAGGAGGTAGTTTAGGCATATGGCAGATTTATCCGGTAAGAAAGTAGCAATTTTGGTAGACAACTACTTTGAAGAAGCAGAAATGACAGGTCCGATGAAAGCTTTAAATGATGCTGGTGCAAAAACAGAAATAATTGCTGCAGAACCGAAACACGGAGAAGTTCAGGGGCTTAATCATGTAGATAAGGGCCACACATTTAAAATTGACAAGACATTGGAAGAAGCGAATATTGATGACTACGATGCGTTGGTATTGCCTGGCGGTGCTGTAAATGCGGATCAACTTAGAATGCAATACAAGGCATTAGAATGGGTAAAAAATATTGTTGAAAGAGGAAAGCCGTTAGCTGTTATATGTCATGCTCCATGGGTCCTAGCTAGCGCTGGGGTGGCTAACGGTAGAAGACTCACTAGTTTTTATACTATCCAAGATGATCTAAAAAATGCTGGTGCAGATTGGATTGACGAGGAAGTAGTAATAGACGGAAATATTATTACGAGCAGAACTCCTGATGATATACCAGCCTTTAATAAAGCCTTAGCAACCTTATTAGCTTAATAAAAATGCATACACTCTTTTTATAAAACTACTTACTAATTTCTTTATAATTTGTAATAATTATTATGCTTAACCATTAGGGTTATAATTTTTAAGACTGAAAGGTGAAATTTTATGTATTATCAAAAGAAGCGTATGGATTCAAGCGCTTTTGCCATAGTTGAAGCCCTACTTATAGTAGTAATAATAGCTACGATAGTAGGAATAGGTGCATACGTTATGCATCAAAACAACAAAGCTACATCAAGTTTAAGTAGCAGTAGTTCACCAGTAGTAACTAGTCCGGCGTCTTCCGGTACTAGCGCAAGTATCAATCAACTTACTCAGCAAGATGCTCAAATAGAGAGTAGCGCTGATAATTCAGCCGATTCGCAGGGTCAAGCAAATATAAATAACTCTAATGCTGCATCTAACAGTGTGGGGGGAGCCTACAATGAAAACAATCTTTAATTTTCTTAATAAAATTGGTTTAGTCGGTTCATTATTTGCTGTTACGACTCTGGCTATGTCACCTTTAGGTGCTTCAGCAATAAGCGCAAGAGCATCGGAAGTTGCTACACCTAAGTCTGCAGTTAGTAAAACTAGCCCGTTCTGTACAAATTTAATAAATGAAACAAGTAACGTAACTTCAAAACTGAATAACTTAATCTCTAATGCGAACCAATCCTGGTCTAATAACGATCAAAGGTGGAACACTCTGTGGCAAAAAGTTGATACTACTGTTGCTTCAGACAGATCAAAAGCTGATACAGAGCGTAGCCAGGAATTTGTAAAACTTCAGGCAAGAGCTAAAACAAGTACCCAAAAAACTGCAGTTCAGACCTATAGCGCATCAGTAATTAATGCTGTTACTGTACGTCGAGCGGCATACGATGCAGCCAGACATACTTTCCGGGAAGGAGTACTAGCTACTATTAATACTCGAAAGGAAACAGTGACTTCTCAGTTTAGTAGTTTTCAAGGATCTGTAAATTCAGCGATTCAGACAGCTCAATCTAGTTGTAGCAGCACTCCAAATGATGGCTCTGCTATAAGAACAACACTTCAGACGTCTCTGAAAGCTGCAAGAGAAACTTTCCAAAGCGACAGAAAATCCGATACAACTACTAATTCTCAGATTCATGAACTAGCTATTACTAGAAACGCTGCCTTTAAAGCCGCAGATCAAACTTTCCAAAATAGTATTACTTCGGCCAGGCAGTCTTTAGAAAAAGCATTTAGTGGAAGTTCAATATAATAATTATATAAGTGCCTGATATAATTTTCTGAGTAAAGACAAGGCTAGTTAGATCTTGCCGTCTTAGCTCAGTTGGTAGAGCGGCGCTTTCGTAAAGCGTAGGTCACCGGTTCAATTCCGGTAGACGGCTCCATGATTAATATAATTGTTAATATTTATAGTTCTTAGGACTCAGCGGGTGTAGTATAACGGCTATTATGCAGCCTTCCCAAGGCTGAAACGCGGGTTCGACTCCCGCCATCCGCACCATTTAATATGGTTGGATTATCAAAATAAATGTAGATATAACATTAAGAAGAAGATGATAAAATGAGATCTGATAAATATGGCGACTCCTAAAAAATATTTTCATGACCATTTCGTGTTATTGCTACTGAGTATTAATGTCTTTTTAGCAATTGCCGGAATTATTTTTATAATTATTAAGCTAATAAGCACAAGTCACGGCAGTGGTTATATAGTTCAGTATCGGCCAAGTTTAGGAGTAAGTTCTTATCAGACCGGAAGTGTTATGCAGTTAATAAGTTTTACTATGTTTGCTGGAATCATAGGGATAACTAACGTCGCACTAAGCTACAGAGCATACAGAATACACCGGCAATTATCAGTAACAATTTTAAGTTTGGGAATTTTGCTACTAGTGCTAACAATCATTATTAGCAACTCTCTTTTACTTCTTAGGTAATAAAGCAAAATAAAACTCTGAGGTATATACAGTGACAGATTTAGAGATTCCGCTCGAAAAGGATCGAAAAACGCACTATAGAGTATTCGAAATCTTACCTGGCCTGCTGAGTTATAGCTTATTGCTATTACCCTTTGTCTTGACCTATATAAACGTTACTTTGGCAGTCTTTTTTATCCTATTTTATCTTTTGATATTTTTTGTGAGAGCACTAGGGTATTCGGTTAGAGCTGTAGCAGGATATATATCGATGAAGCATCATATGAAGCTTGATTGGAACGGCTTAGCGGAAGATTTAGAAGTAGGTAAAGTTACTGGCCTTAATATTGAAAGACCAAAATGGCATTTTAAAAATTTAGAACGATTATCTAGTAGGAAATATCAAATAAAGCCTTCCGAGCTTTATCATGCAGTTATTGTAGCGACGGTAAATGAGAGTAGAGAAGTTCTTGAGCCGACCATACAGGCAGTATTAAATTCAGACTATGACCCGAAAAGAATAATATTATTTATTGCATATGAAGAAAGAGCTGGCCGTCCCACCGAAGATAGAGTGAAAGAACTTATGAAGCTGTATGGTGATAAATTTATGGGATATAAACTTGTTAAACATCCTTCAAATTTACCGAACGAAATTATAGGTAAGGGGGCAAATATTACATATGCCGGTAGAGTCCTTAAGAAGTACATAGCAAAACAAAAAATTGACCCCAAAAATGTATTGGTTACTACTCTTGACTCAGATAACAGGCCTGATAAACGATATTTTGCGGCGTTAAGCTATCTTTATTGTGTAGTTCCCAATCCAATTCAGGCTTCTTATCAACCACTAGCTATGTATACCAACAATATTTGGGATGCACCTACATTAATGAGAGTACTTGCAACAGGGAATAATCTGTTTTACATCGTAAATACTAAGCGTCCACACTTATCTCGCAACTTTTCTGCTCACGCTCAACCATTACAAGCGTTAATAGACACTGATTTTTGGAGTACTCGTACGGTAGTGGAAGATGGGCATCAATTTTGGCGCTCCTACTTCCGCTACGATGGTGATTACAGAGTATATCCATTTAGCATACCTATCTATCAGGATGCAGTGCTGGCAGAAGGCTATATGCGTACTCTGAAGGCTCAGTTTATACAATTAAGGCGTTGGACGTATGGAGCATCGGACGTGGCTTATATCGCCGATAAAGGCTTCTGGCATAAAAACAATATTCCTAAAGCAGACGTTCTTGCTAAATTGCTTAGGACTTTGGAAAGCCATGTAACCTGGGCAACGGGCCCCTTAATAGTTTATTTCGCAGCATTCATCCCCCCACTATTAAATCCGCAGAATTTAGCAGCCAACCAACTACCCCTAATAGTCAGTAAAGTACAAAGGATTGGTTTAGCTGGATTACTTATTACTCTTTACGTTTGTATAGTAACCTTACCACCAAGGCCTGCCAGATATAAAAGGCACCGATCGGTATTAATGCTACTCCAATGGATTTTATTACCTGTTTCATCTGTTGCGTATGGCTCTTTAGCAGCCTTTAATTCTCAGACTAGGTTAATATTTAAGCGCTATTTAAGTAGGTTTGATGTTACCGAAAAGACTACTATTACAGATAGCGGTAAAAAAATTAGTACTACCGCAGATCCATCGAAATAGTTATTGTTTCAACTATGATACGACTGATAATGGATTGCTGATACTTTATCGAACCTGTTAAGTATTACCAAGGTAATCTGAACAATAGAGTCGGAGTCGATATTGCCGTTACTATGTTGAGATATTAATCGAGCAATAACCGATTCAGTTAAAGATGTAGCGTCAGTAATTGCTCTCTTGCGGTGCTTACAGCTTTCATAAATGCTCAAAAAGAGTTTATCTCTGGAAAATACGCTCATCTTAGAATTATTAAGAACCCGCAACGAATTACTAAATTGGACAATCTCCTCAGTAGTAAACAGTGCATGGCACTCTAAACATTCGCGTCTGCGCCAAACTTGATTACGTTTTTTTTGATGACGAGAATTGTTAACCTTAGTCTCAGAGCCACAATGTAAGCAAACCATGACAATATATTGTCATACGGCAATAAAAAAGGCTAGTGGAAAAGTAACTTTAAAAGTGGATAAAGCCAAACAAAATAGCCACAAATGTGGCTAGAATTCTCCTATAAAGATTAAAAATTTTCCGCTAATTACTTATTAACAGAGGTAGATCTTATTCTACGTATTCTATTTATATGAGGTTTAGTTGAAATCAGCTCTTCGTAAAATAACTTGTAGGCGTCTAGGGCGCTATCTTTTCTAATACCAAAACTTCCTGCTTAATCGGTCCACTTTAGCAGAAAAAAAGTATCGGGTCAATAATAAGTATTAAAAAAATGTTAAATCTAAGAAGTTAAATGCAAAAAATGGTGGGCGATATAGGATTCGAACCTATCACCTCCGCAACGTCAATGCGGCGCTCTAGCCAAATGAGCTAATCGCCCTAGGGGCAGGTAATAAACTACATTATTAAGGAACTCTTCGCAATAGCACAGATAGAGGACTGAATTAAATGTTAAGTAACGTCACAAGTGACGTTTAAAAAATATACTTATCCCCAAACGAAATGTATGAATTACAGCATAAATAGGCTAGCCTTATAATACTAACCTTGCTATAGTACTCCATTACAGGTGAAGTTTTGTCGAGATTGTTTTTCTTAACAAAACATAATATTAGCGATTGAATGACATGCGAGATCATTTGATCGCTTTTTATTTAGGGTGACATAACTAACTAATAATTAGGTAAGGGCTGATATAATAAAAATAAGCTGTGATAAGGGCTAACCACCCTAGGAGCTTCGTCGGTTTGCCAATTACGTACGATAACGTTAATAGGTAAGAGAGAAACGTTTCGGTGGAACCGCCTAGGATTAAATTAATTTTTGGGCCCGAGATGCGCTAAGTTGTTAGGAAAGTTTAAATATATTTGCGAGAATATTTAAAACCTAATAGAACTAAATGCGCATCTTTTTATTAATAGAGGAGTTGATGTGTCAGATTCGGATCATAATCTAGCAACTATGAGACATAGCCTAGCTCATATTATGGCTAGCGCTATACAACAGAGATGGCCAGATGCAAAGTTTGGCGTAGGCCCTGCCATAGATAAGGGCTTCTATTACGACATAGATGTGGGAGAAGATAAGATATCCGAAGAAGATTTTAAGTCTATCGAAACGGACATGAAGAAAATTATTAAAGAAGATCAGAAATTTGAACGGATAGAAAAGCCAATTGATGAAGCAATTAACTGGGCAAAAGAGAATAACCAGGCATATAAAGAAGAGCTCCTAAATGACTTAAAAAGAGAAGGCACAACACTTGCAAGTAGTTTAAATCAGGATGAGTTAGGAACGATATCAGATAATCTGTCCCAGGTCGATACGGTCTCGTTCTATCGAAACGGTGACTTTACCGATTTATGTAGAGGTCCTCACGTAGAATCAACCGGAATGGTGGGGCATTTCAAATTGCATCGTATATCTGGCGTATATTGGCGTGGTAATGACAAAAACCCACAACTTCAGCGTATTT
The DNA here is from genome assembly GCA_003153395.1 of Candidatus Saccharimonadota bacterium. Taxonomy (GTDB): domain Bacteria; phylum Patescibacteriota; class Saccharimonadia; order Saccharimonadales; family UBA4665; genus PLYP01. The sequence goes on from PLYP01000003.1 coordinate 111,532, forward strand.
ACGGATTGGCATTTTTAACCCAGGATGAACTGGATGCATATATTAACCAGTTAGAAGAAGCAAAAAAAAGAGATCACAGAAAGCTTGGCCAAGAACTCGACCTATTTGTAATTTCTCCACTTGTTGGTGCTGGCCTGCCGCTTTTTACTCCAAGAGGTACTGTTTTAAGGGAAGAGCTTAATAAATTTTCACAAGAGATCCGTGAAGTTGAAGGTTATCAGAAAGTTTGGGTTCCACATATTGCCAAGAAAGAGCTATATGAGAAATCTGGCCATTGGGATAAATTCGGGGATGAATGGTTAAAAGTAGAAAGCCAGGAATCTAATGATCATTTAGTAATGAAACCAATGAATTGCCCTCATCATCAGCAAATATATGCGTCCAAACCAAGGAGTTATAAAGAGCTGCCTATTAAGTATATGGAGACCACAACTGTATACCGGGACGAAAAGGCAGGAGAACTTTTAGGTTTATCTCGGGTAAGATCAATCACTCAGGATGATAGCCATACTTTCTGTACGCCAGAACAGATTAAAGAAGTAGTTAATCTGCTAGTAAGAATAGTTACGGATTTCTATAAAGCCTTGGAGCTACCCTTGAAAGTAAGACTTTCATTTAAGGATGACAGCGATGGATATTTGGGTAGCGATGAACTTTGGAGCCAGGCACAAAATATTCTCAAAGAGGTCCTCGAAGAGAATAATATAGAATATTACGAAGGAATTGGTGAAGCAGCTTTTTATGGCCCTAAGATAGATTTCATGGCGACAGATGCGCTTGGTAGAGAGTTTCAAGTTGCAACTCCACAATTAGACTTTGTGCAGCCGGAGAGATTCGGGCTTACTTATACAGATCAAGATGGGATCGAAAAAACTCCGGTCATGATTCACTTCGCATTGCTTGGATCTATTGAACGATTTTTGGGTGTATATATTGAGCATACCGCTGGAAAATTTCCTGTTTGGCTAGCGCCAGAACAGATTAGAATGCTAACCGTTAATCAGGAAGATAATACCGTAAGTTTTGCTGACAAAATATTGAAAAGGGCGAAAGAGTTAGGACTGCGTATTACTATAGATAATTCAAATGAATCTGTAGGTAAAAAAATTAGATCTGCCGAGTTATATAAAGTCCCTTACGTTTTAGTTATTGGCGAGAAAGAAATATCGAGCGGGGAAATTATACCTCGAATTCGTAAAGATATAGATGTAATGAAAGAGCCGCACAGTATTGGCATAGAAGAATTTTTGGTTACTGTTTCAAATGAAACTAAATCACGCGTAAACAAAACTTCTGTTTAGCGGAGCTAAAACATAATGGTTTCTCAATCTGACAGTTTTAAAATGAGAGTTGAAAGTATTGTAAGCCAGATACCACGAGGAAGAGTTATGACTTACGGACAGATAGCGGCAATGTGCGGTAACGCTAGATCATCTCGTATAGTTGGAGGTATTGCTCATTTTGGAGATCCAAAACTACCGTGGCAAAGAGTAGTTAATAGAGAAGGGAGACTAGCGTCTGGCTATCCTGGAGGAAGAAATGGCCACAAACAAGTACTTGAAACTGAAGGTGTTAAGGTTGATATGAATTTCAAAGTCAATCTGAAAGAACTACTATGGATACCACCAACGGCAAACCCTTAATTGTTATAGTAGGTGAAACTGCATCTGGTAAAACCGATTTAGCTATACGCATAGCTGTAAATTTTCATGGTGAGATAATATGCGCCGATTCAAGCACTATAAGACAGGAGTTGGACATTGGAACTGCTAAACCAACATCTTCAGAACGAAAGAAAATCCCTCATCATTTATTAGATATAATTAATCCCGATGAAGACTTCAGCGCTGCAGAATTTAAAAAGCTTGCTAATCGAGCTATAACAGATATACATTCGAGAAATAGAATACCGATATTAGTTGGTGGTAGCGGTCTTTATGTTGACTCTGTTTTATTTGATTATAGTTTCTTGCCAAAAAGTAATAAAAAAATCAGAGATGCACTTAACGAGCTTAAGTTAGAAGAATTAAGGACAAGGGCTAATAATATAACTGGTGCTAAGCTAAAACATGATGATTTAAATAACAGGCATAGATTGATAAGACTTATTGAAGTAAATGGAATAAAACCTGAAAAAAAAACGATACGAAAAAATACCTTAATTTTAGGAATTAAATATACACCTCAAGAAATTAACGATCGTATTGAAAAAAGAATGAAAAGCATGCTTGAAAAAGGTTTGGAAAAAGAGGTAAGAGACCTTACGGAAAAATATAGTTGGAGCAGCCCTGCTCTAAAATCTATCAACTATATTCAATGGAAAGAATATATTTATGGTGAGGAATCTTATGAGGAACTATGCAATAAATTGCTTAAAGCTAATAAACATTTAGCAAAGAAGCAACGCACCTGGTTTTACAGAAATAAAAGTATTCAATGGATTAGTACCCCTGTTAAATGGAGTACAGTTGTAGAAACTATAACAACATTTTTATACTCATAATTATAGTAATGAACCAACTTTTGCTACAATGAATAAATGATTGAGCAACTCTTTGGGTCAAAAACTAGGGTAAAGTTATTACAGCTATTTTATAGCAATCCAAATAGATCATTTTACGTGAGGGAGATTACACGTAAGATCAATGAACAAATAAATTCAGTAAGACGAGAACTAAGTAATTTACTTAGCATTGGAATTATTACATCTGATAACACTAATAATAAATTGTATTATGAGGTTAATCAAAAATACGAATACTATCCTCCATTGCAGCAAATATTTGGTAGCGGAAGTAAGCCTAAGGCACCAGCTAGCGGCGGAACAAATAACGTCAATGATGAAGCGAATTCAGACCTAAAGTCAGTCGGACATATAGACCTTGCTGTATATACTGGTCAGTTTACTAGAGACGATACTGCTGGAGTGGACCTGTTAATTGTAGGAGATGTTAATCTTAACGCGCTACAGAAATACGTTGAATTACTTGAGGCGAAGGAAAATAAGAGTTTACGTTATTCAACAATGAGCTTGTCCGATTTTATATATAGACAACAGATTCGCGATCGATTTGCTACAGCTATTGCAAGATCAAAAAAGCAAATTATAATAGACGAACATAATCTTTTATCAGATATAGACGAAGAATTAGAGAAGGAATAAAATGGATCTACAGTTCTATGGTGCTAACTGCATAGGTTTAACTTATAAAGGTGCTCGTTTTGTCTTCGACGACAACCTGAATGATCTGGGGTCTAAATCTATACTAAAGCCGGACGATGTAGCACTTTTTACTGGCAGTCATCCTAATGATAGGGTCGCTAGGCTAATGTTTGACGGTCCGGGTGAGTATGAAGTGTCTGACATCTCAATCCACGGCATAGCAGTTCGCTCGCACATGGATGAACCTGATAAATTCTCTACAACAATGTTCAAGCTAACCCAAGCTGATCAAAACGTGCTAGTTACTGGTCACATATATCCTGAGCTAAGTGAAGCGCAGTTAGAATCTATTGGCATGGTTGATCTGCTTATAGTCCCAGTTGGTGGTAATGGATACACTGTAGACCCTGTAGGTGCGCTAAAGTTAATTAAAGCAATTGAACCCAAGATAGTAATTCCTACTCATTATGCCGATAAGACATTGAACTATCCAGTTCCCCAACAAGACCTAGATGAAGCTCTTAAAGAGATTGGCATGGAACCCAAAGAAAAATTAGCAAAGTACAGATTGAAACCTACAGAATTAAGCGATCTAACACAGCTTATTATATTAGAGAGAAGTTAATATATTATTTAGCTGCAGGGATCAGGCCCTTTTTCTTAAGAGTTCTGATAGCTTGAGTACTTAGTTTCATTCGCACTTTTTTACCGTCAACGATAATGGTCTTATTCTGTAAGTTTGGTTTCCAAACTTTTTTAGTATGACGCTGAGAAAAACTTACGTTATTTCCGTACTGCTTTCCTTTACCAGTTAAATCGCACTTTTGCATATCATCCTTAAATATAACGTATTGTAAGGTGTTATTGTAGCAACTTCTCCATATAAGGTCAATTAGAGATTTTTAAAAAATATGAAAGTTTCGTAAGTTAATTTATTGAATCTATAATCGATCTATCATTTTCAGGTATTGATTCCAATATTTCGCTTAGAGATTGCCCGCTAATTGGGTCTTTAAGATCATCATTTATGTCTAAAAGCGGCCTTAAAACGAAATCACGATCTTGATAAGAAGGGTGAGGAATAATTAATTCTTTAGATTCGTACTTCTTATCAGCATAAAATATTATATCTATATCAATTTCTCTTGGTCCTAATTTGAATCTTCTAATCCTGCCTACCGTTATCTCTACTTCTTTAATAAAGTCTAGAAGCTTTTCCGGGGATAAATCAGTGGAACCCTTTAGGGCTGTATTTAAAAAATTGGCTTGATTAGTGTAGCCTACCGCTTTTGATTCATATATATTTGCTCGCTTAATACCTGAAATATTTTCCTGTAACAGCGTAATTGCACTCTCAATATATTTATTTTTTTCTCCTACATTTGAACCTAAAGCCAGATATACAGTACTCATGGAGCTATGTTAACACGTAATTAAATTAGTAATTTGTTAATATAACCAACATGGTTAAACTTGTTGGCATTCTTAACGTAACCCCGGATAGTTTTAGCGACGGCAATTTATATTTAGATATTTCTGATGCAATTGCTCATGCCAAGAAATTATTTCAAGAAGGTGCAAGTCTGGTCGATGTAGGTGCTGAAAGCACAAGACCTGGTGCAACCGTATTAAGATGGCAAGAAGAGTGGAAACGTCTAGAGCCTATACTAAGGGCTTTAACTAAAGCTTATCCTGAGAAAATTTCAGTTGATACGTACCATCCAGAAACAGCTATAAAGGCATTGAAACTAGGCCGGGTTATTATTAATGACGTAACAGGGCTTAATAATACTAAAATGATCAAAGTCATACTAGATAATAAGCCATCTGTAATCATAAGTCATTTAAAAGGAGTAGATATACAAAAAGCGCATAACTCGAGGTTAATTGATGATATAGAGGAAGTAAAATCAGACCTATTGGAAAAAGTTGAATTATTAGAAGCCAGCGGTATTAAGCGAGATAAGATAATAATTGATCCAGGTATCGGATTTGGCAAGACATCCGAACTGAATAATAAGTTGCTTAGATTTGCAGAATACGTCCCTGGACAAAGGGTTATGATTGGTTACTCGAGAAAAAGGTTTCTAGGCCCTAATCGCATGAGTATAGAGGCTAATATATCAGCTGGGAAAATCGCCGCTGCGTCAGGCGCAGAGTTTATAAGAGTGCATGATGTTGCTGGCCACCGTGGGTTACTGCATATATAATATTGCTAAATGATAGCTAACCTTTCTCCCACATCGTTACTAATATTAGCTGTCTCCATAATTATATCTTTGGTAATTCATGAGTTTATGCACGCCTATGCGGGACATTTATTAGGCGATAGTACTGCTAAATATGAAGGTCGTTTGAGTTTAAACCCTTTAAACCATATAGATCCCTTAATGACCGTGGTACTGCCGGTTTTGACTTTAATTCTATTTGGATTTCCAATCTTAGCCGCTAAACCAGTACCTTTTAACCCCGATAGATTAAAGTTTGATGAATTTGGGGCAGCCATCTTGGCAGCAGCAGGACCGTTATCTAATCTTGTTCTAGCCTTTATCTCCGCGCTTATACTCCGTAATGTATCTTTAGGAAGCTTCATGGTTAATGCACTAAGCACATTTACATATTTGAATGTAGCCTTATTTGTATTTAACTTAGTTCCTATACCACCTCTAGATGGTTCAAGGATTTTATATGCTTTTGCGCCAGAGGCTTTGCAGCAAATTCTGCGTGAAATTGAACCCTTTGGATTAATAATAGTTTTTGCTTTAGTTTTAGGTGCGGGCTTGGGTGGATTTTTACAAAGTATAGACCAATCCATTCTAAATATTCTTCCTTAGATCTGTATAATATTACGTAGGTCGGGTAAGGAAATATTCCTCATGCCGAGTGTATGATTATCTGATACTAATCATAAGGGAGCTCAACATCTGCAGTAATCGTGATTGCTGCTTGAGAGCACCCACCTGGGATCTCTCAGGTGATCGAACTCGGTGCCCGGCTATTTAGTTGGTGATATAATTCGAATGAAATTACGGGGTGTAGCGCAGTGGTAGCGCGTACGGCTGGGGGCCGTGAGGTCGCAGGTTCAATCCCTGTCACCCCGACCAGAAATAAATTCAATTTAGAGGAGCATGGTAATATTAATCGCATGTGGCAAGAAACTAAACACGGTTTATATAAGCAGTTTAACTTTGAAAATTTCAAGCAAGCTTGGGAGTTTATGAGTAAGGTGGCTGAGGTTGCAGAAGATTTCCAGCATCATCCAAGATGGGAAAATGAATGGAATGTAGTTCAAATCTGGCTTATAACCCATGAAAATAATAGTAAAATAACAGATAAAGATAGAACGCTCGCTGAGGCAATAGATAAAATATTTAATTCTGACGAAAGTATTAATAAAATAGGCAGCGATCTTCATCCCGATAAAGTCAAAGTATTTGGAGATGGTGGGTCACGAGGAAATCCTGGTCCCAGCGCAAGCGGATATGTCATATTAGATATGGAAGATAATCTTCTTGTCGATAAAGGCGTTTACTTAGGTATAACGACAAATAATCAAGCGGAATATACCTCGCTGAGACTCGCACTAGAAGAATGTAAAAAAATGGGCGTTCAAGAAGTGGAAGTGTATATGGATAGCTTACTAGTTGTAAATCAGCTGAAAGGCATTTTTAAAGTTAAAAATCGCGATTTATGGCCAATACATGATGCAATTCAAAAATTATCAAAGGATTTTCAACACATAAATTTTAGCCATGTACCCAGAGAGTTTAATAAATTAGCTGATGCAGCGGTAAATAGAGCTTTAGACGAACAATTAGGATTATTGCCAAAGTCTCCAGAGGCTGTATAATTAGACAGCCAGATTATTGGCTGATCGCGTACTTTTAATTAAGCACGAGGAAAGTCCGGGCAGTAAAGGGAAGGACAGTCGCTAACGGCGACCGGGGGCGACCCTAGGGAAAGTGCCACAGAAACTATACTTCCAAGCTTGCTTGGTAAAGGTGAAAAGAGTGGAGTAAAAGCCCACAGTTTACAGTGGTGACACTGTAAAGCGGTAAACCCTGTCTACTGCAAGGAGATGGATCCTTTGAGCCTAAAGCTCAAAGTTTCCCGCTAAGGATCACATCTTAAAATCCGCTTGAGTTTGTTGGCAACAATAAGCCTAGATAGATGATCAGTCTAGACAAAACCCGGCTTATAGATAATCTGGCACTAAATGACTCTTTACAGAGTCATTTTTAAATTAATGACGATTTACTTCTTGGTTGCGTCAATAATTGCACTAAATGCTTTAGGTTCATTTACTGCAAGTTCAGCAAGTATTTTTCGATCTAAATTTATTTTATTCGTCTTTAAGCCAGAGATTAAAGTGCTATAAGTAGTACCATTTAATCTGGCTGCGGCGTTAATTCTGGCGTTCCAGAGCTGCCTAAAAGTTCTTTTTCTGTTTCTGCGATCCCTAGTAGCGTGCTGCAGCGACTTAGTTATAGCCTGTTTGCCTCTTTTTATACTAACCCTATTAGGATGAGACATACCTTTAGTAGCTTTTCTAATTTTATTGTGACGCTTGTGGGATGTTACTCCTCTTTTAACTCTCATAAAAATTCTCCTTAAGACCTATTTATACACCTAAATTCTTCTTTACGTTTTTGGCAAATTTACCACTTCGAGTCTTTAAACCCCTTAATGATCTTTTACGACTACCGCTCTTTTTACCTAAAAAGTGATTTAAGTTAGCACTACCAACTCTTACTTTTCCATTTTTACTGACTCTGACGCGATCTTTAGTTCCGCTATGGGTTTTTAACTTAGGCATCATGTTCTCCTTCTTCTTGTTCTACTTGAGTATTTTTCACAGTTTTCTTACCACTTGTCCGGATGACAAAATTTAATTGCTTGCCAGCGAGTTGAGGTTGTTGGTCAACAATTATTGTATCACCGAAATCTTCTAGTATCCTTTCAGCTATTTGGAAACCGATCTCTCTATGTGCTTGCTCTCTCCCTCGGTACATAAGTGTAACTTTTACTTTATGCCCGCCATCCATAAATTTAGCTGCTCGATTCATTTTAATCCCAAGATCATGAGGACTAATTTTAAGCCCCATCCTTATTTGCTTCATCTCCATGGTTTTAGCTGTCTTACGACTTTTCTGCTGTTGTTTGGTTCGTTGGTAATTAAATTTACCCCAGTCAACAATTTTACAAACCGGTGGATCGGCGTTAGGAGATATTTCTACTAAGTCCAATTCTCGTTCTTGAGCAAGAGCTAAGGCCTCTTGTTTGCTAAGTATACCGAGCTGCTTACCGTCCTCATCAATAACTCGCAACCGTGGTGCCCGAATCTGATCATTCAGGCGGCTGTATTTAGCTATGACTTATCTCCCGTCTTAACAATTAAATGAATCAATGTAGAAGAATTCTAACAGATGAAACTCCAGAGGTCAAATAGTGAAAATATGGATAAATAATTTTTAGCCGTTATATTAAATTAGACTATAGAGTTTAAATCGGCTTTTTTGTTTCAGTATGGAAATATTAAAATAGACCAAGTTTAGAAATTAGCAGCAATTAAAAAGCGCCTTGAGCTTTTTTTGCTAAGGCGCTTTTTAAATTTTTAAGTTTTTGTTTGGCTTTTGAATTTTTAAGTTTTGATTAGTTTTGGTGGGACAACGACTTGCGAGAAACCGTCGTCCCAGATAGCTTTTTGTTTTTGAGCACTTAATTTGTTCAAGCGCTACACGTATCTTATAAAATAGCTAAAAGGCCGTCAATACCATAATGCTTAAGTCTTATATAAACCTGTGTATAACTTTTACATTCCGACAGTTATTTTCAATTGAACATTAATAATATTGAATATATAAAATGCATTGTAGTAATAATTCTAAGCATAAGTGTATTGACTTATTTGCCCACATGTGCTAAATTGTGATTTGTAAGTCAAAAACAAAAACGTTCGTAAAAATTTAAATCAAAGATTACGAAAGCCTCGCGGGGCTGGACTTACTGAAGCGGCAGGAACCGCTTGAAAGAACCAACGCTCTATTTTGGCCCTAAAGGCCGATAGAGCGGTCAGTCAGCCGATTGGGTGATAAGCGCTCTAATAGTCTATATATAAGTAGCGGATTTATCACCCCGGCACTATTTTTCTCTTCTTATTATCAATTATGTACAAAATAGCATTAACACTAGTAAAAAACAGCGTAATGTATAGATTACTTCTGTTAATTACTGTGGATTTTATTTTTTTCGGTAGCACTAGTGCTACTAAAGTAACTTCTTATTTAGTCATTGTAGGATTTGTACTATGGGCGCTAAGTGTATACGCAATTATTTATTACGCTCTAGTTGTTATTAAAATGTATGGATTACCCATTAAAAATAAAAGACGTCTTACATCTTATTTAACGATATTGTTCAGTGGTTTTTTCGCTCTCCAATCTATAGGGGAGTTAAGCACTAAAGATATCCTAGTAATAATGCCGATTGCTATCATAGGTTATGCTTATATCAACTATTTCAGATCCGATAGTCAGCAAATTACTTAGCCAAGCTGTATAATATATATATGAGCCCATCAACAAATAATGGTGGCATGGAGCTTCCGCCACCGATAAGCGAAAAGCAACCTACACCCCAATCAACACCTGAAACGACCGAAAAGAGTCGTGAAGTACAAAATCCGGCCCAGTTTGAGACTAGTTCTCAAAATAAGGGAGCAGCAGCTGCGGTACCCCCTATACAACTGCCACAATATACGCCACAACCATTACCTGTTAATAAGGGAGTAGCCGTACAAGACGATAATTCACAGCAATCAGGAGTCCAACTGGCTCAAGATAAAGACTTGATAGAGAAAGAGTGGGTTAATAAAGCTAAAAGAATAGTCCAATCAACGAGGGATAACCCCTATAAGCAAACAGAAGATCTAACTATACTCAAGGCAGATTATATGCAAAAGAAGTTCAACAAGACACTTAAAATAAGTAAGTAGTAACTATGACTCTAATTATCACTATTTTAGCAATCGTATTCTTATTGGTAAGTCTTGCTGCGCCGGTAGTTTACGTTCAAGCTCGTAAAATTTTCCGTGAACAAAAAAACTATGAGCGTGGCTTAAAAATTGTACCCCTGTTAATACATTTACCTCCGCCTAGTGATGATATTGACCTGGGTAGTAGAGACGTAAGAGATGTTACAGATGAAACCATAAGCAAGGCAACTGCCATCTATAATATTATTGCCAGCACTCTTAAGAAGGATTTTAAAAGTCATTTCTATGGTCAAAGACACTTTGCCTTCGAAATAGTAGGCATACAGGGTCGAGTATATATGTATGCAGCCGTACCAATCTCTCTTGTGGAGGTTGTAAAGCAGGCAATTATAAGCGCTTACCCTACAGCCCGACTTGAAGAAGTTGCAGAACATAATGTTTTTAGCCCAATCGGCCGGATAAGTGGAACTATGGGAGGAGAACTTAGCCTAAAAGAGAATTTTGCTTTTCCAATTGCAACATACCAGGATCTAAAAAGAGACGGCATGTCTTCGCTGCTTAACGCTCTTGCTTCACTAGGTAAGGAAGACGGAGCAGGCATACAGCTATTAATTCGTCCTGCAGACCCGTCTTGGCGCAAAAAAGCCACTAGCTTTGCAGACAGCAAGAGAAAAGGGCATAAGGGTATATCAGCGAGCAATCTAGCTCGAGATGTGGCTGTAGCTTTTGCTAAACCCCCGGACGGAAATAAGGACGGTGAGACCAAAAAACCTGAACTATCAAATCTAGAGCAGGCGACCTTAGACGCCATAGATGAAAAAACTCGTCACCCCGGTTTTGAGATATTAATAAGAGTAGTAGTTTCTTCTAATGTAAGCCATAGGGCATTGGGCATTTTAAATAACATAGTAGCTAGCTTTAGTCTTTATGATGCCCCTGGAAAGAATGGATTTAAATATACTATGTCGAATGATGTAGAGGAGTTAGTAACTTCATATATCATGCGGTTTTTCCCGCAACACAAGAACAAAAGCATAGTAAATGCTGTTGAACTAGCTACATTGTTTCATTTTCCAGATGAAAGGAGCATTCCCACATCTCAATTAAGCCGTCAGGGCTCAAAACAGGTTGATGGACCAAGGGATATCCCTGAAGACGGTTTATTACTTGGCTTCAATCAATTTAGAGGAGCAAACAAACCTATACGTTTAAGTTTGCCTGACAGGCAGAGACATATGTATGTTGTGGGACAAACCGGTACCGGTAAATCTGTCTTTATGGAGAATTTGGCACTGCAAGATATGTTAAAAGGAAACGGCTTTGCATTCGTTGATCCGCACGGTGATGTAGTAGATAAACTTCTTGCTATGGTGCCTAAGGAAAGAACAGAAGACGTGATCTATTTTAGTCCTGCTGAGATGGACTATCCAATGGGTCTTAACTTGTTTGAATTTACAACACCTGACCAAAAAGACTTCTTAATTCAAGAAGCATTGAACATGTTATATAAGCTGTATGATCCACAACACCAGGGAATTATGGGACCAAGGTATGAGCACTTGTTTAGATACGCCGCTCTGACAGTAATGGCGGATCCTAAGGGCGGTACTTTTGTGGATATACCTAAGCTTTTCAGAGACCCTCAGTTTGTGCAGCAAAAGCTTGAATATGTTAAAGACGTTAATGTTTTAGATTTTTGGAATAAAGAAATGCCAATGTCCCAAAGATCTAATGAGTTTGGTGATGTAGTTAGTTGGTTTGTCAGTAAGTTCGGTGCATTTTTGAATAATGAAATGATGCGCAATATTATTGGTCAAACAAAAAGCGCATTCGATCTACGTGACGTAATGGATAACAAAAAGATACTGCTAGTTAACCTAAGTAAAGGACGGACCGGCGAACTGAACAGTAAATTATTAGGGATGATCTTTGTAATGAAATTTCAGGCAGCGGCCATGAGCAGATCGGATATTCCCGAAGATCAAAGAGTAGATTTTTGTTTGTACGTTGATGAGTTCCAGAATTTTTCTACCGATAGTTTCGCAACAATTACTTCTGAAGCAAGAAAATTTCATTTGAACTTGATAGTCGCAAACCAGTTTACTACGCAGCTAACACCTGAAATACGTGACGCAGTCTTTGGAAATATGGGTACCATTGTTAGTTTTCGCGTCGGGCAAGGAGATCTAGAGTCGCTTGGTAAATACTTCCAGCCGACTTTCGATGAAGACGATCTCATAAGGATGCCTAATTACAACACGACAGTCAGAACTCTAATCGGTGGTGTGCCAACCTCGCCATTTAGTATGGCAACGATGCCACCATTAGGATCGCCTAATCCAAAGCTTGCTATAGCTTTGAAACAGTTATCTGCAGCCAAGTACGGTAGGCCGAGGGCGGTAGTAGAAAAAGAGATCGTGGAAAGAATGGCTACTAAAGAAAACGTTAAGCCTAAATCTACAGGTATCGGAGCATCACCATATTCCCCAACAAGTCGAAATCCAAACCTACCAAGCAATGCTCCCATTCAGTCAGCTGCCCCATCTCCTACAGGCTCATTTTTAGATGAATGGCTAGCTAAAAAATCGAGTGGGCCACTGTCAGCACCGTCTAAACCTACAAGTAGCGTAAATCCTCCTGCGCAACCAGCAACTTCTACTATTCCAAACGCGAATGCTACAAATGATATTACTCAGCAAGCTGCAATAGCAGCTCCTGAACCTGTGAACAGCATTCCAGCACCCGCTATAAATCCTGCACCACCCACTACTAACGACACGGCAGAAGTGAAAAAACCAGTTGAAGAGAAAAAAGAAGATACTGAAAGTAGAAATATCTCTAGTGACGAGATTGAAAAAGAAGAGGTTCACGAAGTAGCTGCTCAACTGAAAGAAATGTTAGATAGCCCTGAATACTTAGCGGAACAGCAGATTATGAATAATAGGAAAAATAAGACTGAACATGTAGCAGATTTAAATAATGAGAAACCAGGAGAGGACGATACAATTTTCATAGATCATGATGGCTCTTTCCGTCAGACAAATACCAACGAAGCTTAGGTTCTGACAGTCGACCAAGACACTTTTTACTTAATACAGAAGTCGTTATGAAAGCTTGTTGAAAGTCTGACGATATGGTTGTCCAGTGATGCTACACCTGGTACAATATATAGATAGTGGGACCAAAAGTTAAAGACAGATAAAGGGTAAGAGGTGTATTAATCGTGGCCGAGGGCAAGATAAAAAAAAGTGGCTATTCTTCTGATCAAATAACGGTGCTAGAAGGTTTAGAGCCTGTTCGTAAACGACCAGGTATGTATATTGGTGGCACAGGACTAGAAGGTCTCCATCATTTAGTGTGGGAGTTGGTCGATAACGGCATAGATGAAGCTTTAGCGGGCCACGCAACTGAAGTTTCTGTAAAACTACTCAGTGATGGTAGCGTAACTGTAATAGACAATGGTCGTGGTATTCCCACAGACATCCATCCGAAAACTGGCAAAAGCACAGTTGAAACAGTACTAACGGTACTGCATGCAGGTGGAAAGTTTGGTGATGGTGGATACAAAGTATCCGGTGGATTACATGGAGTAGGCAGTAGTGTCGTTAACGGTTTATCTTCTAAATTTGTCGTTACTGTATATAGGGAAGGAAAAATTTGGCAGCAGGAATATGCAAAGGGAATTCCGCTTAGTGATCTTAAAGCTATCGGAAAAACAGATAAAACTGGCACAGAAATAACTTTTTATCCTGACGAAACTATTTTTGAAAGTATTAAATTTAATTATGAAACGATATTAGACAGACTGCGTCACGCCGCATATTTAACTAAAGGTTTACATACATGGCTTGAAGAAGAATCTTCGGGTAAACATTACGGATTTTATTTTGAAGGTGGTATTCAGAGCTACGTTAAACATTTAAATGTTGGCAAGGAAGTTGTTGATGAAGATATTTTTTACGTCGATAGGCAGTTAAAAGAAGCCCAGATAGAGATCGCGCTTCAATATACCGATGCATATAGCGAGATTATTAAAGCATTTGCTAATAATGTGTTAAATCCAGACGGCGGAACACACCTTACTGGTTTCAGAGCGGCTTTAACTCGCGTTATAAACGACTATGCACGAAAGAATGGACTGCTGAAGGAAAAAGAAGAAAACTTGAGCGGAGAAGACACCAGAGAAGGTCTAACGTGTGTCATTTTAGTTAAACTTCCTGATCCACAATTCGAAGGGCAAACTAAGAATAAGCTCGGTAATCCTGAAGTACGAGGGTATGTAGAAACGGTAATGAACGAATACTTCACTTATTATCTAGAAGAGCATCCAGCAGTGGCACGTAAAATAGTAGGTAAGGCTTTACTGGCAGCACGTGCCCGAAAAGCTGCAAGAGCAGCCAGAGATAATATATTACGTAAAGGCATTTTAGATGGCGCTAGTATGCCAGGTAAACTTGCTGATTGCTCCAACAAAGATCCTAAAAACTCAGAGCTTTATTTAGTTGAGGGAGATTCTGCTGGTGGATCGGCAAAGACTGGCCGTGATAGCAAAAGCCAGGCAATCCTACCGCTTAGAGGTAAAGTTCTAAATGTTGAAAGAGCACGTTTAGATAAGATGTTAGCTAATAATGAAATAATAAGCTTAATAAAAGCTATGGGTGTAGGAATAGAAGAATCATTCGATGTATCTGCTCTACGCTACGACCGCATAATTATTATGACCGATGCCGATGTAGACGGCAGTCATATTACTACACTCTTGATGACCTTTTTCTTTAGATACATGAAGCCAGTTATAGATGGCGGGCATATATATGTAGCAAAACCACCACTATTTGAGTTAATAAAACCAGGTAGAAAATCTCAGATATTTATTTATGACGAGGATGAACTTGAAACGGTTCTTGATGCCGAAATAGAAAAGAGAAAAAAATCCGGCCTGGAAATAATACCTGATACTGAAAGATATAAACAAGCAGGATTTATAGAGCAAAAAAGATATAAAGGGCTTGGTGAAATGGATGCTGAACAACTATTCGAGACGACTATGAATCCTGAAAAGCGAGTTTTGATTCAAATTAAAGTTGCTGATGCGGAAAAAGCCGATACGATATTCAGTAAGCTAATGGGTACGGAAGTGGATTTACGAAAAAGCTTTATTCAAGCAAATGCGAAATTCGTGAAGGATTTGGATATATAAAGATATGGACGACGAGCAAATACCTGAAGCTATTGAGCCAGTAAATATGGATAATAGTCGGGAGACCGAATTTCTGAAAGTCGATCATTCAAGGATGGTCGAAAGGCGCGCTGTAGAAAACGTCATGGAAGATAGTTATTTACGATATTCCATGAGTGTGATTATTGATAGGGCTCTTCCAGACGTCAGAGATGGTCTAAAACCTGTACATAGACGAATTCTATATAGCATGAATGAGGACGGTCTTAGGAGTGGGGCAAGACACCGAAAAAGTGCAAACGTTGTTGGTGCTGTTATGGGTAAGTACCATCCACATGGCGATGCTTCTATATATGATGCCATGGTTCGTATGGCTCAACCATGGGCACTAAGATACAACTTGATAAACGGTCAGGGTAACTTTGGTTCTATGGACGGCGATCCGCCAGCAGCTATGAGGTATACGGAAGCAAAAATGGCACGACTGGCAGATGAACTTTTGGCTGATATTGATAAAGAAACTGTAGATTTTAGAGACAATTACGACGGAACAACTCAAGAGCCTACGGTTTTACCTGCAAAGCTGCCAAACCTACTACTAAATGGTCAGCTAGGTATTGCAGTTGGAATGGCAACAAACATACCACCGCATAATCTGGGTGAGTTAGTTGACGCTGAAATTTATACAATTGAACATCCCGACGCGTCTTTAGATGATCTACTGCAGTTTGTGAAGGGCCCGGACTTTCCTACGGGAGGATTTATATATGGCAAGGAATCCATCCGAACGGCATATGCTACGGGTCGCGGTGGTGTAGTTACTCGCGGGGTTGCGGAAATAGTAGAAGGCGACAAAGGTCGCCATCAAATAATTATTAGTGAAATCCCATACGCCCTTAATAAAGAAACCTTGGTATTAAAAATAGCTGATCTGGTAAGGGACAAAAAATTGGTTGGCATAAGTGACTTGCGCGACGAAACAGCTAGAGGTCAAGTCAGGATAGTAATTGATCTAAAGAAGGATGCATATCCTAAAAAACTACTTAATCAACTTTATAAAATGACTCCCTTGCAAGCTAGTTTCCACTTTAATATGATGGCGCTTATAGATGGCATACAACCTAGAGTTCTAGGGCTTCAAGATATTCTTGGTGAGCACATTAAGCATCGAAAGACAGTCGTACGCAGACGAACCGCGTACGAACTTAAGAAAGCAAAGGAGCGGGCACATGTTCTAGAAGGCCTTACTATTGCACTTGACCATATTGACGAAGTAATAAGTGTAATACGTGCCAGTCAGACAACTGATGAAGCTGCCGCCAACTTAATCAAGAAATTTAAACTTTCTGACATTCAGGCCAAAGCCATACTTGCGATGCAGCTTAGAACGCTAGCTGGACTGGAAAGAAAGAAGATAGAAGACGAACTCAGTGAGCTCATGAAGCTGATAGAAAAACTAGAAGGCATTTTATCCGATGAGAAAAAAGTTCTTAAAATCATCAAGGATGAGTTAACAGAATTAAAAAAACAGTATGGGGATGAAAGAAGAACTAGAGTAGTCAATAGCGAACTTGGCAAAATGAGTGACGAAGACCTGATCGCTGATGAGCAAGTAGCTGTAACTCTTACTGCCGCAAACTATGTTAAGCGAAGTCCACTCATAGAATACAAGCGACAAGGTAGAGGTGGTAAAGGACGTAGAGGAATGGCAACTAGAGAAGAAGATGTTATCGAGCATATGGTCAGTGCATCCACACACGACTTTCTTCTGTTCTTTACAAATAAGGGACGAGTTTTCCGTATGAAGACTTATGAAGTACCTGCCGTCGGTCTAAATGCTAAAGGCGTAGCTTTAGTTAACTTACTGCAATTACAGCCCGAGGAGACTGTTAGTAGCGTAATAAATGTTAGTAAAACAAATGACGCTGCAAATCTAATTATGTGTACGGTACGAGGCGTGATTAAGAAAACACCTTTCTTGCAATATCAAAACGTAAGAAACAGTGGCCTTATAGCAATAAATCTGGACGACGGTGATGAATTAAAGTGGATTAGGATGACGACAGGTGAAAATGAAGTAATCATCTCAACTTCACAAGGCCAGGCAATTAGATTTAATGAAAAAGACGCTCGTCCTATGGGAAGAGTTAGTCGAGGAGTACGAGGTATTCGACTGCGACCAGGTGACCATGTAATAGGTATGGACATCGTTGAAGAGGGCTCAGATATATTCGTTATCAGTAAATATGGATATGGGAAGCGTACAAAAGTTTCGCAATTTACACCTCATGCAAGAGGCGGGGTAGGTATAAGATCAGCAGTAGTGAATGATAAAACGGGCGACTTGATCGGTGTTAAAACTCTCGTAAGCGAGGATCAGGAAGTAATAATTATAAGTCAGCAGGGACAAACTATTCGACTTGGACTTAAAAATATTCCTGCACTGGGCCGTGCAACTCAAGGAGTGCGCATTATGAGATTGAATGATGGCGACGAGGTGGTATCTCTGGCATTGGTCGATAAGGCGATCGAGGAAGAAGCTGAACTGGAAGAGCCAGCGGTCGTAGAA
The DNA here is from genome assembly GCA_003153395.1 of Candidatus Saccharimonadota bacterium. Classification (GTDB taxonomy): domain Bacteria; phylum Patescibacteriota; class Saccharimonadia; order Saccharimonadales; family UBA4665; genus PLYP01. The sequence continues at coordinate 129,437 of PLYP01000003.1, forward strand.
TCTACTTAATATTGTAGACAGTAGAACAACAAAAACATACAATTTACCCCTTGACTGAGCTATTCTATTGAAGTATCATAGTTTGAACGGCTTGATGTGGGCTGTCTATTAGTCGCCCTCATACCAAACGTTTTGTTCGTTAAAAATTGAGTAGTGC
>PLYP01000007.1 GCA_003153395.1 Candidatus Saccharimonadota bacterium
GAAGATATGCCATTTATGGAAGACGGAACTCCTGTTGACATAATTCTTAACCCGCTTGGTGTGCCATCCAGAATGAACGTCGGTCAGTTATTTGAAACTCACTTAGGTATGGCTGCACGAGCATTAGGTATGAAAGTAACCAGCCCTTCATTTAATGGTGTTCCAGTTCCTAAAATAGAATCACTGCTAAAAGAAGCAGGACTGCCAGAAGACGGTAAGCAACAGCTATTTGACGGACGAACCGGTGAATCGTTCAAAGAACGTACAACTGTTGGTAGCATGTACATGATCAAGCTTAACCACATGGTAGCTGATAAAATCCATGCCCGAAGCACTGGACCATACACCATGGTTACTCAGCAGCCTCTAGGTGGTAAGGCCCAGAATGGTGGTCAAAGATTCGGAGAGATGGAAGTATGGGCATTGGAAGCTTATGGAGCTGCAAATACCTTGCAGGAAATGCTAACCATTAAGTCCGATGACGTATACGGAAGAAGCAAAGCCTACGAATCTATAATTAAGAAAACTCAGATTGTAGGACCTAAAGTACCTGAAAGCTTTAACGTTCTTGTTAAAGAGCTTCAAGGACTTGGTCTTAAAGTTGACCTTGTTCACTCCGATACTGTAGTAGACGCTGAAGAGGTACTAGCTACAAATATTCATGAGGAAGCTACTCATCCAGCAGAACTTCCAATACCGCAAGCATCAATTTCGGATATTGATGTAACCGAAGAAGGGGTTGCTGTTGAGGACTTCAGTGACGTAAGCGAGGAAAGTGATGTAACTATGGTTGAGAGAGCATTAGTTACAGGAGAAGAAAACGATATACAAGCAACAGATGACGAAGGGAAGGAGGGTTAAACATGGCACTACAACGTTACCCTACAAATAATACAGATATAGCGGATTTTGACGCCGTAAGATTAGCGGTCGCTAGTCCTGAAGACATCTTGGAATGGAGTTATGGCGAAGTAACGAAACCTGAAACCATTAACTATCGAACTCAAAAACCAGAACGCGATGGTTTGTTTTGTGAGCGAATCTTTGGACCAGTAAAAGACATTAATCCGCACGATGCTAAATATAAGGGTGTAAGAAGCCGCGAAGCAGCCGTAGATAAGAACGGCGAATTGGTTACCAGAAGCATTGTGCGGCGTGAGAGAATGGGGCATATTAATTTAGCCGTACCTGTTTCACACATCTGGTTCCTTAGAGGAACACCTAGTGCTATGGGCCTTCTTCTAGGTCTTACTGTTAAGAACTTAGAGAGAGTTGCCTACTTTGCTAGTTACATAATCAAGAGCGTAAATATTGAAAAACGCGATCAGATTATGAAGGATAAGGAAGCCGAGTTTGAAGCCGCAAACCAAGCCATTACTATTCGATATGAGAATGAAGCTAAGGATGAAACCGCGAATGTTAAAACTCTGGCAGAAGCTCAGTCCAAAGAACTGGAAGAATTAAGCAAAGAACTTGATCTATTCAGAGAACAACTAAATGGACTAGTAAGACTAAGCCTGATAAACGAAACAGACTACCGTAATCTTCCAGCCGAACTAAGAAGCTTAGTTACTGTAGGCATGGGGGGCTCTTCTCTTAAGGATTTATTAGGAGAAATAGATCTTAAGCAACTCATTGGAGATCTAAATACTGAAGCTGAAAGTGCTAAGGGTCAAAGGCGCAAAAAGATAATGAAGCGACTTAGGTTGCTTGAGAGCATGGACCGAGCAGGAATTAAGCCAAATAGTATGTGTATCAGCGTACTCCCGGTTATACCTCCAGATCTTCGACCAATGGTCCAACTTACTGGTGGACGTTTTGCGACTAGCGACCTAAACGATCTCTACAGGAGAGTTATTAACCGAAATAACCGACTAAAGAAATTGATCGATCTAAATGCTCCGGAAGTAATAAGACGAAACGAACAGAGAATGCTTCAAGAAGCTGTTGATGCTTTAATAGATAATAATAGCGCTAGATCAGGTCGTGCAGTTGCTGCCACCGGACAAAGGCGACGACTTAAAAGCCTGAGCGATATGCTTAAGGGTAAGCAAGGTAGATTCCGCCAGAACCTACTTGGTAAAAGAGTAGACTACTCCGGCCGTTCAGTAATTGTAGCCGGACCAGAACTTAAGATATACCAATGCGGACTTCCTAAAATGATGGCGCTTGAACTATTTAAGCCATTTGTAATAGGTGAGCTAATATTCCGTGAACAAGCTCACAACATTAGAAGCGCTTCGAGACTAATAGAAATGGGAGAAACAGTAGTCTGGGACGCGCTAGACGAAATGATAAAAGGCAAGTACGTTCTACTTAACCGTGCCCCTTCCCTTCACAGACTTAGTATCCAGGCATTTCAACCGGTACTTATTGAAGGACGTGCCATACAGCTGCACCCCTTAGTTTGTAAAGGTTTTAACGCTGACTTTGACGGTGACCAAATGGCCGTTCACTTGCCACTTAGCGATAAGGCTCAAGCTGAAGCCAGAGATATCATGGCAGCTAATAAGAACTTGCTTAAGCCAGCTGATGGTTCGCCGATTCTTCATATTGAGCAAGACATAGTGCTTGGCTGTTACTACCTAACGTACGAGCGACCAGATAGTGATATTAAGAACATAATAAACTTTTCTAGCATAGAAGAGGCTCTAATGTCACTTGATGCAGATAAAATAACCTTGCAGAGTTATGTACGACTTCCATACAGAGGAGTAATGCGCGAAACAACTATCGGAAGATTACTGTTCAATGAAATATTCCCGGACGACTTCCCACTTCAAGATATTACTATGACTAAAAAGCGATTACAGAAAGTTATGGCTCAGGTATACGCCCAATATGGTCAGGAAAAAACTTCGGAAATTGCCGATGATCTTAAAGACCTAGGCTTCTATTACGCCACTATTTCCGGCTTAAGCATGGGAATGGGTGACTTCGAACCAATTAAGGGCATGGATAAAGCTCTTGATGAAGGCGAGGATCGGGCTATCGCTATTGCTGAACAGTACGAAGAAGGATTCATAACTGATGATGAAAGACACCGTTTAACTGTAGATAACTGGGCAAAAATTGATTCGCGGGTCCAGGAAATGCTTGCTGAACAAATGGTAGGCCAAGACTCCTCAATGGCTATCGCTATTAACTCAGGTGCCAGGGGAAATGTCTCTCAGCTAAAAAGTGCTGTAGGAATGCTTGGAGTACTTCAAGACGCCGCAGGAAACGTAATTGAGCTACCTATTAAATCCGGCTATGTTAGCGGATTAAGCCCGTTGGAATACTTTACTGGTACCAGGGGAACCAGGAAGGCACTTATAGACATTGCTCTTAAGACTGCTGACGCTGGTTATCTAACCCGAAGACTGGTTGATGTTTCACAAGATGTATTTACACTTGAAGGCGAATCTGACGATCCAGGCTTTGCCATGTTAAGGTCTGACGCAGAGTTTATTGGCGTCCCTTACGGATCTAGACTTGAGGGAAGGTATACTGCGACAACTATTAAAGGCATTGCTAAAAAAGGCCAGTTAATTAGTAGTGAAATCGCAAGTAAGATAGATAGCGATGCTGCAATGGACGGCGTTAAAATAATGAGTGCTCTAAGTTGTACTAACGTACGAGCTGTATCTCAGAAATCTTACGGCGTTGATCCGGCCACTGGAAACCTAGTAGTAGACCATCATCCGGTAGGCGTTATTGCTGCCCAGAGTATTGGTGAGCTTGGTACGCAGTTAAGCTTAGACTCTAAGCACCGTTCAGGCGGTGTAGTTGCTGACGCAGCCGCTCAAGGACTATCACGTGTAGAGGAACTCTTTGAAGTAAGAACTCCTAAGGGACAAGCATACTTAACTGCTATTACTGGTATTGCAAACACTTGGGAAGAAGGCGATCACTATGTAGTTCAGGTTACTGCTGACATGAAAGAGAAGGTCGAGCTGAAACTTGGTGAACGTAAAGCAACTATTAAAAACGGCCAGGAAGTAGTAAGCGGTGATGTTGTTGCTGCGCTAGAAGATGCTTCCGAACCACTAGTCGCTCCAATGGGTGGTAAAGTTCAGATTACTAAATCAGCTATCGTCATAACTCCAACCAAACAAAGCGTAGTGAGATATGAAATCCCAGGCTTTAAGCAATTACAGGTTACTGATGGCCAAGAAGTTGTAAGCGGCCAAAGGCTTACTAGTGGATCAATTAATCTACACGAGCTAATGATGCTTCAAGGAGTGGAATCAACACAGCGCTACATCATGAACGAAATATTAAAGATATTTGCCGGTCAGGGTCAAACTGTTGCTGACAAGCACCTTGAAATAATCGTTCGACAAATGTTTAGTCGCGTACAAATCGAAGAGGCTGGAGACAGCGAATTCGTAACCGGAGACGTTGTGAGCAAGCTTGCTGTGGTCGAAACAAACGATGCATTAGTAAGCGAACGTAAACGCCCAGCTAAGTACAATCAGCTTCTGCTTGGTATTACCAAGGCTTCCCTAAGTACCGATTCATTCTTAAGCGCCGCTTCATTCCAAGACACAACGCGTGTACTAATCGCTGCTGCTACAAGCGGTAAAGTAGATAAGCTATATGGGCTTAAGGAAAACGTGATTCTTGGACGTAAAATTCCAGTAGGAACTGGAGCCAAGCGTGAAGGTGATGAAGATGTTGATGATGACGCGCTTGAAGGAGATGATCAGATAATTGGATCTCCAAGTAGTGGTCAAGGTAGCACTGTTGAGGCGAACGCCTAAATCTGTTACAATAAGCGTTAATAGAAATATTAGTTAAACATTTTTAGCAGTCCGAGCCAGGAAGTAAGGCATACTTCCAAGAAGCAGTAGATTGCAGAATCCAAAGGAGAATAAATGCCAACAATAAATCAATTAGTACGTAAACCTCGTACTAAGGTCGGTAAAAATTCTGGTTCACCAGCACTTGATCGTGTTGTTAATAGCCTTAAAACTAAGAGTTATGACAAACCATCACCTTTTAAACGTGGTGTGTGTGTCAAAGTGACTACTAAGACACCAAAAAAGCCTAACTCCGCGCTTCGTAAAGTTGCCCGTGTACGATTAAGCAATGGATACGAAGTATGGGCATATATTGGTGGCGAAGGACACAATCTACAAGAACACGCCGTAGTTTTAGTTCGCGGCGGAAGAGTTAAAGACCTTCCAGGTGTTCGTTACCACATCGTGAGAGGCAGCCTAGATCTTCAAGGTGTTAATGACCGCAAACAAGGTCGTTCAAAATACGGCACTAAGAAAGCGAGCAAATAATGCCTAGGAAAAAAACTAAGTCATTAGTTCGCGATATTAAGGGCGACCGACTATATAACAGTGTTCAAGTACAGCGACTCATTAATCGTGTAATGCTTAACGGTAAAAAACAAGTTGCTGAAAAGCTTGTTTATGGCGGTATGCAAAAAGCGGCCCAAAAACTTAAAGTGGATAACCCTCTAGAGGTTTTTGATCAGGCGTTTAAAAATGTTCAGCCTCATATGGAAACTAGAAGCCGACGTGTTGGTGGAGCAAACTACCAAATTCCATTTGAAGTTAAAGGCCAAAGACAAAACCACTTAACCACAATGTGGTTTGTTGCGGCTGCCAGGGCTCGAAAAGGCATCAGCATGGAAGACCGAATCGCAGCAGAACTATTCGACGCTTATAACTCGCAAGGTACGGCTGTTAAGAAGCGTGAAGACACTCATAAAATGGCAGACGCTAACCGAGCATTTGCTCATTTCGCGAGAACTTAACCGATGGCAGTTGAGCACAGTGACGCAGATCCAATCGGATCTTAGATATTAACAGAAAGAGAATTTACAGAGAATTATGGCAACTAAGAAAACACCTATAGATAAAATACGTAACATTGGAATTATTGCGCACATTGATGCCGGTAAAACTACTACGACCGAAGGGATTTTATACAGAACTGGTTTAAAACATAAGATCGGTGCAGTTCACGAAGGTGAAACGACTACCGACTGGATGGCTCAAGAGAGAGAGCGCGGAATAACTATTGTTTCAGCGGCTGTTACTTCTTATTGGAAAGACCACCAGATAAATATTATAGATACCCCGGGGCACATTGACTTTACAGTAGAAGTTGAAAGATCACTGAGAGTTCTTGATGGTGCGGTCGTGGTTTTTGATGGAAAAATGGGCGTTGAGTCTCAGTCTGAAACTGTTTGGCGACAAGCAGATAAGTATAAGGTTCCTCGTATTTGCTTTATTAATAAAATTAACCAAACCGGAGGTGATTTCTATAAATCTCTCGACTCAATTCATAACCGTCTAAGTAAACGAGCTTTTCCGATTCATTTACCGATTGGCTTTGAGCAGAAAATCAATGGTATTGTCGACCTAGTAGACATGAAAGCTTATACCTACGAAGAATTTACCGATCATGAGCTAATTGAAAGCGAAATTCCAGAAGACATGCTGGACAAGGTTAAAAAGTATCGTTCGCTGCTCGTAGAAAATGCCGTTGCCGAAGACGAAAAAATGCTCGAGAAGTACTTTGAAGTAGGTGAAGAGGGATTATCTCCAGATGAAATTAAACAAGCTATAAGAACTGCAGTACTAACTGGTAAATTCTTCGCAGTGTCCGGAGGAGATGGTCGTGGGGTTATAGTAGAAAAACTACTTGACGCTGTTACAGATTTTCTTCCTAGTCCACAGGAGACCGGGTCCGTATGGGGTACCAATCCTAAGACTGGCGATGAAATTGAACGTAAGCCATTGGAGAATGAGCCATTCGCAGGTCTGGCTTTTAAGATTGCAGCTGATCCTTTTGTTGGTAAGCTGGCTTACTTTAGGGTTTATTCCGGAAAGCTTCAGTCAGGGAGCTATATTCTAAACAGCTCGACTGGTGAAAAAGAACGTGTTGGACGTATCGTTAGAATGCAGGCCGATAAGCGAGAAGACGTTACAGAAGTAGGAGCTGGAGATATTGCGGCAATAGTTGGGCTAAAAGGCACGACTACTGGTAATACGCTATGCGAACCTGCTAACCCTATAGTTCTGGAAAGCATCACCTTCCCCGATCCTCCGGTATCTATTGCAATAGAGCCAAAAACTAAAGCCGACCAAGAAAAAATGAGTATAGCCTTGCAGCGACTTGCAGAAGAAGATCCAACTTTTAGAATAAATGTTAATGATGAAACCGGCCAGACAATTATTTCAGGCATGGGCGAGCTTCATTTGGAAATCCTAGTAGATAGAATGAAACGCGAGTTTACAGTTGAAGCTAATATAGGTCAGCCTCAGGTTGCCTACCGAGAAACTATTAGAAAATCCGGCGTTGAAGTACAGGGTAAATTCATTCGTCAAAGTGGTGGCCGTGGTCAATACGGAGACGTCTGGTTTAGACTTAGTCCTAATGAAGACGGTAAAGGTTTAGAGTTCATCAACTCCATTAAAGGTGGCGTTATTCCTAATGAATACATTAAACCTGTTGAGCAAGGTATAACGGAAGCTATGAGCAACGGAGTTATAGCCGGCTATCCGGTAGTGGACATTAAAGCTGAGTTATATGACGGCTCATACCACGATGTCGACTCCAGTGAAATGGCCTTTAAGATTGCTGGCTCAATAGCACTTCAAGAAGGTGTGAAAAAATCTGGCCCCGTAATTCTAGAACCTATCATGAAAGTGGTAGTTGTTACTCCAGAAGAATTTATGGGTGAAGTTATAGGAGATTTAAACAGTAAACGTGGACGTATCGAAAACATGGAAGACCTAACACCGGGAATAAAAGAGATAACTTCTTTTGTCCCCCTAGGTGAAATGTTTGGCTATACAACCAATCTTAGAAGCGCGACTCAAGGAAGGGCCAGCTCAAGCATGGAACTCGACCATTATGCTGACGTCCCGCCAAATATTGCCGAAGCAATTATTGCCAAAAACGCAAAATAGCACCTCATATAAAAGTCTTTACAAAGATACAAAATTTCCTTATACTATCCCCGGTAACTTGCGTGGGTTCTATTATTCTCATGCAAAAGTTTTAAATCAGTTAGCTCAATGTCAGAGCTTAAATAATTAGAGGAGCAAACTCATATGGCAGATAAATTCGATCGTAGTAAACCGCATGTTAACGTTGGAACAATGGGACACGTTGACCACGGAAAAACTACATTAACAGCAGCTATTACAGCTGTACTAGCAAAAAGACTACCAAGCCCAGTCAACAAGTCAGTGGCTTATGACCAGATAGACAACGCACCTGAAGAAAAAGCGCGTGGTATTACCATTGCTACATCTCACCAGGAATATGAAAGCGAAAAAAGACACTACGCTCACGTAGATATGCCTGGTCACGCCGATTACGTTAAAAACATGATTACCGGTGCCGCACAGATCGACGGAGCAATTCTGGTTGTTGGTGCTAACGACGGACCATTACCTCAGACCCGCGAGCACGTATTGCTTGCCCGACAGGTTGGAGTTCCATATATTCTTGTATTTCTAAACAAGATGGACCTAGCTGACCCAGAACTAGTTGACCTTGTTGAGGAAGAAATTCGTGAATTACTAGAAAAGAACGGATTCGACAAAGACGCTCCAATAATCCGCGGCTCTGCAACTAAAGCCCTAGAAGGCGATGCTGCTAATGAAGACGCAATTATGGAACTAGTTAAAGCTATGGATGAATCTATTCCAGAGCCTAAGCGTGATCTAGAAAAACCATTCCTTATGCCAATAGAGGATGTTTTTTCTATTAAAGGACGTGGAACTGTTGCTACAGGGCGAATTGAAACCGGAATCGTTAAGATTAACGATGAAGTTGAAATTGTTGGCATTAAAGACACAACTAAAAGTGTTGTTACTGGAATCGAAGCTTTCAAGAAAAGCCTAGACCAAGGACAAGCTGGAGACAATGCCGGTATTCTGTTACGCGGAATTGAGAGAGATGACATTGAGCGCGGGCAGGTTCTTGCTAAGCCAGGGACAATTACTCCTCACACAGAATTTGATGCTGAGATTTATATTCTTGCTAAGGAAGAAGGCGGACGCCACACTCCTTTCTTTAAGGGCTACAAGCCTCAGTTCTATTTCCGAACCACGGACGTAACTGGAGAAGTTGAACTTCCTGCTGACAAAGAAATGGTTATGCCGGGAGACACAGTGACATTTAAAGTTAAGCTTCTAGCACCAATTGCCATGGAACAAGGTCTAAGGTTCGCTATCCGTGAAGGTGGACGAACTGTTGGTGCTGGAGTTGTTACTAAGATCGTAAAATAGTTAAATAAATTTCTGCTGACTAAAAGTCCTTTTGAAAAAGTAAAGAGATGTTACAGCAGGCTAACTTTAATAAGTTAGGAAGGAATATCACCTTATGGCAGACGCCAAACCAACTGAAGGCAAACAGAGAATTAGAATCAGGCTTAAGGCCTATGATCACAAAGTAATTGATCAGGCTGCTAAGCAAATAATAGATACTGCTTTAAGAACCGGAGCTACACTGGCCGGCCCGATACCTTTGCCTACCAGAAGGAGCACTTACACAGTCATTAAAAGCCCTCACGTCTTTAAAAAAGGACGCGAGCAATTCGAAATGCGGGTGCATAAACGCTTAATAGACGTTTTTGAACCTACACCTAAGACTATAGACAGTCTTATGAACTTGTCACTTCCAGCTGGATGTGACGTTGAAATAAAAATGTAGCAATACTTTTGTAGAATTTGCAACACATTGACAGGTGTAGACTTTACGTGGTACTCTGTTATGGTATCTCGTAAAAATTGAACTTGGTGAGCGCCAGTAGGTCTGCCATTAACAGAGGTAGAAACCGCTAACCGCCAGGACTTTTAATTTTAACTTTAGAGACAATTAATGAAAGGTAACAGTGAAGGCAGTTATTGCTAGAAAACTTGGAATGACTAGTACTATCAGTGAAGATGGTGCGCTTCAGGCTGTTACTCTCCTTTCTGTTGCTGACCATACAGTAATTTCCCATAAGACTGTCGAAAAAGACGGTTACAACGCGGTTCAGATAGGAACCGAAACGGCAAAGAAGCTCAGTAAGAGCGTCACCGGACACGTCAAAATGTCAAAGGTTATGCCCAAAATTATTCGTGAATTTAGAACAAATGAAATCCCAGAAGATCACAACGTCGGCACCAAATACAGCGCCGACGTTTTTAGTGTAGGAGACGAGGTATCTGCTACCGGTCTTACTAAAGGTAAGGGTTGGGCAGGAACTATTCGCCGTCACAATTTTCACAGAGGACGTAAAACTCACGGTGGTAGGTCGTATCGTCGACCTGGATCAATCGGATCAATGTACCCTCAGCATATATTCAAAGGAACTAGAATGGCTGGTCGCTTAGGACATGAACAAATTACCGTAAAGGGTCTTAAAGTGGCACTTATAGATGTAGACAACGGTGTGATCGGTGTTACGGGATCAGTCCCCGGCCCCCGAAAAGGACTTATTGTCATTAAGGCGGCTCAGTAATGGCAGTTTCTACTTTTACTAAGTCAGGTGCTAAAGCCACTACACCTGCCAAGTTGGATAAATCTGTATTTGGTATCGAGATAAAAAATCACGAACTTATTAAGCAGGCATATGTTGCATACCAAGCTGGTGGACGAGACAACCTGGCAATTACTAAAACCCGTGGTTTAATCCGTGGTGGTGGTAAAAAGCCATGGGCTCAAAAGGGTACTGGTAGAGCTCGGTTTGGTTCTTCAAGAAACCCAATATGGCGAGGTGGAGGAATAGTTTTTGGGCCTACTGGCGAAGAAAACTTTATTAAAAGAATTAATATTAAAGCTAAGAGGCAAGCCTTAAGACAGAGTCTTTCAATTGCAGCAACTGAAAATAAAGTAAACGTTATTGAAGACTTTGATATCAAATCTGCTAAGACTTCCGAGTTAGTCAAACTACTGACTAAGTTAAATGCTGGAAGAAATACACTAATTGTAGTTGAGAAGAAAACTCCAGAGTTATTAAGATCTTCTCAAAATCTAAAGAGTGTTGTCATATCAAGCGCTAAATTCCTAAACGTATATGACATTCTAAATGCTGATCAGCTTATTTTTACTGTAGACGCTCTTAAAGAGACTACTAAATGGCTTAAAGCTGAGGAGAAAGCGTAATGAGTAAAACCATCACCCTTCGTCCTCGACTAAGTGAAAAGACATACAGCTTAAGTGAAAAACATGTCTATGTAGTGGAGATTCCTTCAGACGTTAATAAGCATTCAGTTGCTCGCGCTGTTGAGGCTCAATTTGAAGTTAAGGTTAAGAATGTAAATATTGTTAACGTTAAAGGTAAAAGCAAAAGAATCATGAGCCTAAACGGTAAAAGATATATGAATGCCGAAGGAAAAAGAAATGACATTAAGAAAGCTTATATTACTTTAGCTGAAGGATACGGCTTGCCTTTCTTCGCGGCAGTTGAAGAAGAAGAAAAGAAAGAACAGAAAGTACAGGAAAAGGTTAATAAAGCTGCTGCTAAGCAATCAGAGAAAGAAAACAAGCCCAAGCGTGGTTTACGAAGACGCAAAAGCGAGGAAGACAAATAATGGCCATTAAACAATACAAGCCGACTACTCCGGGTAAAAGAGGAATGACAACTCAGGATTTTGCAGATATTACTACAAAAAAACCTTTGAGGTCTCTACTTGTTGCTAAAAAGCGTGGTAGTGGACGCAACAATCAAGGACGTATTACCACTAGACACAAGGGCGGCGGTAGCAAAAAGTTTTACAGAAAAGTTAACTTTAAACTAGCAGCCGGTACGTCGGCAGTTGTAGAGCACATAGAATATGATCCTAACAGGAGCGCACGGATAGCCAGAATTAAAGAAAATAACGGTACTTATCACTACATACTTGCAACTCAAGGCATGAAGGTTGGACAGAGCGTTAGTAGTGGCGAAGAATCTACTATAGATTCTGGTAACCGCCTAGCCCTTAAAGATATTCCTATTGGCAGTACTATTCACGCAATTGAAATGAAAGTAAACGGTGGCGCACAAATTGCCAGGAGCGCCGGAAACAGTGCTCAGCTTATGGGGATAGACAACGCCTACGCCCAAGTAAGATTACCTAGCGGCGAAGTTCGTTTAATAAGTGAACAATGTATGGCTTCAATAGGAGTCGTTGGTAATGAACAGCACCAGAACATTAAATACGGTAAGGCCGGACGAAGTAGACATCGCGGCATAAGACCATCTGTTAGAGGTGTAGTTATGAACGCTGTTGATCACCCGCACGGTGGTGGTGATGGCGGACGCCACGGTATTGGTGGTGGTAAGAATCATGGTTCCGCTCCGAAGACTCCGTGGGGACAAAAGACCCTGGGATATAAGACGAGACGTCGCAAGAGTACCACGCAGTTTATTTTAAGAAGCCGACATGAGGCGAAAAGGAGATAGCATGATTCAATCTGATAGATTAGCATTTGATAAAATTACAGCTCGCTTTGACGCAGAAGCTATGGGCTGGGTTGATCTTGGTTTCTCAGAAGTTGAACAGCAAGATCCTCTAGTTGATGTACCTCATTCCGTAATTGAGGAAGTAGCTATAAGGCTAGATGCTATATCACCTGAAACTAAAGCGAGATTTGAAGCGGCGCACCGCGAAGTAGAACTAACTGTAGGTGCTTATACTGCCATAAACGCGCGACGAGAAGAAGAAAGGTCTGAAGATTTTCTTGCATATGCTCTTAGCACATCACATGGAGGTAGCATCTAATGAGCCGTTCACTTAAAAAAGGTCCATTTGTAGACTTTAAATTAGCCAAGAAAGTTGATGCTCTTGGAGACAACGACCGAACCATCATTAAAACTTGGGCAAGATCTAGTACTATTCCACCAGAGTTTGTAGGCCGAACTATAGCTGTACATAACGGCAAAGTTCATGTACCGGTTTTTATCAGTGAAAATATGGTTGGTCACAAGCTTGGTGAATTTGCACCAACTAGAAAATTCCGTTCACACGGTGGTAAATTAGCAAAGAATCAAGGATAAGGAAAGAATATGGCAGTAAAAGCAATCGCTAAAGGAGTAAGAATAAGCCCACGAAAAGTAGCCGTGGTAGCTGCTCTTGTGCGCAACCGAAGTGTTGAAGATGCTATGACAATTCTTGACCATACGCCACGGCGAAGCGCTATAGCTGTAAGAAAAGTTATTAATAGCGCTAAAGCTAACGCTGAGCATAATCACAATTACAAACCTGCAACACTACATATTACTGAAATTTCTGTATCTCCGGGACCAAGAATTAAAAGATACCGCCCCGCAGCCCGAGGCCGAGCCTTGCCATTCCAGAGAAAATCATCCCACATTAGAGTAGTTGTTGACGGAGAACAGCGAGAAGCTAAGAAGCCAGCCGCAGTCAAAGAAGAAGTTAAAGAAGTAAAAGAAATTAAGGAGACTAAATAATGGGACAAAAAGTAAACCCAATTAGCATGCGTCTCCAAGTAAATAAGGATTGGCGCAGTAAATGGTTCGCAGACAAGCGAGATTACGCTAAATTTCTTAAAGACGATCTTACGACAAGAAAACTAATATCTACAAAACTTGGAAGCCGTGCAGCTATCAATAAAGTAGAGATTACTCGTACACCTAATTTAGTAACAGTTACTATTTCTACTGCTAAAGCCGGTGTTGTTATTGGTAGGGGCGGAACGGGTGCTACCGAACTTAAACAGCAAATTGAGAACATCTATAAAATTCCAGTAAGAGTAAATATTGAAGAAGTTAAAAAGCCCGATTTGTTTGCAAAACTAGTCGCTGAAAATATAGCTCATCAATTGGAGAGAAGAATTAGCTTTAGACGCGCCACAAAATCTTCAGCCGCCGCAGTAATGCGCGCTGGCGCTAAGGGAGTAAGAATAGAGGTTGCGGGACGGCTTAATGGAGCAGAAATGTCCAGGCGTGAAAAAGAAGTTGCTGGTTCAGTACCGCTTCATACTATCCGCGCGGATATTGACTACGCTCAAGTTGCAGCCCACACAGTTGCTGGAATTATTGGCGTAAAAGTTTGGATTTATAAGGGAGAGGTTCAGTAAAATGTTACTTCCTAAAAGACAAAAGTATCGAAAGGTCAGAAAAGGCCGAGTTCGAGGCGTCGCTACTTCAGGTAATTACATAGCATTTGGTGAATTTGCTCTTCAGGCCCAAGGTCAAGACAGAATTACTTCCAGGCAAATTGAAGCTGCCAGACAAGCCATGACAAGGTACATTAAAAGAGGTGGTAAAATATGGATTCGCATATTCCCTCATACTCCAGTAACCCGAAAGCCTCAAGACGTAAAAATGGGTAGCGGTAAAGGTAATCCAGAATTTTTCGTTGCTAAAGTACGACCCGGAACTATACTTTTTGAAATGCAGGGAGTCAGCGAAGAAACTGCTAGAGAAGCTATGCGACTTGCGGCACACAAATTGCCCGTAAAGACTAAGTTTCTAGTTAGGGAGGAAGCTTAAACTCATGAAAGTTATTGAAATAAGAAAATTAAGCACTGCCGAACTTACAGTTGAGAGTACTAAATTACGTGAGGAAATAACTGAGCTAAAAAGACGTTTGTACTTGGGCGAATTAGACAATGTTCGAGTAATTAGGAACAAGCGTAAAGATTTAGCACGAATGATGACCGTCCTCAGTGACGCACTTATAAAGGAGGCCAAGTAATGGCTAGGACAATTGTAGGAGTTGTAACTTCGAATAAAACTGATAAAACCATTGTGATTACGGCACATACTCGTAAGACGCATCCTTTATATAGGAAGCAATATACTGTTACGACCAAATTTATAGCTCATGATGAGAAGAATGAAGCCGAAATTGGAGATAAAGTAACCATCGTAGAATGCAGACCTATTAGTAAAAGAAAGCATTTCACGCTTCAAGAAATTAATGAAAAGCCAGTACTAAGAGCTGACAAACTGGCAGCAGTTAAAACTGAAGACAGCGGCAAAAAGGACTCTAAGAGCAAGGCTAAAGAAGAAGTCGAAGATGTCGAAAAAGATAAGAAAGATAAGAAGGAGTCTAGTAAATGATTCAGCAAGAATCTAGATTACTAGTTACAGATAACAGCGGCGCTAAGGAAATCCTTTGCATTAGGGTTCTTGGTGGCTCAAGAAGGCGCTACGCCAATGTTGGTGACATAATTGTAGCAACCGTTAAAGATGCTACACCTAACGGAACCGTTAAGAAGAAAACCATAGTCAGAGCGGTAGTGGTTAGAACCAGAAACCAAATTAGACGTAAAGACGGCTCAACTATTAAGTTTGATGACAATGCGGCGGTAATAATAGACGAAGCCAAGCAACCTAGAGGCACGCGTATATTTGGCCCAGTACCAAGAGAATTACGTGATCAAGGCTATGCCAGAATAGTTTCGCTTGCTCCGGAGGTACTCTAAATGACTTACAAGATTAGACTAAAAAAAGGCGATCTTGTAATGGTCCGTGCTGGAAAGTACAAAGGCAAGACCGGTAAGATAATTGCTACCCATCCTAGTGCTAACAAGGTTACAGTTGAAGGTATTAACATTGCCAAGAAGCATGTTAAGCCCAATAATGCACATCCTCAAGGGGCAATTGTAGAGTTAACAAAGCCTATCTGGGTTAGTAAAGTCGGAATAGTTGAAACTACTACTAAAAAACCAAGCAAGATTGGTTACAAAGTAGATAAAGATGGCAATAAAGTAAGAATATTTAAATCAAGCGGAAAGGAGATAAAGTAATGGCTGCAACTACAGGCAAGAAGACTGCACCTAAAGCTAGTAAAGCTATTATTTATCGTCCTCGGCTTAGAGTTAATTACGACAGCACTATTGTTAAGGAGCTACTTGCCGAACTGGATCTTAAAAATCCACATCAGGTACCAAAACTAGAAAAGATTGTTATTAATATCGGCCTAGGTAGAGCTAAAGACGATAAGAAAATGATGGAAGCCGCAACTAATACTATCCGTAAAGTTACCGGTCAGCAGCCAATTCAAACCGCTGCTAAGAATTCTATCGCTGGCTTTAAACTACGCGAAGGCAACAAGATAGGCCTTAAAGTTACGCTCCGTGGTGACAAAATGTACGAGTTTTTGGATCGTCTTATTACTTTAGTAATTCCCCAACTTAGAGATTTTCACGGTGTAAGTAATCGAGCTTTTGACAGGCAAGGCAACTATAGCTTAGGGCTGCAAGATCAATCAGTCTTTCCTGATCTAACGTTTGAGGAAACATCTAAATCCCATGGTATGCAAATAGTAATCGTAATTAATGGTAAAGATAAGGTTCATTCTAAAGCTCTATTACAGAAGTTTGGAATGCCATTTGAGAAGGAGGATAAGGAATAGTATGGCTAAAACTTCAATTGTGGCACGAGATGCCAAAAGACTAAGAATGATAGAGCAGTACAGTGCAAAGCGAGCTGAGCTTAAGAAGCTTGGAGACCTGGAAGGATTAGCTAAGCTACCTCGTAACAGCAGCCCCACTCGTCGGACTAACAGATGTTTAGAAACTGGACGTTCACGCGGATACATGCGCCAGTTTGGACTGAGTAGAATTAGTTTTAGAGAACATGCCAGCAAGGGTGAAATTCCTGGCGTAACGAAAGCGAGTTGGTAAGAGGAGAATATGAGTACAACTACTACAGATCCAATCGCAGATATGTTAACACGAATACGTAATGCTATTTTAGTGCGAAAAAACGAGATTAGCTTACCTCATTCCGCAATAAAAGAGTCGGTTGCCCGATTACTAAAAGAAACTAATTTTATTGATGATGTATCTGTTGAAAAAGCTGATATTGGAAAAAAGCTAAAGCTGACCATTTACTCCAATACTTCCAACCCTCGGATTAAAGAGATTGTTAGGCTGTCTAAGCCAGGACGAAGATATTACGTTAACTCCAAAGAGATTCCTGTGGTAATGCGCGGGCGAGGCATAGTCATTCTATCGACATCAAAGGGTCTGATGACTGGTGGAAAAGCCAAAACCGAGCACATCGGCGGCGAATTAATTTGTAAGGTTTATTAAAGGAATTAAGGAATAAGAATATGAGTCGAGTAGGAAAACTGCCGATAGAACTGCCAAGCGGTGTGACAATTACTGCCACTGACTCAGATATTACAGTGTCAGGTTCTAAAGGTACTCTTAAGCAATCAGCGCTAGAAGGTATAACTGTTAAGCAAGAAGAGAACCAGATAATAGTTACAAGAATTAATGATGAACCGGAATTTAGAGCAAAGCACGGTTTAATCAGAGCGCTTATCAATAATATGGTGCTCGGTGTTACTCAGGGCTTTTCCAAGAAGCTAGAAATAAACGGAGTTGGTTATCGAGTAGCTCAGCAAGGCCAGGATTTAAAGCTAAATCTGGGTTTTTCTCATGATGTTATATATAAGGTTCCAGCTGGTATTACTACTGTCGTCGAGCAAAATACAATTACTGTCAGCGGAATAGATAAACAGCAGGTAGGACAAGTGGCTGCTGAGATCAGGTCTTTAAAGAAACCAGAACCTTATAAGGGCAAAGGAATTAAGTATTCAGACGAGCGAATTTTACGTAAGAGCGGTAAGAGCGGTAAGGAAAAATAATCTATGAGTAAGCAATTAATCCACAAATTAGAAAATAAAAATCGCCGTCGAGGAAGAATTCGCTCTGTTGTTAATGGCACCACTAAACGGCCTAGATTAAGCGTACATGTAAGCAATTTACACATTACTGCTCAGGTTATTGATGATGAAAAGAAACAGACGATCTGCCACGTTACGACAATAGGCCAGAAGACGCTCAAAGGAACCATGACTGAAAAAGCTCAGTGGGTAGGCAGCGAAATTGCTAAACAAGCTAAAGCAAAAAAAATAAAGAAGATTGTCTTTGATAGAGGTGGTAAGCTTTATCATGGACGTGTTGCCGCACTTGCTGATGCAGCTCGTAAAGAAGGATTGGAGTTTTAATTATGGATGATAAGAATAGAAGACGAAATCAATCAAACCGTAGGGGTGATTTCCCAGTTGAGGAAAAACAATATGACGAGCGAACGCTACAAATTGACCGAGTAGCACGCGTAGTAAAAGGCGGCCGTAGATTTAGATTTCGAGCCTTAGTTGTTGTTGGTGATAAAAAAGGCAAAGTCGGCATTGGATCAGCTAAAGGTGCCGATGTAACACTTGCTGTAACTAAAGCTACTGAAGTTGCTAAAAAACACGTTGTTAACATTTCGCTATATAAAGATACGCTGCCCCACGAATCAGAAGCTAAAGTTTCCGGCGCACATATTTTAATTATGCCTGCCAGGCCGGGAACCGGACTAATTGCGGGCGGAGTCGTTAGAACTGTGCTAGAAGTCGCCGGCGTCCATAACGCCTTAAGTAAATCTCTGGGTTCAAGCAATAAAACTAATACCGCATACGCCACAATAGAAGCGCTGCAAAACCTAGTCCCCGCCAATAAATGGACCACGTATAAGCCAAAAACTAAAGCTGCTAAGACAGTCAAAAAGACAGAAGAATCTCCAAAAAAGGAAGAACCAAAGAAAGCAGTTAAGAAAACAGCAAAGGTAAAGGCCTAAATAAATGAAGTATCATCAGCTAAAAACTAATAAGCCAAAATCGCCTAAAAGAGTTGGGCGAGGTATTTCCGCTGGCCAAGGTAAAACAGCAGGAAGAGGCACAAAAGGTCAAGGCGCTAGGACTGGTTCGACTAAGAAACCAGGATTTGCTGGTGGATCTAATCCTCTAATGCAAAAACTTCCTAAGCTACCAGGCTTTAGAAGCTATAAAATTAAAAATGAAGTTGTCTACACTGGACAGCTAAATGGTTTAGGAAATAAAACCATTGATGCATCACTGCTTGCGGAAGCAGGACTCATAAGCAATGCATTCGTTACAGTGAAAGTTATAACAAAAGGTGACATAACAAAAAGCGTTAACGTTAAACTTCCTAAAGCTAGCGAGAGCGCAATAGCGGCTATTCAATCAGCTGGCGGTAGTTTCGAAAAAGTAAGCCGCTTATCTAGACCTGTTACTTCAAAAAAGAAAACAGCCCCTAAAACCGATTAAAGATAACCTTAGTATGACAAATACGAAATTTTCTAGTCATGAACTAGAAAGGGATAAGACTGTAACTAGGGCATTGCACCATTTGTTTTGGGATGCCATGACCCATACTAAATTTTATTTCATAATTACAGCTCTTTGTTATTCACCATCCTTCTTTATTAATCAGATCTTCGTACCCCTGCAAATTGCTTATGGCATTCAAGCTATAATTAAACATCAATATTCGCTTGTCGGACATTATGCAATATATATATTGATACTTACTCTAATTGGGCAGCTCATTTATGCTCTCGCTACCTGGGCATTTAATAGGAACGGCGTTTACGGAGCAGGATATGTTCAGAAAAACGTCTACGCAAACTACTTAAGCAAAGATTATGAGTTTTATTCCTCGTCATATATTGGGTCTTTAGGTTCAAATGCAACTCGACTAGGCGATGCATTTGCGGGGTATAATCGCCTGGCATTATTCGAAATACCCAGAAATGCCGTGATAGTGATTACCGGACTAGCTGTAATTGCGATAAAGTCACTACCTTTGGCGCTTATTACGTTAGGCTGTATATCCCTCGTAGTTGGCATTACCGTAATATACTCCGGGTACAGGCTAAAATATCGTCGAATAGTAAGTTTAACTAACAGCAGGCTATCTGCGGTTTTAGGCGACGCATTATCCCACGCGCCTGCTGTTAAAAGCTTTGCAAAAGAAAACTATGAAATAAATAGAATGCTAAAACCGCTCAGGGAATGGCAAGTGGCTCAATTAAAGTCTTGGGATTTATTTACTCCAGGTAATTTCGTTAGAAACATGCTTTTAGCTGTAACTGTAGCAATATTACTTATTGTGTCTTCTAGACTGTATCAAGAAAACCGGATAACTATAGCTATCATTGCCCTTGTTCAGTTATATGTCATTAGAATTATCAACGTTACAATTGACTCAGCCGAAATGATAAAAGAATATGAAACAATTATGAGCAATTCATATGATGCTGTAGCAACTATGCTCACACCGCGCAGTGTGTTAGATCCTTTAAAACCGGCAAAACTTAAGATTAATGAAAATATTACCGTTAATTTCTCTGCTGTGCGGTATCGCTATCCCGATGTAAATGAGAACGTATTTGCCGTCAATAATTTTAATCTAAGCGTTAAATCCGGCGAAAAAATCGGATTAGTTGGTTATTCAGGTAGCGGTAAAACAACGCTTACAAAACTGCTATTAAGATTCATGGATGTTAGCGAAGGTGAAGTTTTACTGAATGACACGAATATAAAGGACGTTAAACAAGAAGACCTTAGAAATCTGATTGCCTACGTACCCCAAGATCCTGTTCTATTTCACAGAACCATTAAAGAGAACATTGCATATGGTGATCCAAACGCCAGTAATAAAGATATACTGGAAGCCGCTAGGTCCGCTTATGTAGATGAGTTTATCGACGAATTGCCTAATAAATATGACTCAATGGTTGGAGAGCGTGGCGTCAAGCTGTCTGGCGGTCAGAGGCAAAGAGTTGCAATTGCTCGGGCATTCTTAAAAAATGCTCGCATATTGATTCTAGATGAAGCTACAAGTTCACTTGACTCTAAGAGCGAACAATATATACAAAAAGCTCTCTGGGATCTTATGGAAAATAAGACAGCAATCGTTATTGCCCATAGGCTTAGTACCATCCAAAAGATGGATAGAATTGTAGTAATGGACAAAGGTAAGATTTCCCAAATCGGAAGCCATGATAAATTACTAGAAGATCAAAACAGTATATACGCGAGATTGTGGGCTAGACAAAGTGGTGGTTATCTCGTAGAAAACTAGGCTGTTAGTTTTTTGTTTAACCCTTATTTCTGTGGTTTAATGGTAGGTAAGCAATGAGAGAAATAAACCGGGTATGAACTGGAAGATTATTGGACGTTCGCTATCGCACCCCGATATGCGCAAACGTATTATTGCAGTACTTGGAATACTGTTAATTTTTCG
The DNA here is from genome assembly GCA_003153395.1 of Candidatus Saccharimonadota bacterium. Classification (GTDB taxonomy): domain Bacteria; phylum Patescibacteriota; class Saccharimonadia; order Saccharimonadales; family UBA4665; genus PLYP01. Next base: position 21,001 of record PLYP01000007.1, read on the forward strand.
TATACTTGCTCATTTACCTGTACCGCTAGCTAACCCACAAACCCTACACCAGGTTTTGCAAAACCTATTCAGCTCCAGCCAAACGCCACAGCTCTTAAGTTTTATAAATGTACTTTCCGGCGGTGCCTTAGCTAATTTTTCAATTATGATCGCCGGTATGGGCCCTTACATTAATGCGTCCATTATTATGCAGCTCCTAACTAAGGCTATTCCTCAGCTCGAGGCACTTCACAAAGAAGGCGAGTTCGGTCAGAAAAAGATTAATCAATATACCCGTCTTCTTACCTTCCCGCTCGCAATAGTACAGTCCATCGGATCTATATACCTTATTAGACAAGCCGCGCAGTCCATTGGCGGTATTGGAGATATAACTGCCCATACATCACTAATGCAGTGGGTTGTAATGGTTTCGGCGCTTACTGGAGGTTCGATGCTGCTTATGTGGCTGGGTGAGCTTATAACCGAGCAAGGGATAGGAAATGGCATATCGCTTATTATTACTGTTGGAATTGTAAGTAGGCTGCCGTCAAATATTAGCCAGCTATTTACAACGGCCGTTAGTAAAGGTCATCATATAAGTCTGTTAGGCTATACCATGCCGTTTAATAAAAGTGGGGTTATTACAGGTATATTAATTCTGGTTTCAGTTTTGGCGGTCACCTGGATAGTAGTAATGCTAAACGAAGCCGCGCGTAATCTTACGGTGAACTACGCCAAGAGAGTGCAGGGAAACCGAGCCTACGGCGGGATTACCACGCTACTTCCGGTTAAATTAATTACGGCTGGAGTTGTACCAATAATTTTTGCGGTGGCATTTTTAAGCGTACCAAGCTTTATTGGCCAATTGCTGACAAGCAACCATAATGTACATTTAGCGCATATTGGGGCTAATCTAACTAGCTGGTTCCAAACTCCTTCAGCCTCAACTTTTGCGAGCGAGGGGCTTAAAGCATATATATATCCGATAACCTATTTCCTTTTAGTCTTCGTATTCACCTTTTTCTATACCAGCATTACATTCAACTCCAAAGAGATAGCGGAAAACTTGCATAAACAAGGTGGTTTCATTGAGGGTGTACGAGGCGGTGAACAGACTGAAAAGTATCTTTCGCAGATAATTAACAGGCTTACCTTTTTTGGAGCCTTTGCGCTTGGTCTTCTGGCGGTTGTTCCTATAATTGCTCAGGTATTCGTTAACGCCAGTATAACTATCGGTGGCACCAGTATTCTAATTCTTGTATCTGTGGCCCTACAAACATTGCGAGCCGTAGAGTCCAGAGCTCTGATGGTAACCTATGACCAGTATTCACAGCCGGAATTCTTTAATGATTCTGAAGCGCCATCTGATGCTGCTCTTGGAATAAACAGGCCTAAATATATACCCGGATTCATCTATAAGCGCCGTTCCTCTAAGAAGTAAACGACTCCTATTGCAATGGCCTAGATATTGACATGAATATTTTACAAATAGTATAATTAATGTAGTTTAAAACCACATTTTCCTATTTTATAGAGAAATTCTCTTTACAGGTGCCGTGGGGACTGATATAATTGACCCCTAGTTATATTTATGGCTGCAAACAAGGAAGTAATCGAACTAACGGGTAAGATCGTTGAGACCCTACCAGGAACGCAGTTCAGAGTGGAACTTGAGAATGGCCATCAAATTATAGCTCACGTTGCCGGTAAGATGAGGAAACATTTTATCCGAATCGTACCCGGTGACAGCGTAACGGTCGAGTTGACCCCTTACGATCTAACTAAGGGCAGAATCACCTATCGCAAAAGTTAATATTCAAGCAGTGTGTCATTGCTTTAGAAGTAAAGGAGCATGATCCGCATGAAAGTGCGTGCAAGCGTTAAGAAAATTAGTCCAGACGATAAGATAGTACGACGCAAAGGTCGTATTTACGTTATTAATAAATTGAAGCCTAAGCACAAGCAAAGGCAAGGTTAAAAATATGGCAAGAATTTCAGGCGTTAATATACCAGATGAAAAACAAGTATGGGTATCCCTTACTTATGTCTATGGCATTGGCCCTAACACCGCTAAGAATATTCTTAAGAGGGCTAACGTAGACGTTATCACACGAGTTAAGAACCTAACAGACGGAGAAATTTCTAAGATTCAAGAAGTTATAAATGCAGATTATGTAGTTGAGGGTGAGCTACAGCGAATTGTCAGCGGTAATATTAAACGCTTAAAAGATATTAAGGCTTACCGTGGAGTTCGACATTCAGCTAATTTGCCTGTTCGCGGTCAACGTACAAAGACAAATGCTAGAACAAGGCGAGGACGCAAGGTTACAGTTGGTGGAACAGCAAAAAAGGTAGCAACTAAGACTTAAGGTAATTTATGGCAGATACTGAAGAAATTATTACAGAACAAGTACCAGTAGTTGAAGAGACTACTGCTGAAGTTAAAAAGACTACCAAGAAGAAAAAAGCCAAGAGAAGTGTACCTGCTGGACATGTTCATGTTCTAGCAACGTTTAACAATACTATTATTACTTTTACTGATACAAAAGGTAATGTGCTAACAAAGAGCAGTGCTGGTGCTTGCGGTTTCCGTGGTTCTAAAAAGGGAACTGCATACGCTGCTCAGGTGGCCGCTGAACAAGCAGCTCAAGCAGCTAAGCAGCAATTTGGTTTTTCTAAAGCCGATGTTTATATAAAAGGTATTGGCTTGGGACGTGATTCAGCCGTTAGAGCTTTAGCAGGTTTAGATATTTCAGTAGATTGTATCAAAGACGTTACCGGCCAACCGCACGGCGGAGTACGACCTAGGAAAGCGAGAAGGATCTAGACATGGCAAGAGACCGACAATCTATAGTTAAAATGAGTCGCCGAGAAGGCTATGCTCTTCATCCCAAAGCACACAAAGCTTTGGTTAAAAGAACAGCTAAGCCTGGTCAGATTAATAGTCGACCACCTCGAGGTAAACCCAGTCAGTACTCACTTCAATTAAGAGAGAAGCAGAAGGTTAAAAGACTTTACGGCTTATTGGAGCGGCAGTTTAGTAATCTGATGAAAGAAGCAAACGCCGAACAAGGCCAATCTGGCCAGATATTGCTTAGAAAGCTAGAACAGCGAGCTGATAACGCAATTTACCGAGCAGGTTTTGCTCCCAGCCGTAGAGCAGCCCGACAGTTAGTTACACATGGCCACTTTTTGTTAAACGACACCAGAGTTGACATTCCATCCATCCGGCTAAAACCCGGCGATACGCTTGTTATTAGACCTCACAGCTCTAAGACAGAATATTTCAAGAATCTAGACGACGTTAGCCCAAGCCCAAGTGAAATACCTGCGTGGCTAAAGGTAGACCGTAAAAAAGTTACTTTAAATGTAACTGGTTTGCCAACTCGAGATGACGTCGAACCAGATATAAATGAACAATTAATCGTAGAGTATTACTCGCGCTAAAGAAGGAGCATTATAAGCATGGCAAATACTACTATTCACACACCAAGCCTGGTCAAGGTTGACGAGCACAGCAGTGTCAGCGCGTCTTTTGTGGTTGAACCATTGCACAGTGGTTATGGAATGACACTTGGTAACTCACTGAGGAGAGTTTTACTTTCAAGCATTGCCGGAGCTGCAGTGACAGCATTTAAAATAGAGGGCGTTACTCATGAATTTACTGACGTACCCGGCGTTAAGGAAGACGTTGTGGACATCATGCTAAATCTTAAAGGAGTACGTTTCCGCGTTTATGGTAACGAATTACAGAATCTTCGAATTGTAAAAAGCGGTAAAGGAAACGTAACTGCTAAAGACATTCAGACAAACGCAGATGTAGAAATTGTAAATCCTGATCACGTTATTGCCACAATCGATGACGCTAAGGGTAAATTAACAGCAGACCTAACAGTAGAAATTGGCCGTGGTTACAGAACCATTGAAGAAGGCGCAATTAAAAAAGCTAGCGATATGATAGCCTTAGATGCCATATTTAGCCCAGTGCTACGAGTTCGTTATAAAGTTGAGAACACACGTGTTGGTCAGGCTACAGATCTAGACAGATTGCTGCTAACTGTAGACACAGACGGATCTATAACTCCTCAAGAAGCTTTTGAGGAAGCATCTGCAATCTTGGTTAATCAATATACTGCCTTAGCTGGTAAAACAAGAGTTCCGGTTGGCGAAGTATTGGGAGAAAACACCGGTGGCGGTGATTCTGAGTTCGGTGGTGACTTGAGCGGTGACGAATCAACTGCCTTAGATACTTCTATTGAAGACCTGAACCTTACAGCAAGAACAACAAACGCCTTAATTAATAACGATATTCACACAATTAGAGACCTATTTGCACTTAATGATGCTGAGCTAAAAGATCTTAAGGGATTCGGTAGCAAAGCACTAGATGAAGTTAAAGAAAAATTAGCGGAGCTGGAGCTTTAAACAATGCATCGTCACGGCTATAAAGGCAGGAAACTACACCGGGAAAAGGATCAAAGGCAGGCTCTTATTAAAGGCCTAGCCGATTCTTTAATTCAATATGAAACTATAGAAACCACCCTGCCTAAAGCTAAAGAAGTAGTCACCTACCTAGAGAAGCTTATAACTAAAGCTAAAGTTGGTGATCTTCACAACCGACGACAAGTAATTCAGGGTTTGCAGACCTTAACCAATGCTCATAAATTAGTTGATGATATCGCCCCCAAACTAAAAGGGCGTACTAGTGGTCATTTAAGGATTGCTAAAACTGAACTAAGACGAGGTGACAATGCTCAGTTAGCACGAATAAGCTTTGTAGATGATCTTAAGTCAGCTCCTGTTGCTCAAGCCGCAAAAGTAGAAAAGGCTGAAACATCGGCTAATAAGCCTAAAGTATCCGCAAAGAAGGCAGCACCTAAAACCACCACTAGAGCAAAAGTGGCTGTTAAAAAAACTAAGGAAGTTAAGTAATGAAGACTTATAGCGCTAAACCCAGTGATGTTGTCAGAAAATGGTACATAATTGACGCCACTGAAGCGCCAGTAGGAAGAATTGCGACTAGGATTGCAGCTCTCCTTATGGGCAAAGGTAAACCTCAATTTACCCATCATATAGACTGCGGAGATTACGTTATCGTTATAAATGCCAAGCAGCTAGTAGCAACCGGCGATAAGGCCAATAAAAAAGTCTATTACCGTCACAGTAGTTACCCTGGCAACTTAAAAGAAGCAACGCTAGGTGAAAAGCTAACTAAAGATCCGTCATTTGTAATTACTAACGCTGTCAGAGGTATGTTACCGGTCAATAAACTAAGAGCCGAAAGACTTAACAGGCTAAAGGTTTATGCAGATGCAGAGCATAAGCATGATCCCCAGAAACCTGAATTAATTTCAATAAAGGACATTAAATAATGGCTAAAGATTCATACTTTTACGCTCTAGGAAGACGAAAAAGCGCTACCGCTAGAGTGCGCATTAAAAGTGGCAAAGGTGTTATTACCGTAAACAGCACACCAGCTGACGAGTATTTTGCGGCTAGCAAGTATCTACTAACAAAGCTTCAGCAGCCATTTGTGGCACTAGATAATGTAAATAAGTTTGATGTAAGTGCAGTTGTGTCTGGAGGCGGACACGAAGGCCAAATAGAAGCTATACGCCTTGGAATTAGTAAAGCATTAGTTGTAGTGAACGAGGACTTTAAGAGCACGCTTAAACGAGCCGACCTACTGGGCCGAGACTCAAGAGAAAAAGAACGAAAGAAATTCGGACTTAAAGGCGCACGTAAACAGAGGCAGTTTACTAAGCGTTAATCTCTTTAGAGACTATTTAACTTTTGTAAAAATTGATCAAACACCTGTACTTTTGCTAGTAGTTTTTTAGTTGGCATAGTCTTTTTTTCTGTCCAAACAACATCTGGACTATACGTTTCCAAAATCTGAGCATACGGAACTCTACTAGCTCCAACGAAAATTGATACGTCGACAATTGTTGACGCACCGTTACTTCTAAACTTTGTATTGAAGCTACTACTTAACACCTTTTCTGTCGCAACATTAGTCTGTCTTGTAAAAGCGATACCTTGGTTTCTGAAAGCTTTACCCATTGACTTACCGCCGACAACAGCACGATGTATTTCCGGATAGGCATCGATGCCTTTTTGCATAAACTTAACTTCTGACAGCTCTAATATTTGTTTACTGGCAATTACTTTAGTGCTTATAATTCGTCTATTATTATCTTGATAAAGAATTTTTACTTCGGTAGGCCCGAATTGTTGTTCTAATATATCACTTGATAATTTAGTTTCGTGAATATAGGCTGGCATGAAAGATTTGGCTTTATCGAGAGACTCCTGGTATTCTCCCCCCTCGGTTGAGTCGTAAACTATTCCTCCCCCGACCGATAAATACACATTCTTATCTTTTTTTAGTATTGTGCGTATAGCAGTATTGCTATCAAGGTCACCGTTTGGTTTGATGCTAAAAATAGATCCGTAATATATATTTCTGCGTTTTACTTCAAGTTCATCGATGATCTCCATTGATCTTTTTTTAGGACAGCCAGTAATAGAGCCGCCCGGTAAAACGGAAATTAACGCTGCTATGGGACTGACGTCGTGTATAAGTTTACCGGTTATTTTTGAATTTGCATGCCAGAGTGTTGGATATCTTCTCATTTCCCTTATTGCTTCAACACTCACTGAACTAACTTCAGATATTGCTCCTAAATCATTACGCATGAGATCAGTTATCATATTTAGCTCCGCAGCGTCCTTGGGATTATTTAGTAAATCTTTTCTATTTACTTCGTCTTCTTTGGTTGTGTTACCTCTAGGTCGAGTACCTTTAATTGGCAATGTCTCGATATAGCCTTTTGTTACCCGTATAAAGCGCTCCGGCGAGAGACTAAGAATCTCGAAGTCATCACCCTCTATATAGGCTTGAAAATCGGATTGGCTTGAACTCGATAAACTGCAGAATAAATCTCGGGCATTTGAGTCAGTTTTTCCTTCCAAGCGGTGAGTAAAATTTATCTGATAGACATCACCGTCCTCAATATATTGTTTTACCTTCTTAAATGCGCGCCTATAATCACTACGTGATTGGGTAGGGTGAAGCAAGGTTGAATAGGGTTTCATAGGTAAATTGCGAGCTGGGCGCAGCAAGATATCTTTCACTGTGGCTATATACTGCGTACTTCTCGAGTGTATATGCGCGCCAGACTCGTCAAAGGTAATCCAATTATCAAAACTGGCTAAAAGGGCTAATGGCGTTTTAATGTCATCATCAGACTTGAGAGGAACGCCGTGCATCATAGCTCCAAAATCATATGACAAGTAACCAATTAATAAACGCCCCTTACTTCGCTGTTCTTCAGCAAATATTTCGATCTCTGAACTGATATCTTCTACCCGAGCATGCGCTGGCTTATAGATTGAAGCAGGATTCCAGCCTAGTACATTGCCCCAGCTGTCTGACGACACGCCGGCGTGAGCGAAAACGCTTTTATCATCGTCTCCCAACCGGGCAAGTATGTCTGTTAACTTAACTCCAGGTAACATTAAGGACTTTTGCATAGTATAAAGTTACTTATTATTTTATCTCCTTTAGGCGTCATGAATGAGTCTGGATGAAATTGGACCCCAAATACCGGTAACTTCTTGTGCTGCAAGGCCATAATACTGCCATCGTCTGACCAGCCGGTAAGTGTGAAATCTTTTGGTACACTGTCCAAAACTAATGAGTTATATCTTGCAGCAATTAGAGGAGTAGATAGATTACGAAATAATCCAGATTTTGTATGGTTAACACTGTCTACCTTGCCATGTAGTATTTGCTGAGCTTTTATAACGTGGCTACCGAATACTTCTCCTATACATTGATGACCTAGACATACTCCCAGTATTGGGATTGTTTTATAGAATTGTCTAATAACTTCCAGGCTAATTCCACTATTCTCAGGACGTTTTGGGCCCGCGGAAATAACGATATGCGTCGGATTCATGCTCGAAATTTGCTCGATGCTTATTTTGTCATTTTTTCGTACTTCAACAATATGTCCCAACCCGGCTATCTGTTGGGAAAGATTGTAAGTAAACGAGTCATAGTTATCTATTATTAAAATCATTAGTTTTTAGCTTAACCCTATTTTGACCGGCACTTATTGGATAAGCAAGCATAAGAGGCTAGTGTTACCGATTAAGAATGAGCGTTTATATTAACTGCATTTGACCCAATATACCTAATCTGGTATAGTCTTGCTTATGAAGCAGCTTAGATCAATTCAAAACTGGTTTTTCTTTACCGACACTTTTATTGGCGGTAAGTTTGCTGTGAACTAAAAAAAGATTAACCACAAGACTACCAAAACCGCCAATAAGGCGGTTTTTTATATAAGGAATGAGTTATGGAAACATTGACACAAGAAAGAGTAAATAGCAGGCCTGAGCTTGAAGCGAAACTCTTACATCACTGGGCATTAGATCCGTTGGCTGCATCAGAATTGTCTAAAGGTGTCAGTGATGTTGGGGTTGAACATATAGATGGCTTGCTCCATAACATTGAATCTGACTGGGATGCAATAGAGAAACGAGACGAAAACAGAGAAGAAATAAGTAGAATTATAAGCGGTGAATCAGATAAAAAATTAATTGTTGTTGGTCCGTGCTCGCTAGACAATAAAACTAAAGACTATGACAAATTGTTTGACTACATTGAAGAATTACAAGCAGAGCATCCTGATGCCTTAATAGCTCTGCGCGGCAACGGCGCAAAACCTAGAACCCAAGGTAAATTTAGAGGCCTGTACTACAGTACAGATCCTCAGGATAGACAAATCCAATTAGACGTATATAAGGATGCATTTAAACGAGGTATACCTATCCTTACGGAAATTACTAATACCAATGAATTCGCTACCTTGGCACCTTACTTAAGTGCTATCTGGCTCGGGGCTCGCGATATGGGTTCTACAGATAAAAGATCACTATGCACAGCCACAAGAATTCCTGTTTTTATAAAAAACAGCCAAGACGGAAGTCCAGATACAGTTGAAAGTGCTATCAGAAGCATAGGCATGAACACTGAAGATAATGAAGGCAGCGGTGTTGATCTAGGTTTCTTGAGTGCTACATATCTAGTTAATGGTATGCCGGCTAATATAACAGTCGGCGAAGGCAATAAAAGCGTGGGCATAATAGCCCGAGGTCATAAGCTCGAAAATGATCTAGGACCAAGAACGCGTAAACGCCTGGTTCTAAAACATATCGGAGAATTATGTACTCTGGCTGCAAAATTAAATACTGTAGTTCTATTAGATGGCAGCCATGATGTGCCGCCAATGCTAGATATACCAAAGACAGACGGGGATAGATTTCCGAAAGTAGTCGATATTCTACTTAAAGCAGCCAGGCAAGGTCGTATAGTACATGCCGAGAGGCTGGCAGGATTAGTTGGAGAAGTGGGAACGACGGTAGGCGAAACAGATAAGAACATGATAATAAATGTAGCTAATAAGAAACGCATAACCACTCACTTAAAACGGCTGAAGTTATTAAGCCAGCACTTAGCTTTACTAATGTAATAAGGACATCTTCATATAAGTTAATTGGTTAATTGCATGAACATTAACTATACTTTATACATAGTAGATATATATTTATGAGTAAACCAGTAATCCTGACAGGCCTCAGGGCTAATAACGACCTCCACATCGGTAATTACCTAGGCGCACTGTTGCCAATAGTCGATATGGCCAATACAAAGTCTGATGAGTATCAGATTAATCTGTTTATACCCGATCTACACAGCTTTACTACTCCAATAGACCATGGGTCTCTTCAGGACGGTATCATGAATAATTTAAAATTGTATGTTGCTGCCGGATTTCCTCTAGATAATCCAAACGTTCATATATATAGACAGAGTTATATTCCTGCTCACAGTGAATTAACCTGGATACTCGACTGCTTTACCGGAATGGGCGAAATGTCTAGAATGACTCAATTTAAGGATAAATCACTATCTCTCGGAGAAGACAGAATAAGCGTAGGGCTTTTTAACTACCCTGTATTAATGGCGGCCGACATACTGCTATATGGCGCAAGTTACGTGCCCGTTGGCGAGGATCAGTCTCAGCATATAGAATTTACGCGGGACGTTGCTGAGCGAATCAATTCCCAGTTTGGAGATATTTTTGTCATCCCTAAGCCCGTAAATGAGCAGCACGAATTCTTCGGTAAAGATCAAGGACTTAGAATTAAAGACCTAGTTGATCCGACTAAAAAGATGAGCAAATCTAGTGATAGTTCAAAAGGCATAATTTTTCTTAACGATGATATAGGCTCAGTTAAAGATAAAATAATATCTTCTACTACAGATAGCATGAACTTAATTTCATATAGTAAAGAAACGCAGCCGGGGATAGCTAATTTAATAGATCTGTTGGCGCTAATAAGTGGTAAAAGTATCGAGGAAATAAAATCTAAGTACAACGGTCAAACACAGTACGGTCCTTTTAAGAATGATGTAGCAGAAGCTATGTCCAGTTTTATTGAAGAGTTTCAAGCTAAGCTTCTCGGGGTTGATGAAAGCGCAATCATGGAAAAACTAACTACTTCTGAAAAACAGATGAATGAGATAGCTAATTCGACACTCTTAAAAGTCCAAAAAGCGGTCGGACTGAGAAAGTAAGTGGAAGAGAACGAAAAGCCAGCTTCTAAGAGGCTGGATATATACGTCCAATCTAAAATAAGCGGTATAAGCAGAGCCTTTGGTTCAAAGTTAATTGAAAGAGGCAAGGTTTTAGTAAACGGCAAGGCTGAAACTAAATCAGGTTATAGTTTAAAAAAAGAAGATAAAGTATCTATAGATTTTACAGAAACAGATTCCGTAATACCAAAAATTGATATACCTATAATATATAAAGATAAGGATTGTTTAGTTATCGATAAACCGCTTGGTGTTCTAACTCACAGTAAAGGCGCCTTTAACCCGGAAGGGACTGTGGCCAGCTGGCTAAAATCATATGTAGCTGATATTGATAGCGGAGACAGAGCCGGTATAGTACACCGACTAGATAGAGCAACAAGCGGCGTCATGATATGTGCTAGAAATAAAGAAGCACTTTTATGGCTTCAAAAACAGTTTTCGCAAAGAAAAACAAAAAAAACCTACATTGCAATTGTAGAAGGAGAACTTGATCAGGATGAAGCGATAATAAATATGCCTATCGAACGAAATCCTAAAAAACCACAAACATTTAGAGTGGGCAGCAATGGTAAACCGGCCTCAACTCAATATAAAGTATTAAGTACTAATCAAATGTATAGTTTAGTTGAGCTAAAGCCCACCACCGGTAGAACTCACCAGCTCAGAGTGCATCTTAAGCAGATTAATCATCCCATATTAGGTGATACTTTATATGGAGGAAAAACAGCTGATAGAATGTTCCTACATGCCCTTAGCCTTGAAATAACTTTGCCTAGTAAGGAAAGAAAAGTATTTGAGGCTAAGCTTCCTAAGATATTTGCTGAGATAATGAAATCGTGACACAACTATTGCTGCACCCTTCATCTAAAAATAGTATTGCTAAGATTATTGAGCGTCCGCCTCATGGTCTATTAATAGTGGGTCCGAATGGTATAGGTAAAATGTCGATAGCTAGTTTAATAGCTGAAACCATATTGGGTATAAAAGATATCAGGCAGTATCCATATGCCAATGTTATTTCGCCTAAGAATGACAAAATGATTAGCGTAGAAGAAGTACGTACGCTAGATAATTTTTTTAAATTAAAAATAAAACGATCAAATGCAATTAATAGAGTCGTAATTATTGAATACGCAAATAAACTAAGTATTCCTGCCCAAAACGCGCTGTTAAAAAACTTGGAAGAACCTCCTAGCGATGCATTAATAATTATGACTACAGACGAAAAACAGTCACTCCTGCCTACTATTCTATCCAGACTGCAGACTATACATATAAATAAACCAAACACCCACGACTTAAAGGCAAACTATCCAGACATAGAAGACAAGCTACTTAATACGGCAGTAGCTATAAGTGGCGGTAAACCGGGGTTACTAACTACTTTAATATCTGACCCTGGTCATCCGCTTTTTGAAGCAACTAAAGTTGCAAGGCAAATTATTAGCAGCAGCCAGTATGAAAGACTACTACTTGTAGACTCCTTAAGTAAAGATAAACAGCTAACAGTGAACGTTATACATATAATGTTACAGATGGCAGATATAAGTATTAAAGACGTGACAAGCAAAACTGCAGCCAGATGGAGGAGCATATTAAACGCCTGCTATGAAGCAGAAGATGAATTAAAAAGAAATGGTCAAATTAAACTAGTTCTATTAAAGCTAATGTTAAGTCTATAAGCTAACAGTGATATAATACTAGAAATATGTACGAAATTCTTATTGTAATAGTTTTTGGATATTTAGCTTTTCATAACGCTCAAATACACGATGATGAGTATGCAAACTTATCGCGAAAAATGGGAGACCGTCTCGGTAAATTATGGGATATTGCCCATCAAGGTATGAGGGAAAATAGATTTTTACGCGCTGAAAAAGCATTGCTTACAATTTTAAAAATAGATCAAAAAAATGCTGCTGCGTATAATCGTCTTGGAATCCTATATGCTAAACAAAAAGAGTATAGAGACGCAATAGACTGTTTTGAAATAGCCTCAAGCATAGAGGCCACGGCTTCAAGCTTGCACAATTTAGGGCTTATATACTATGAAACAGAAAACTACGATAAGGCTGCCGTAGCTTTCGAGCAAGCTTTAAAGTTGGAAGATAATCTAGCAGCAAGGCACGTGGCTTATGCTAAAGTTCAGGAGAAATTAGGCAATGACAAACTCATGTTTCAAGAACTTGAAAAAGCAACTGAGTTAGAGCCTAACCGAGAAACCTACACGTTGCTACATAAAGCCTACGAATCACACAATATGGCTGAAGAAGCCGATCTAATCGCCGACAGACTTAAAAAACTAAAAGTTCCGCAGGGAAGAGCCAAAAGAATTCTCAGACCCAGGCGAGTCATAGTCTAGTATTGACAATAAACGCTATTAGTGATAATATTGCACTTTATATCTACGAAAACATAGGAGTATTACGTGGGATCAATCGAAGAAAGAACTTGTCAAAATTCATGCCCAGATTATCTTATTTGTGAAAGATTAGCTGACACAGCCTTCTCTTTAATATCGCTAGCTGAGCAAAAAGAAACTCTTACAGGCGTCAGCATTGATGGCGAAGACGAATTGGCGGGCGTTGTTTCTGATCTTCTTGAAGGTGAAGAATTCTCAGCTGATACAATACAAGGTCAAAGGGAAGAAGGTGGTATTTTGCTGGATGCTGCTCGTTCTCTTCAAAGTAGGCTTGTTGCAGCATGTCCTAGTGGAAAACCAAGTGGTTTAAGCGAATTAAGTCATGCCTGTCAATCTGGCTATCGCGGTGCTATAGATATCACTGAACTTGATTTAATTGAGTTAGCTAGTGATCTTGTCTCGGTCGAACAATAATACCATAGCAAATATTTCTTAAAATGAACGCATTTAACAGAGATAGGCCTTACGACTGGGAATCGGCTAGAGATTTTAAAAGAACAGCTCTATCAGATGATCAAACATATGAAGCTGCCCGAATTTTAAGTATGCATAAAATAAGTGAAGAATCAGATGCTGCAAAGCCACTAAATTATTCACAAATAGATCAAGAAGCTGAACAGTATAGACAGAGTTTGAAAAGAGACCATGGCTTAGACGTAAACGATCCCAAAGTTTGGTTCGGCTTACTTATGGGCGCCACTATGATTCACAATGTAATTGACGAAAGTTTTGGTGAGTTAGAGGACATAGAAGGTCAATTAGGCACTACAGCAGATGTGTACTCTCAACCTTATATAGATGGCGGTAATTATACATTTGCAATGCTAAGAGCTTTAGCTCCCAAAGCAGTTCTGCTACAAATTAGATTCTAAATGCGCAATATTGTTATAGTTCTGCTCTACGATAATTTAGCAGCATAAGTTAACAGGTATGGTGCAGGGTAATAAACGATGTTAGATCCATTTTAATTAGAGCGGCGGTAGACGAAAATTATCACGTACACTCTGTATAGCGTCGGCTAACTCAAAGGCGTCAACATCATGCAAGCCATGGGCTGCTTCATCAGCCATCCTGTCAAAGTATCCAACAAGCATATTGCAAGCTCGTGCAATGCCTGGCCGCATGAATAGCATGTCAACTGCCATATCGTATGCTTCCTCTGTAGAGAAGCCCACGGATCGAAAGCCAACAACATCACGATCAAATGCGCTAGGCTCAGGATCTAGGCCTTTGATTTCTCTTGCGAGACGTTGGTTTAATGTCTCTGACTCTTGATTTACCGCTAATTCACCGTCGGTGCTTAAAGTAATACAGCGGTCTAGGGCAAATCTTTGTCCGGCAGTGGAGCCAGATACAATAGTCTCAAGATTTGCACTGTATCCAAAGCGATCAATAGATACAGTAACGGTTTTATCAAGGGGATCCCGACCATAAGCGGTCATGACTGTACGACGAAAAAGTGACATCATAGCATCACTTGGCTCTACACGTACAGACGGAACTTCTGCTGAAGCCATAAATGTATCATTCCACTAAATATAAAGAAAGGCAAGCGTTGGTGCAGCGTGATGAACGATGTCAGAGCCGTTCTCTTATGCGTTACACCAGTTACATAATATAATAAAACTATGCCAGATCCCTTATCACATGAGCTCCAAACTGTAGAGGAACTTAAATATGTTGTCGAACTCCTGCCTGAAATTCAAGATGCATTACGGACTGGTCAAGCTACTGTGGCTTTAGATTCCACAATTTACGGTGAGGCGGGACTTGGTAGGACGTGGCCTGAGGACACTAATGGTTTACACGAGCAGTTAGGACCAGGTCAAATGTGCCTAGAACAAGTAGTCGAACAATTAGCTGAGGCAAACGTTGAGCCAGCTATTACAGCTGTTATAGAAGGAAAAGTAAAAGTCGGTTTAGCGCCAGACGATTATTCAAGCATATACGCAACATCAGAAAAGGCGGGTGTCGGTTACATGGATGCTGCTGTTCGTGAGCATAAAACTGCGACCACGACCATTTCATCTGCACTATGGCTAGCGGAAAAGACTGGCATAAAAGTCCTAGCTACAAGCGGGATTGGAGGAATACATGTGGATCACTCCGATCGAAGCTCTGATATTGAGGCTCTAGCTACCTACTCAGTAGTGGCAGTTGCTGCTGGCATGAAAACGTTCCTCGACCGCGAGGCTACTTTAATAGCTTTGCAAGAATTAGGAGTTCCAGTGATAGGGTGGCGCACCAGCAATTGCCCATCATTTTATTCACGATCTACTGGCATTGAAATACCTAGAGTAGATACAGCTCAAGAGGTAATTGAAGTCGCTAGGCATAAGTGGGCTGATCGTAAGGGAGGAATATTGCTCGCCGTGCCAATCCCCGAGGAATATGACATTCCACTTAGCGAATTGCAGCCTATTATCGATGAGGCTAACGAAGATATTAAGGGTAGAGGAATTGTGGGGCCGGCGGTAACACCTGAGGTGTTAAAGTATATGCGTTCTATACTTGGAAATCGTTTAGTAAGGTCAAACCTAGCACTTGCAAAAGAAAATGCCAAAGTAGCTGCTGAAATAGCCTTAGCTTTCGCACATAATTGAATAGCAAAAAATCGTGGTGC
>PLYP01000011.1 GCA_003153395.1 Candidatus Saccharimonadota bacterium
GCCCATACTTCCATCTCTCCGAATCTTTGACCACCATTCTGGGCCTTACCACCTAGAGGCTGCTGAGTAACCATGGTGTATGGTCCAGTGCTTCGGGCATGGATTTTATCAGCTACCATGTGGTTAAGCTTGATCATGTACATGCTACCAACAGTTGTACGTTCTTTGAACGATTCACCGGTTCGTCCGTCAAATAGCTGTTGCTTACCGTCTTCTGGCAGTCCTGCTTCTTTTAGCAGTGATTCTATTTTAGGAACTGGAACACCATTAAATGAAGGGCTGGTTACTTTCATACCTAATGCTCGTGCAGCCATACCTAAGTGAGTTTCAAATAACTGACCGACGTTCATTCTGGATGGCACACCAAGCGGGTTAAGAATTATGTCAACAGGAGTTCCGTCTTCCATAAATGGCATATCTTCTTCTGCTAAAATTCGGGCAATAACTCCCTTGTTACCGTGCCTACCACCAAGCTTGTCACCAACTGCAATTTTACGCATTTGGGCAACGAAAACTTGGATTTGCATAATGACTCCCGCTTTTAGCTCGTGACCATTTTCTCGGCTAAAGACTTTAACCCCGACAACTTTTCCGTGTTTGCCGTTACTCATTCTTTGGGAAGTATCTCTAACTTCCTTAGCTTTTTCACCAAATATTGCTCGCAGTAATCGTTCCTCAGAACTTAATTCCTGCTCACCTTTAGGTGTAATCTTTCCAACTAGAATGTCTCCAGGATGCACTTCGGCACCGATTCTTACAATTCCGTCTTCGTCTAGATGTCTTAGCGTTTCTTCTGATACGTTTGGAATGTCAGAAGTAACGATTTCAGGACCCAATTTTGTTTCACGGACTTCAATCATAAAGTCAACAATGTGAACTGAGGTTAGGGTATCGTCTTCAACTAGCTTGCGGCTAATGATGATAGCGTCTTCAAAGTTATATCCGCTCCAAGGCATGAAGGCTGTAATTAGGTCTTTACCTAAAGCTAATTCGCCGTTTTGAATTGACATACCTTCAATAAGAACGTCCCCAGTCTTAACTTTATCTCCGGCACTAACAACAACTTTCTGGTTAATTGACGTTCCTTCGTTACTTCTTACGAATCTTTGCGGTTCGTATGTGATACTTTGTCCGTCGCTGTATTTAACTGTGACTTTTTGAGCAGTCGCAAGCGTAACTTCACCATTTTTCTCAGCTAGCGTTAGCTGGCCGGTATTACGAGCCGCCTGGCCTTCTAGTCCTGTACCAACGATAGGTGAAGATGGTTGAATTAACGGTACAGCCTGACGTTGCTGGTTACTACCCATAAGGCTTCTATATACGTAGTTCTTTTCAATAAAAGGTATTAATCCGGCGCTACTGCCGATAATCTGATTCCTTGAGGCGTCTATATGTGTGACGTCATCAGAATCAACTTCACCTGGTTGCAATGAAGTTCTGGCGCTGACACGCTCACTTACAAAGTAACCATTTCCGTCTATTTCGCTACCGCCGCCAGCAATAACTGAAGATTCCTCTTCTGCAGCATCTAAGTAAATAACTTCGCCAGTAACTTTAGCTTTAACGGGCCAAGTTGCCTTAGTTTTAACTTTAGTAAGTTTAGCTGCTTGAGCGGCAGTAATCTTACTACCTTTTTTGACCAACACTTTACCTTTTTCGTCCAGTAAATCACCTCTGGCTATATGGCCGACACTATCTTTAGCAGCAACGGAGTTCAAAACTTTTCTATAAGGAGTTTCAATAAAGCCGTAGTCATTAACTCGCGCAAAATTAGCCAGGTTAAGAACAAGACCAATGTTTGCACCTTCAGGAGTTTCAACGGCACATATTCGTCCGTAGTGAGTAGCATGAGCATCTCGAACTTCAAAGCCGGCGCGTTCACGGCTTAATCCGCCTGGGCCCATGGAGCTCAAACGTCTTTTGTGAGCCAGTTCACTTAACGGATTAATTTGGTCCATAAATTGGCTTAGCTGAGAGCTAGCGAAAAATTCTCGTACCGCAGCCACAATTGGGCGGGCATTAATTAACTGTCCAGGAGCTACGGTCTCTATTTCGGACATACTCATGCGGTCTTTAGTGTTTCGCTCCATTCGAAGAAGTCCAATACGAAATTGACGCTGTACTAATTCACCAACGAGTTTCACGCGTCGGTTGGCTAGTGAGTCAATGTCATCAGCTGGTTCTTGAGTATTATTTAGTCTAATAATTTCAGCAATTATTGCTTCAATGTCTTCTAGGTGCATAACACGGTTGTCACTGGTATTTGGAATGTCTAAGTTAAGCCGCTTATTTATCTTGTACCTTCCGACTCGGCTGAAATCAAAACGTTTGAAGTTATAGAACATGTTTTCAATTAAAGACTTAGCGTTATCTACTGTAGCTAAATCACCTGGGCGCAGTCTTCTATATACTTCGATTAAAGCGTCGTTTTGACCCTTTGTAGGATCTTTATCTAATGTGGCTTGCAGGTAGCTATTTGCACCCGTATCTACATGTTTAAATTTTTCATGCATTCTAGTTTCACTAACACCAAGAGCACGCAGTAGAGTCGTAACTGCAATCTTTCGTTTACGGTCGATTTTTACAAATAGTGCACCGGATGAGGCTGTTTCAAATTCTAGCCATGCACCACGGCCAGGTATAACTTTAGCTCCGTATAGATTTGTCGATCCGTGCTGGTCGGAAGTAAAGAAAACGCCAGCTGATCTGATTAGCTGGCTTACTACTACACGTTCGGCGCCATTAATGACGAAAGTTCCCCTGGTTGTCATCCAAGGATAGTCACCTAGGTAAATTTCAGTTTCCTTAACTTCTCCGGTTACCTTGTTAACAAGCTCAACAGTTGCCATAAGAGGAGCATCATAGCTAACGTTATTTTCTCGAGCCTGACCTTCGGTTAACTTTGGATCACCGAAATGATAGTCTTTGAAACTTAGTGATAATTTTCCGCCCGTATAGTCATCTATTGGACTGACTTCGGCGAGTAATTCGCCTAATCCTTCTTGGACGAACCACTGAAATGATTTATTTTGATGGTCGACTAGATTTGGTAAATCTAGGACATCATCTTGATTTGTAAACGATACGCGCTGTGTTTTTAAAGTTGATGCTTTAGGCATAAATAAAAATACTTCCCCCGATTATTGCTTGTATAAATGCACGGCGATTCCTGCCCGCCTGCTGTTTTTTGATTGACTATTTTTATTTTATTTTGGATTCGGCCGAAGATTCCTAAGACAAGTTTTTAGGCTTTTAATTTAAAGCTCCCTGTGCTTACACTACTTCTTAGAGTAATATTGTGAGGCAAATGCGGATCAAAGTCAACTACTGCTTTTAGGTTTGTCTAGTTTTGGCGGTGTTAAGATTATGTCGTCGACAATTCCGTACTCTTTAGCTTCCTCGGCGTTAAGCCACTTATCTCGCTCTAGATCTTCGTGAATTTTAGACGCTTTTTGACCAGTGTTCTGGGCCATAATGTCTTCCAGCAACTTCTTAATCCGGAGTGATTCTTTTAAATCAATCTCTTGATCGGTTACTTTACCTCGAGTACCTGAAGACGGTTGATGAATCATGACGGTGGCGTGAGGAAGAATAAACCTTTTGCCTTTAGTTCCGCTACTTAGCAGAAATGCGGCCGCTGATGCCTGAACGCCGATACCCACTGTTTGAATATCGTTAGTAACGAATTTCATGGTGTCATAAACTGCTAGGGCGTCATATACACTTCCGCCTGGACTATTTATATAAAAGTATATGTCTTTTTTGGCGTTCTCTGACTGAAGAAATAACAGTTGAGCGACAATAATGTTAGCACTTGCTTCGTTAACGTCACTGCCAAGGAAAATTATTCGGTCTTTTAATAGACGACTGTATATGTCGTAGGCTCTCTCGTAACGGCCTTCGCTTTCTATAACTGTAGGGATCAAAACTTGGCTTATCATACTCATGTAATAAATTATAAATCAGCTTTTAGCACTCGTCAAGTAAGAGTGCTAATTTTAGTTACTAGGCTTCTTCGACGCGTAAGTTCTTAGCCTGTCCAATGTTTTCTCTATCATTAACCGACTAGTTAAATCACGTCTATTTTCGGGTTGGTCTAGCTCTTTTTGCATAGCTGGATCCTGATACTGAGTCTTTAGCAGTACAATTCTGGTTTCTAGTTCTTCTGGAGTTACAGATATTTTTTCCTTTTCGGCAATCTCACCTAACAGCAAGCCGCTTTTTATTCTTTCCTCAGCAATTGGCCTCTGTCTTTCGTGGTGCTCTTCTTCTGTTACCTTTTCGGCGTCTAAATGTTCTTGCCAGGTTTGACCCCTATAGACTAAGTTTCTTTTCTCTTCTTCTTCCATTCGATCAATTTCTTGATTAACTAAGCTTTTTGGGATATCGACGTGGCTGCTGTCGGAGATCGCTTTTAAAACCTCATTATCGTATTGCTGATCAGCTTCACGCTTCTTTTCTGCTATAAGTTGCTTTTTAGCATCCACTTTCAATTCTTCAAAAGTTTTA
This sequence comes from Candidatus Saccharimonadota bacterium, assembly GCA_003153395.1. Classification (GTDB taxonomy): domain Bacteria; phylum Patescibacteriota; class Saccharimonadia; order Saccharimonadales; family UBA4665; genus PLYP01. Next base: position 4,510 of record PLYP01000011.1, read on the forward strand.
AATGGCCCTAGACTGGCCGCAAACTTGTCATCAGCTTTAGGTTTTACGAGTTCACAAACTTTTTTAATCGTAATATCGAAACTTACTTTGCGTCCTTGAAGCTCTGGTGCAGCATAATCTATAGGGAAAGTTATGGTAAAACTCTTAGATTCATTTGCTTTTAATCCGACTAGTTTTTCTTCGAACCCCGGAATAAAGGAATTACTGCCTATAACTAGTGGGTAGTCCTGACTTTCAGCGCCAGCAATAGGATCTTTTGTTTTAAGATCCACACCCTTAAAATCTAAAATGACTTCATCACCGTCTTTAACTACTCTTTTTACTTCTTTCTTCTCAGCCGCTCTTGATAGTAGATTATCTATAATTGCATTTACGTCTTTAGCTGTAACCTCTGCTTTTTTAGGAGCTACCTTGACAGTTTTATAATCTGCCAGGCGCACTTCGCCAACTACTTCGACATCAGCCGTAAATTCCATAGTTGAGAAAGGGACAAATTTAGTGATAGAAATTTCAGGTTGGTTTATCACTCTTATTTTTTCGTGAACTATAGCTTGTTCGAAAAGTTGATTAACGCTGTCATTTAAAAATTCGTTTTGAAGAGTTGCTGGGTTTATCTGCTTTTCAATTAAATTAACAGGCGCGTGACCGGCTCTAAAACCGGGGACTTTAATATCACCGCTTAGTTTCTTTAGTACTATAGATTTAATACTATCTAGCTCGCTTTTATCTGCAATAACTGTCAGCTTAATTTCCGTAGGGCTAATATTTTCACGCTTAATCTGCATAGGGCTCTATGCTATCAGATAGCTTATTTTTTTGCTAGCGAAAGTATTGGTATCAAAATAGAAATCGCTGCAAAGAACCAGGCAGCCTCTACCCATGCGCCAATTGGTCGTTGGAACCACTGAATATTAGAAGCGAATTTATCAAATAAATTAGGCCGCCACTTTTTATTATTTTTTACAGCTCTATATTTCCTTATCCATAGAAAATCAGGAGATGCAGCTAAAAACGCACATAGAGCAGCTAGCTGCCAATGAGTTGGCTGAACTATAGCTATAACTAAAACGATCAAGAAACATATACTGGCTTCTACAATAAGATAATTTTTAAACCACTTCTTTTTTAAAGAACCCTCTTTATCCCGGGCACCAAAGTGAGGCAAAGCGTCACATATAAAATGGGATAGGACAGAAGCGGGAATAGCGATAACTGGAATGCCTACAAGCAGACCTATAGTTGCCCCAGTTAATGCATGATTTGTAGCTGTCATTTTTTATTGAAGTGCCTTAATAACATCGTTAATGCTTAGCTCTTCTTCTTTACCAGAACTGAGAGTTTTGAGCTTATATTTCTGCGTCCTGACTTCATTTTCGCCGATAATCATTACTTTATCTACGCCTTTTTTAGAAGCGCTCTTTAGTTGGTCGCCAATTTTTTTGCCGGTGTAATCTATGGCTACTTTTATCCCGCTATCTCTTAATTTCTTAGCTAGTCCGTTTACTGCTTCTGACGTATTACCAATTTGAGCTACGTACACATCTGTTTCGGTGCTTAGGGTAGGAAGCAAGTGGTGGATTTGCAAGAAATTATAAAGAGTTACGTCGCCCCAGCCGAAACCGACAGTAGGCACAGGCTCTACTCCAAACAATCCTACTAAACCGTCATATCTTCCTCCGCCCATCATAGAGCGGTTATTATTGGGATCTAGGTCATATGCTTCAAATACAATACCGGTATAGTAGTCAAAACCGCGCATTAATGTTGGATCAAATATGACTCTTTCAGTTCCACTTCTTTTTAATCTTTTTAGAAGATCATTTAACTCTTTATAAGATGAGTGTTTTTTAATATCTTCAGAAAGTTTACTAATGTCTTTTGAGCTAAGAATTACTAGTAGCTTTTCGGCAAAACCCTTTTCTTTTTCTTTAGAAGTTAAGCATTCATCTAGCTTAGTAATGAAGGTATTTCTTTCCATCTTATGCATACGGTCGATTAGTTTTAAGACGTTATGCTGACTTTTTTTACTAAGCTTCAGATAATCATTCAGAATATAATTAGTTAGAGCTCGGTTATTAACACGTATCTCGTACATAGACTCATCCGCACCAAAGCTTTTGAATATATCGTCGATCAGGGAAATTAGCTCTATTTCGGCGTCTGAACTCTGAACGCCAAAAATATCGACATTAAGCTGCCAATGCTCGCGTAATCTACCTCTTTGTGGTCGTTCGTATCGCCAAAGGTTAGGTATGCTGTACCATCGAAGCGGATAGCTAAGCTCCTGACGTTTTCCAGCTACTAGTCGGCTTACCGATGGCGTCATTTCTGGCCTTATGACAACTTTACGTTTACCTCTGTCTTCAAAGACATATGTCTGTTCTTTGACAATTTCATCTCCAGTTTTTGCTAAATAAATTTCTAGAGGCTCTAGTATTGGAGCATCGTACTCTTCATAACCATAACTTTCTACAATCTCACGCCATTTTTCAAAGAGAAATTTTTGGAATCTTTTGTCTTCGGGATAGAAGTCTCTAGCTCCCTTATATGGTTTTGTTGATAATGCCATAGCTTATTAGTCATTATAGATTACTTTTACGGTATTAGTAATATTCTAACCTTGATGCAGGCTACTTTATTTAATTGTCTTTTATACTTTTTCTTTCCTGCCGTGATGAAGGATTTATGCCATGAAGGAATAAAACTCTTCTAATATGTCTAGCTTCTTTTATTTCTGTGCCTCTTCTTATGCTTGTCACTTTTTGTGGTAATCCTACTGAATCTAATGCATCTGTAGGCAAACCAAGCGCCACTTCGCTTGTCATTCCATCATGCCGTGGTCTTGTTCCCGGGATTGCTATTCCTACTAGAGAGAAAGTCGTATTAATTGCAAATCCGGCAATATCTTTTATTATTCCTATTGTTTTATTTGGCGATAATATTTCAGGAACCAATATACAGACCTCCCGAAATTTATATTTTAATGAATCTAAATATGTTCTATAGTATTTCGCTAAAGTAACGACTGTACTGAAGTAAGATTAGTTCGTTAGTGATAATTTATCAGTAATATATCTAACTTTTGATTAAGCAGCTCAACAAATATATTAGGATGAGGCTTCTATCCCCCCAAGCCGATTTGCCTAGCAAGCGTTTGTGTATCAGGTATTTTTTCAGGTACTAAACTAGGTTCGTACATTCCCGGAATTGGTTCATGTAGAAAGGCTCTTGCATTATTGATAGCAAGCCTACCAAATACACTGGCTACACCAAGCTCGGCTGGCATACCTATCTCAGCTACTATCACTAAACTTTTATTATGCAAGGCTTGCAATAACGTTATACCCGCCATTCCAAGCACGCTGATTGTAGCAGCAGCATCCCGTGCAAAGTTTAACGCGTAATCTTCTCGAGAGGGCATTCTGTTCATAAAAATACTAACTTAGTAAAGTCCTGAATGGTGCGGATGAGAGGACTTGAACCTCCACGCCTTGCGGCACTAGCTCCTAAGGCTAGCGTGTCTACCAATTCCACCACATCCGCGTATTTACTACTCTTACTTCAGTCACGTATTTTATCTAACTTTTTGATAAAAAACTAGCTGCGCATCTCCGTATGACTTATTTTTAACTATTTCCAGGTCCTTTAGTTTTAAGGGTTTCATGTTTCCTGGCCAGGATAAAACAATTGTGCTGTCATCTTTTATATGTCTGTTTAATTTTTCTACTTCTTTATATGGCAGATCGCTGTAGGGAGGATCTGCTATTACGATATCGAATTTTTGTTTTTCGTTTCTGGTGCTCCAGCTATTAAAAAAAGCTTTAGTGGCTTTCACTTTGTGCTCAATTCCCAGAGTTTTTATATTGTCTTTAATAATATTATGGGCAGTTTTATTGGACTCAATAGTCGTAGCAGATTCGGCGCCTCGGCTAATAGCCTCAATTGCTAGAGCTCCGCTTCCAGCAAAAACGTCCAAAACGCTAAGACCTTTAATGTCTCCTAACGAATTAAATAGCCCGCCCCGCACTCGCTCACTCATTGGATGCGTTCTAAAGGCTTTAGGACTATAAAAGTTCCGGCCACCTAAGTACCCAGCTATTACTCTCATTTTAAGTGCTTACCGCATCATTTATCGCTGCAAGCCAAGCTAGGGTTATTATCTTGGCCATTCTAGGAGCTAATTGTGTCCTAACATCTTGACTTAGCCCTATTGTCCATCCTGATAGGTAAAAGCGCGTATATAGCTCCAAGGACACCACTTCGCTTACCATTTGGTTAAACATGTTAGTAATCCCAATGTTAGTTATACGCGCAATCTCGTCCGGATTAGGTAGAGCTCGATTAAGCCTAAGTGGCAAAATTACAAAGTAAGCACCTGCTTCAAACATTGTGTGAGTAGTTAGCAGCCCTTTAGGTCCTATTAGTTTTAAGCTTTTTGCTACGGACTGACCAACGGTTTCTCCCTTAATAAAAGCGCGTCCAATAAGTCCTTTTCTGCTATGACGGGTATCTCCACGTAATTTTTCTAGCTCCTTTTCGTACGGATAATGGTGTGCTGGAGTCAAGCCATCAACTAAGGCATGCGCTAGCCACGCCGCCTGGAAGGCAGAGCGTACTTCGTCTTTTTCCTTTAGACTAATGATCAGCTGTTTATAGTGAAAATCTATTTCTTTTTTAAGACGTGTATCTTTACTATCTTTAGGATTAATAAAATGCCAGGGTTGCTCTACATTTAATTGTCTTTTCAGTTTGGAACTGTCAGGACCATTAGGGCCATCAAAATTTATAATAAGATCAAGCGATGGAAAAAAGTCGTCTTTTTTAATAATTTTTTGCAGATGGCGATAAGCAACTTTGTCTAATTTTTGATGCGCATGAAAAAATAAAGCGTACATAATTATTTCTACTTGATTTAATTAAGATTCGTCACTGCCCTAAGACGAGAGACATTTAAAGCTAACTCTTTATATCTTAGCAGGTTTTCTTCCTTGTTCATGAACTCTACCGCGGATTTTTTAGCTTCCATTATTAAACGGGTATCAGTTAATTTTGCCAGTCTAAGATCAAGTGAACCATGCTGCACAGTGCCGTATATTGCTCCTGGCCCTCTTAGTTCAAGATCCAGTTCAGACAAACGAAAACCGTCCTGCGAACTTATTAATGCTCTAAGTCTCTTCGAAGGAGCTGACGAGTCGTCTAGCATTAAGTAGCAATGGCCCTGATGTTCGCCCCTACCAACCCTTCCTCTAAGCTGATGCAGTTGAGCAAGACCGAACCTTTCTGGATTTTGAATTAGCATAATGCTGGCATTGGGTATATCTACACCCACTTCAATAACTGTAGTCGCAACAATTATGTCTAGTCTACGATCTAAAAAATCTTCCATTACTTTATTTTTCTCTATAGTTTTTAGTTTTCCGTGCAATAGTCCTACGCGGCGATGCTTAAAGTATTTGTCCTTGTATAGAGCGTAGATTTTCTCAGCTGAATTTATGTCTAGCGTTTCCGATTCACTAATGCTCGGACAAACGACAAACATTTGTTGTCCATCTTCAAGTTGCTTATCTATAGCTACGAATAATCTTTCTCTTTCGTTGGGTGAAACTAGCTTAGTATTTATTTGCTGTCTGCCGGCTGGCATTTGCTTAAGCAGTGACACGTCCATCTCTCCATACAGAGTTAAGGCTAAAGAACGTGGAATAGGCGTGGCCGTTAAAGTTAATACGTGGGGCATGTGGCCGGCTTTAGCCATCAGTGACTTTCTTTGTTCTACGCCGAATCTGTGCTGCTCATCAATTATTGTCAGAGCAAGATTTTTCATATTAACTTTTTCTTGTATTAATGACTGGGTGCCGATAATAAAACCGGCTTTGCCGCTTTCAATAGCCTCATGGGCCTTTTTCTTTTGCTGAGCATTCATACTTCCTACAAGCAATAATATTCGGTCCTCATAGCCCAAAGGCTTTAGCAGTGTATGTATTGTTTGGGCATGCTGGCGTGCTAAAAGTTCAGTTGGCGCCATAAGAGCGGCTTGCTTTGCTGCTTTTAGAACCATTAGGGCAGCCATGGCAGCAACTACTGTTTTACCGGAGCCTACATCACCCTCTATCAACCTGTTCATCGGCTCGTTTTTCTGCATATCCTTATATGTCTGCCAAACAGTAACTCTTTGTCCGTCAGTTAATTTAAATGGCAGATGATTAACAAACTCTTTAGCTAGCTTCTCGTTAAACTTAATAGGTACTGATTTTTCTCTTTGGTTTTCATCCTTATTAAACAGTGCGGCTAGAATTAGCTGGAATACTTCTTCAAAGCCTAGTCTTCTTTTTGCTTTTTCTAAACTTGAACTCGAGCTGGGCATATGTATTTCTTTAATTGCTTCGCTTCGACTTATTAAATCGTTTTTATTTAAAATCCAATCAGGCAGACTTTCGTCAAGTGTGTCAATAAGAGGAAATAATTTCTTAATCGCTAGTCTTATTTGCCTGGAATCCAGTCCCTTAGTTTCCCTATAAATAGCTAGAATTCTGGCGGTATTAGCCGGAAAGTCACTTTCCATTTCTACTGCCGGATTCATAATAGAAAAGCGCGTACGGCTTAACTCATAATTACCCGAAATAAAATATGGCGTATTAGATTTCAGAGATTTGGCTCTATAGGGCTGGTTAAACCATACCAGTCTCACGCTTCCAGTCTCGTCGCTGGCTATAGCTTCAGTAATATGCATTCTACGGCGAACATATCTGCCGCTTGTCTGCTTGATTTCAGCTTTAATCGATACATTGCCGGGACGTAATTTATTAATACTAGAAACAGACGAATAATCCTCATATCTTCTCGGGTAATAATTTATAAGATCTGAGATATTTTTAATGCCCAGAGAGATAAATTTTGCGGACAAAGACGGGCCAATCCCGGGCAGTGCGGTTATCTCATCACTCAAAAGCATATACTCTAGTATATAAGAGCAGTAGCCTTATATATTAATCAGTTTTTTTGATAAGAAAGAAAATACTTGGTCCAAAATATACATTTGCTAGAGGTCGCTGTAGCATCCGCTCGGCACCCAGCATTATTTCTCTTGGCATAATCTTTTTTAATCTAACGCTTCTTAAATTTGAAACAGAAAGCGTGGCTTCCACTTTTAGTCCAGCAAGTTGCAGCTGGCGAATAACTGTTGCCGGATTATGGTTAACGAATGGTATTTCATCTTTTTTCTTATTCTGCTCGGACCTAATATCTACTGGTTTAATTGGCATAGACTGTCTTTTTGCGATATGCCTCAGGCGATTAACCATGTGCAAATAGTTTGCTACTTCAATGATCGCTAGTCCATCGCTGGCAAGTACCCGGGCTATTTCTCTAAACTCATTCGATGGATCGGGCAAATGATGCATAACTCTTATCATAGTCAGTAAATCAATCGACTCGTCTTTAAACTTTAAATCATCAGCTTGCATAAGTTTTCTATCTATTTCCGGATGGTCTTTTAGAAAATCTGCTGCTATATCGAGTTGTTGCTGACTTGGTTCAGCTAATGTTACTTTGTCGGCATAGCGTTCAAGCTGAACGCACAATCTGCCGTATCCGCCGCCAACGTCTACGGCATTATTAAAATGCTTACCCCTTAAAAGCTTGTCTATCGCGATTTCCTCAGCCAAATGTTCATACGCTCGCCCGTCCCAGTATTTCAAATAATTATGTTTGGGGTCGTTATATTGATCAGACTTACGTTTGCTTTTATGTTTTTGTGGTGATTTGCTGCCCGATTTAGTCATAATGTTTCCTAAGTCTTAATTATATGTAATAAAATCTTCTTATCCAAGTTCAATGAGCGCTGAATCCTTAAAAGCTTTACCCCGGCGAATTATCAATTTGCCGTTTTTAAAATCTGAAGGATTGAAGTTTTCTCTTTCTATCCGCTCATTATTTACTGATATTGCCCGGTTATTAATAAATTGCCTAGCTTCGGTTTTTGAACTTACGAGACCAGCGTCTAGTAAAACTTGTGCTACTTCCGCGTTTTCAGTACATTTGACTGAAGGTATTTCACTTCTAAGCATATTAATAAGTTCTTCGCCCTCTATAGATCCTATATCTTTTTTACCTATTAGAATATCTGTAATTTCTTGAGCTTTTTTTAGAGCATCTTCCCCATGAAGTAGTCTGGTAGTTAGCTCAGCCAGCTTACTCTGAGCAATTCGCTTTCCAGGATCTGCCTTTTGAGCGTTCATAATCTGATTTAATTCTTGCTCGCCTATTTCAGTAAATATTTTTAAGTAATTTTCTACGACGCTATCTTCTATATTTATCCAGAACTGATAATAACTAGTAGGAGTTGTCTTATTAGGGTCCAGCCATATTGCACCCTGCTCACTTTTACCAAATTTTACTCCAGAATCAGGATCTACGATTAGTGGAGCGGAGAATACATTGGCAGACTCACCTGTTTTTCTTCTTATTAGATCAACGCCGGCGATACAATTACCCCACTGGTCAGAACCGCATACTTGCAGGGTTACATTGTTTGTTTCAAATAGATGCAAGAAGTCATATGCCTGAATTAGAACGTAACTAAATTCGGCATAAGATATGCCAGTTCCATCCTCTTTTAGTCTGCTTTCAACAAATTCACGTCCTAGCATTTGACGCATCGGGACATGTTTACCGATCTCCCTTAAGAAGCTCAGGTAATCCATGTTTTTAAACCAGTCATAGTTATCTACCAGCGTGAACTGATTATCACCAAATATTCTTTTGTATTGATCGACAATTTTACCTTTATTAATATTGATCTGCTGTTCCCCGATTAAGTCACGCTCGCTTTTTTTACCGTCTGGATCACCGATCAGGCCAGTAGCCCCACCGACTAGCAGGACAGGCTTGTGCCCGTGTTTAATAAAAGTTTTCACCATCATTGCAGCTGCCAGGTTGCCAACGGTCATAGAATCGGCACTAGGATCTACCCCCCAATAAAATGTAATAGGTTCTTTGTCTAACTCTTTAATGTCTTTAAAGGTTGTCTGGTTTATTAGGCCACGCCAGGTAAGTTCATCAGAAAGTGTCATAGTTAATCTATAGTATACCGAAAGCTGAGCATAAGCTGAAGATTGGCTTTATAAAAAAAGCTATTTTTATTATTACTTTTGCTATACTAACAATTAGGATTTTTACGTGGGGAGATATAAATAAAGCCATATCATGAGCAATAATAATAGGCGCCGCCGTGGTAGTAGAAACACTGTTACTACTAGAAGTGGCAAATCTATAAAGATCAACCGCTCACTAGGTGATAGGATGAAGGCAAGTAAAGCATCTAGAGATGCAACAAAAGCGGCATATCTCGCAACCCTGCCAAAAGAAAAATGGAAAAGATGGGCTTACCGACTTAAGCCTCGACATCTAGCTGAGTTCTGGTTTAGCCGTGAAGGCGGAATCATGGCTCTAAAGATTATTGGCGCCTCTATTTTAGTTGGCTTCTTTATTACTATTGGACTATTTGCATACTTTCGAAAAGACTTGCCGCAGATTAAGAATATATCCGGCGACGCCTTAGGCGGAAATGTAACTTATTACGACCGCACTGGGCAGATTGTATTATTTAATGACTACAACTCGGTTAAGCGAGTACCAGTTCAAAGTCCTGATATTTCTAATTATATGAAACAGGCTACGGTCGCAATTGAAGATAAGAACTTTTATAAAGAAGGCGCCTTTGATGTCAGGGGTATACTTCGGGCCGGGTACCATGACCTCTCTGGTAGCAGCGGTTCTTTGCAAGGTGGTTCAACAATTACCCAGCAGCTAGTTAAATTAGACGAAGGATGGACAGATAATAGAACTATAACCAGAAAAGTTAAAGAACTAATTCTTGCAGTAGAGCTAGAGCGTCAATATTCTAAAGATGACATCCTAACTGGATACTTAAATATTGCACCGTACGGTGGTCTGGATTATGGAGTTGAAAGCGCCGCTCAGGACTATTTCCATACCAGTGCCAAGAATCTTACCCTAGCTCAGGCCACTATGCTGGCAGCTATTCCGCAATCTCCAAGTTATTACTCGCCTTATGCCGGACATCTATATAACGCCGCAGTTACAATTGATACTTTCAATCCTACTTCCATGCTGGCACGTCAGCACTACATATTAGACCTTATGGTGAAGCAGGGATATATTACTCAAGCAGTGGCTGATTCGGCTAAAAACGTTAATGTTCTAGCTCAAGTTCAGCAACAAGCTCCTAAATACCAGAATATTAAGGCACCGTATTTTGTTGAAGCCGCTAAACAGCAACTAGTTCAAACATATGGAGAAAGCACAGTTACCCGCGGAGGCTGGAAAGTTATAACAACATTAGACATGAATTTGGAGACTAAAGCTGAAGCAATTGTTGCAAATAATCTTCCTAATGTTGAAAGGAGGACTGGCGGACTAGCAGACGAAGAAGCCACGGTTGCCGAAAATGTGCCTACCGGGCAAATTGAAGCATTAGTAGGTGGAGTTGATTTCAGTAATGCGAACTATGGACAGATTAACTATGCTTCCAGCGTATTAATACCTCCGGGATCGAGCTTTAAACCGTACGACTATACGACATTAATAGACAATAATAATAATGTCGGTGCTGGATCAGTTTTATATGATTCTGAGGGTCCACTGCCAGGTTATCCATGTACTAACCACGCAAAACAAAAACAAGGCGGAAACTGTTTGACTGACTATGACTTCCTCCAACCAGGACCGCTTACACTAAGGTACGCCATTGGTGGATCTAGAAATATTCCGGCTGTTAAAGCAATGCTTGAAGCGGTTCCAAACGATAAAAGTAACGGCAACACATCGTCTGTCAATAAGGTTATATCTACTGCATCAGCAATGATGGATAACACCTACCTTCAAAGTCATCACCAACAAGCATACAACTGTTACCAGCCTGGAATTGATACCAGTAATGCAACGCCTAATGACGTTACGCAGTGTTACGGAGCATCAGCAATTGGTGACGGTGCATTTCTGCACCTTGATGATCACGTAAATGGTATTTCTACTCTGGGACGTTTAGGTAATGCTATCCCAAGAACTTACATTCTTAAAATAACAGACTCCGCCGGGAAGAATGTATATCAGTGGAAGCAGCCTGTGGCTAAACAGGTTATAAAAGCTGATTCCGCATACATAGTCGATAATATGGCATCTGATCCTAAAGCCAGTTATTTGCCCGGCAGCTGTAGTGCTACATCATGTAATAGTTTAGGTTCTGGAGGATATAAATTCCAAAGAGACAATGGTTGGACATTCGCCGTAAAGACCGGAACAACAAATAATGGATTTGATGGACTAATGACAAGTTGGTCTCCAGATTTTGCAGTAGTTTCGTGGGTTGGCAATCATACTAGAAATGTAGATATAACTTCTAGGACCGGAACAGCTATGGAGTACCTAACCGAGCCATTAACTCGTGGAATGATGGAAACCGCTCACGCGAACATTAAACCTGTAGCTTGGACGCAACCTACAGACATAAAAACTTCGCCCGCTTTTATAGTAAGAAACCACATTCACTACGGTGATATAGAACCTAGTCCTACTAATGACCTCTATCCTAGCTGGTATCTTGGTGGAGGTTCAAGCGGAAAGACTACCTCAGCCACGATTGATAAAGTGTCTGGTTTAGTAGCTACAAGCTGTACTCCGGCCGCCGCTAAACAGGACGTGTCTAATGGTAATGCCGCATCATGGAATATAGATATCTTTAAAGGTGGCAAACAAAGTATAAATGTTACAAACAAGAGCTCTAACTCAACAACTGCAGTAGATAACGTTCATAATTGTAATGATAGTCCTCCGACAATCACTCTTACAGCACCTAGTACTTGTGATACAAGCTGTACCATTACTGCAACTGTTACTCAGGGCACACATGCTCTAACCGATCCTCAATATCCTGCATATCCAGGTACGGTGAGATTTACAATAGACGGACAGGAAATTCATACATCGAGTGTTAGCGATTCTCCAAGCACAGTATCTTTCACATATAATCCGTCATCGGCAGGGAGCGGTACACTTACGGCAACGGTTACCGACAGTGTGCTGTATTCAGGAAGTCAGTCGCAATCCATAAATTTTACGGGAGCCAGCAACATAGCGCTGGCGGCAACACCGGGACAAAGCAGCGGACAAATCAACCTAACGTGGTCCGGAACAAACGGCAACGTAACGGCTTATGACGCTAATGGAGGTAATGCATTATCTTGTAGCCCGACTGGAAGCGGTTGTACGGTATCAGGTTTAACTTCAGGTCAGCAGTATGCTATATATGTTCAAGATTCAACCGGAGCTAAATCCGGCACAGTAACAACTTCATCAAAATAAGATTTTATTAGATTTATTCTTTCTCTAGAAATAGGTTTAAAGCACTACGAACATCCGACACACCATTCAAGCCAGCGATTTTCTTGCCTGTTCTAATCTTTGGACCTATTACGCCGTCAAAACCTAGTTTTTTGGCTTCACTTATTCTCTTCTCTATATATGGTACGTGCCTTATTTCACCTGACAGTCCTACTTCTCCAAAAATGGCTGAATTTCGCTTTAGCTGCAAATTTTTAGCTGCAGAACCAATAGCCATGCAAATCGCTAGATCCGCTGCCGGATCGTGAATCTGAATCCCGCCAACTATATTTATATATATGTCGTGTTCTGCCAGTCGAAGTTTAGTTCTTTTTTCTAACATAGCTATTAATAAGTTAAGTCTGTTGAGATCAAAGCCGCTGGAAGCTCGTTTAGGATAACCGTAGCTGGTTTTATTGACTAAGGCTTGAACTTCTACTAGTAGCGGCCGAGTGCCCTCTAGAGTAGCTAATACGACCGATCCATCGCTTATTTGTCGCTCAGCTAGAAGAGAAGCAGACGGGTTATCTACTGGCTTTAATCCTTGTTCAACCATTTCAAATATTCCGGCCTCATTAGTTGAGCCGAATCTATTCTTCACCGCCCTTAGTAGCTTGAAACCACCATAGCGATCGCCCTCTAGCTGTAATACGACATCAACGGAGTGTTCAAGAACTTTAGGACCGGCGATGGCGCCTTCTTTAGTTACATGACCGACGACAATCACTGCTGTATTACTTTGCTTAGCAGCTGTAGAAATCAGCTGACTGCTATTAGTTATTTGTGATACGCTGCCGGCCGAAGAGGATATGGCGCTGCAGGCAATAGCTTGGATTGAGTCTACAATTACTAGGGCAAACTTTCCCTGGGAAATAGTTGCTGCTATATCGTCCGCCGAATTACTGGTAGCCAACTGAAGATCATTTCGCAAAGTCCCTAGCCTTTTCGCTCTTAAGCCTACCTGATGTTCAGACTCTTCAGCACTCACATATAAAACAGAATTTTTTGAAGCAACTTCATAAGCCAGCTGTAGCAGGAGTGTACTTTTTCCAATACCCGGCTGGCCAGCTAGTAAGCTTATACTACCAGTAACAATTCCACCGCCAAAGACATCGTCGATTTCCTTAATATTTGCAAGTAGTCTTTTGCTATCGCTTTTTACGGCCATGCTTACGGATTTAGGACGCAAGAAATTGCCGCCGCTTATTATTTCGTTTAGATTACTGCTGCTGAGCTGCTCTTCAAGCGTGTTCCATTCGCCGCACTCCGGACAGCGGCCACTCCAGCTGATGGTCATGTGACCACAATTAGTACAAATATATTTTGCAGAAGGTTTACGAGCCAAAATATATATTCTCCATTATTTATATAAGTTTAGCATTGCTTAAAATAAACTTTATTTATTGATAGTCGTCGGGTTATTGCTTAGCTCTTGGTAAAGCTGGTTTTCGGTAAGTTCTGTTGAATTCCTTGTATTAACTAAGGCGTTGTAGTTTACGACTAGGGTCTTTACTTGATCAACTTCACCGTTATATGAATTCACTAACTGGTTATATGTCGGCACTTCGGAGTTGTATGCAGCAATACTGCCATTATTTTTTAAACTTAATAGCTGAGATTGGATTGAATTAATATTACTAAGTCTGGTAGTTAAATCTGATTCCAGGGTATCTATTTGAGCTTTTAGATTGTTCAAGTTTGAATCTTCCTCGGCAATTGCATTTTCGCGAGATGTAAATTCACTCTGATACTGAGCAGCAAATTTAGCAACCTGCTTACGGTTAGTAAAATATCGTGAGTAATATTTTTCTAGTGGGTCAGGCAAATTAGCGACTTCTGTGCCAAAGACAGAGTGCATTTCATTTACTACACTACTCGGTTCAGTCTTCTTATATGAGGCAATCGTCGAAAGCAGCCGCTGATCATGCAGATCGTGGTTATAGAAATCTAGTAGCATGGCGTCTACTTTGGTTCTTTCATTGCCGCTTAACCTGTCGTACGCCGCATGAAGCATTTCGTGCGCTGAAGTAACCTGCATTACGCCATTTAATCTAGGGTCAACTATGTTTTGCACGAATATACCGCCTTGATTGCTGTGATAGCAGCCCAGGACAATTGTTTTTTCACCACCATTATTCGGACAATTTTTATTAAATGTTGCTTTTGTTTCTAGAGAAGGATGATTAACTTTAAAGATCCGATTTGCATAGGCAGTCATAGTATCCTGAGAAGATAACTGTGATACTATTGCCGGTTCTATGTAGCCTCTTAAACGCCACCAATCTAATATGTTCTGGTAATTTAGATAGAGAAGGCAGGCTAGTCCAACGACTAGCAGCAGCGAAATTATTCCACTGTAGTGACGCTTAGATTTATATGAGTAATTACTCGTTTGTAATGGCATATTCAAGTTCGCCTTTTCGCGTGGCTACTTGAATAATATCACCTTTGGTATATTTATCTTCTAGGATATCTACTGACAATTGATCTTCAATTGTGTCCTGGATTAACCGTCTTAGGGGACGGACTCCATTATGGGCATCGTAACCATGATCCAGAAGATACTGTTTTGCGGTTGTACTTAACTGAACGCTTATACCTTTTCTCTGCAAACGCTCTTTTAACTCATTAATTTGAAGATCTATTATTTTGTATATATCTTTTTGAGTTAAGGCTCTAAAGACTATAACTTTATCTATTCGGTTCAGCAGCTCAGGTTTCATCATCTTTTTAAGTTCATCTTGCACCTGGTTCTTATTAGTCTCATGAAGATCATCCAGATTTTTCAACTCGCTAGAATTTTTGGCATGGAATCCCATCTGAGCTTCTTTTTGCAATTTTTGGGCACCAATATTACTGGTCATTATGACAATTGTATTAGTGAAATCTATTCTTCTCCCTTTGGCATCGGTGAGATATCCGTCTTCCAGTATTTGTAGCATCATATTAAACACGTCAGGGTGAGCCTTTTCAATCTCGTCGAACAGTACTAAACTATACGGCTGTCGTCGTATTTTATCCGTTAATTGTCCTCCGTCATCGTAACCAACATATCCGGCAGGGGCGCCAACTAATCTCGATACGTTATGGTGCTCTCCAAATTCGCTCATGTCAATCTTTACTAATGCATTCTCACTACCAAAGAATTCTCTAGCCAGCACTCTGGCGAGTTCTGTTTTACCTACACCAGTTGGGCCAAGGAATATAAATGAGCCGATAGGACGCTTGTCGCTACCTATGCCGCTTCTATTTCGCCTAATTGCCCGGCTTACTGCCTGAACGGCTTCAGCCTGGCCGACAACATACTTTCCTAAAGTTTTTTCTAGTGTTAAAAGATATTTAGCTTCACTGCGGATTACTTTTTTAACTGGTACACCAGTAATTCTAGATACTACATCGGCTACATCTTCACTGGTTACTATTAACCGCTTGGTCTTACTTGTGTCAGCATGTAACTTCTTAAGCTGTTCATTAATTTGCGAAGCCCTGGTTTTAGCTTTAGCAGCTCTTTCGTAATCTTCAGTATCCACAGCTTCATCTATTTGTGCATTCACCAGCTTTAATTCTTTTTGCAAAGCTCTTACTTCGGGGCTGGTCTTACCTTTGTCAACTTTTAGATGTGCCGCCGTCTCGTCGATAAGATCGATGGCTTTGTCTGGCATATATCTATCGTTGATATACCTTTTTGCAAGTTGAGTGGCATCTTCCAGTACTTCGTCACTTAATGTTACGCCATGGAAGTTCTCGTAATGCCCTCTTAAACCCTTTAAGATGGCAAAAGTTTCACTAGTCGTAGTTTCCGGTACTTGAATAGGTTGGAAACGTCTCTCCAGTGCTGCGTCTTTTTCAATATGTTTCGTATATTCAGCGGTAGTTGTAGCGCCTATAAGCTGTATTTTGCCCCTAGCAAGAGCTGGCTTTAATATGTTTCCGGCATCCATTGCACCCTCTGCTGCTCCGGCACCAACAATTAAGTGCAACTCATCTATAAAGACAATTGTATGCTTATCTTTTTCTAGCTCGCTCATTACCTTTTTTAGCCGTTCTTCAAATTCGCCGCGGTATTTAGTCCCGGCAATCATTCCTGCTAAATCAAGAATTATTATTCTCTTATCGAGTAATGTGTCCGGTACATCTTCAGAGATTATTCTTTGCGCCAATCCTTCGACGATTGCGGTTTTACCTACGCCCGGTTCGCCAATTAGCACAGGGTTATTTTTTGTTCGTCTATTTAATATGGTGATAACTCGTCTTATTTGGTTGTCTCTGCCTACTACGGGATCTAATTTACCTTGACGGGCCTGAAGAGTTAAGTCGGTACCAAAGAAATCCAGGGCAGTTTTCTTGCCTGCTTTCTTAGTCCTTCGCCTGGGATCACCGACAATTGGTTGCTCTTCGTATTGCTGGTGGTTTAGGAACTGCTCAAGTTCAGAATTTAAACCATCAATATTGACGTTCATATCCCTAAGAAGGATAGTTGCTCGAGCGTTCTTCTGGGAAAGTATACTGAAGAGAATGTGCTCAGTGCCGCAATAATCCTGAGAGTAGTCCTGGGCAATATCATAAGCCATTTTAAGAGTTAATTTAGCGGTCTCACTAAGACCTTTGGCACCCACATTTACTACAAGGGTTTTAGGGGTTAGATTTAAAGCCAGTCGTGCTCGGTCAAGAGTTACTCCGGCGTCTCCAAGTATTTTTGATCCCATGCTGCCGTCCTGGGCGAGCACGCCAAGCAGTAAATGTTCAGTTCCGATATAAGCGCTGCCAAAAGAACGTGCAATAGCATCGGCATGTTTTAAGCTTTGTAATGCATTGTTTGTTAAGTGATTTAAAAATTCTTGAAAGTCAGGTGAGTCTGGCATCATAGCTTTGTCATTTCCCCCTATTTATATATATTAGCGGCATTTAGGACGCTTGCTGTGTTAAATTGCCTACTAATATAATAGCACTTAGCACTCGCGGGTCAAGAGTGCTAATTAAAATCCTTTAAGCTAACGTTAAAATTCTTCCCATTGTTGGATTTCGCCACTGGTATGAGCTGGTTCAGGCATAGGTCCATCACTAAATACATATGCTACAGTCACACCGAATCCAGCGTACATTATTTTTTCCAATTTGCCGGCAGCCGATATATATCTCTGCTTTTCGTCAACCATCCCTACTGCATTTTGCCAAGTTACATCGTCAGGAATTCCACCTCTGATTGCAACTCTAGCTTCATCTATCTTGGGCCTAAGAGATTTATCCCAAAAATCTCCAGGATCAAAATCTTCACTTCTCAAAAATGGTATTGTTTCTTCTGACATTTGAGCTACTTGAAAGCTAAGCATTTCATGGGTATGTGCCCTGCCTATATCAGGATCATAACCAAATCCTTCAATAACCACAGTTCCAAATAAGGCCCTAGAAGCATTTAAAAATTTACCAAAATGCTGGCGGGCAATAGTTGTGTCACCATTTAATTCACTTAGCTGGCTCTGCAGCGTGACAGCTCTGCTCCAATAGTTTGCAAGCTGATCGGACCATACCGAACGATGCTCAAGTCCGCCTTCTCTTAGATTTGCAAGATTAACACCGTGGCCAAACTTAACTGTTTCGGCATAATCCGCATCTTCAATGGCTACCCATTTTAAAACGTGTGCTGCCGCTTCCTGAACCGTTGTAGGGTGAGAACTATCTATTCCTCGCGAAGTTTCTATTGCCATAATAGTTAACTAGTATTATGCACTCTTACCTCAAGCTTAATTAATCGCCATGTTCTTCGATGGCTTCCAGTAGTGAATTCTCAAGTTCGTTTTTCTTCTTAAGTCTAGGCGTCTTTGGAAGTTCGGTGGTTTCTACTACTCCTTCTTTATCTGCTTCAGGCTTCTTTTCTACGTCATCAGTGTCAGTAGCGGTAGATACTTTGTCTGCTTCAATATCTAATTCGTAACCAGTAAGCTTGGAAGCTAGTCGTACGTTTTGACCGGCTTTACCAATAGCAATACTTAATTGGTCTTCAGGTACTATGACTCTAGCTTTTTTGGTCTTTTCGTCGAGGACTACTTTAGAAACTTTAGTAGGGCTAAGCGCTTGAGTAATGTATTCGACGGAATCCTCAGCCCAAACAATAATATCTATTTTCTCCTGTTCGCCGACTTCAGATACTACGGCATTAACTCGTGTACCGTGGCCACCTACGAAAGTTCCTACAGGATCTACGCCAGGAACATTGCTGGCAACGGCTATTTTACTTCGTACACCAGCTTCTCTAGCGATTCCTTTAATTTCAACCGCGCCGTTTTCCATTTCAGGAACTTCAGCTCTAAATAGCCATTCTATAAAATCTTTATTGCCTCTTGAAACTACTAATTGCGGTCCTCTGAAGCCTCGTTCAACGTCTTTTAAGAATACTTTAAGTCTTTGGCCAGGATAGTATCTCTCACCCTGTATTTGTTCACTCTTTGGCATTATGCCCTGGGCCTTACCTAGATCTATACGGCAAATATTTCCTTCTACTCTTGATACTGTAGCGTTAATAACGGTCCCAATTTTATCCTCGTACTCCAGCATGACTACTTCTCTCTCAGCTTCTCTAAGCCTTTGAAGTATTACTTGCTTAGCGGTTTGAGCAGCTACTCTACCGAATTCTTCCGCTTTTTCGTGTACTTCTATAGTTTCGCCTACCAATGCATTTTTCTTTCTGGTTTGGGCTTCGCTTAAGCTCATTTCAAATGCTTCATTTTCAACTTTTTCAACTATATCCTTAGTGATATAGACATCTATATCGCCAGTATTAAGATTAATTGTGACCCTTATTTCTTGTTCTCTATCTCCATAGTCTCTTCTATAAGCCGCGGCAAGAGCCTGCTCGACGACTTCTTTAACTGAATCCTCGGGTAAATTCTTTTCCTCAGCGATAGTTCTAATTGCTACCGCCAGTTGTTTCATGTCTAATTCCATGACTTGTCCTTTCTATTAAATTATCTGTAAGTTCTTTAGAGAATTAAGCAATATTTAACTAAAAAATCCGACCTCTCTTGGCCGGATATCTACTAGATTAATACTAATCCATATCAAACAATATGTCAAAGTACGCGCACAATAATTTAATAACTTTAAGTTTAATAAGTTAAATTATCTCCCATGATAAACTGGATTAAATGAGTAAGAGCGTAACAAGGTTATTTGAGCAATTTCAGCCATCCAACTACGATTTAAAGTTGGATATAGATAAAGATTCCATGACTTTTAAGGGAACGGTGTCTATTGAAGGCAAGAAAGTTGGAAGGCCCTCCAAACGACTGACTTTTCACCAAAAGGGCTTAAAAATATCTAGCGCTAGTATCGTTAAGCAAGACAAAAAGGGCGACGTATCGATTAATGTGCAAAGAATTAATAACCAGAATTCATTTGATGAAGTAAGGCTTCATGCTGATCAGAACATTTATCCGGGCATCTATAAAGTTGTGATGCAGTTCAGCGGTGAAATTACCGCTCACATGCATGGCATGTACCCTTGCAATTTTAAGTATGACGGGTTAGACAAAATGCTAATAGCAACCCAGTTTGAAAGCCATCATGCGAGAGAAGCTTTTCCATGCATTGATGAGCCTGAGGCTAAAGCAACTTTTGATTTAACTTTAATTAGTCCTGAAAATGAAGTAGTTGTGTCCAATACACCTCAAAAAAGTCAGGTCAGTAAAAACCAAAAGCTAGAAACAACTTTTGAAACTAGCCCTAAAATGTCGACTTACTTGCTAGCTTTTGTTATTGGCGAAATGCATTCCATAAGTGGTAAAACTAAAGACGGCGTAGATGTTAGTAGCTGGTCAACTGTTGCCCAACCAATTGACCATTTAAGATATGCCAATGATGAGGCTATAAAAGTTTTAGAGTTTTTTACGGATTACTTTAATACGGCTTTTCCGCTACCTAAACTTGACCAAGTCGCACTTCCAGATTTTGAAAGTTTAGCCATGGAAAACTGGGGACTTATTACGTTTAGAGAAGTAGGTCTGCTAGCCGATCCTAAGAACCGTTCATTGTCTGGCGAGCAGTTAATTACCCTAGTTATAGCTCATGAAATATCTCATCAATGGTTTGGCAATCTTGTAACAATGAAATGGTGGGATGATCTTTGGCTCAACGAAAGTTTTGCCTCAATAATGGAAAATATTGCACCCGATAAGCTGCATCCGGATTGGCAGCAGTGGGAAGACTTCGCAACTGGTAGGGTCTTAAGCTGCTCGCACCGCGATATATATAAAGATGTGCAGTCGGTAGGGGTTAAAGTCAGCCATCCAGATGAAATAATGACACTATTTGATCCGGCAATAGTCTATGCCAAAGGTGCAAGACTTCTTAACATGCTACTTGAATATATAGGCGAAGATAATTTTAGAAACGGTTTAAAAAATTACTTTCAAAAACATAGCTACGGAAATACTTCACGAAATGATCTTTGGCAGGCGTTAAGTGAAACTAGCGGACAAGACATAGATTCGTTTATGACTCCCTGGATAGAGCAATCAGGTCAGCCATTGCTAAGAGTCAAAAGAAACGGCAACAAGCTTCATCTGTCGCAAAAAAGATTTCTCATGGACGGCGAAGATAATAAGTCTATCTGGCCAATACCGCTATTAAGCGACCAGGAGTTGAGTTTAAAAATACTTGATAAAAAAGAGGCAGATATCGATATATCTAAAAATATTAATCCGATACTAAATATTAATGGTAACGGACACTACATCGTTAGCTATGAAGATGAAGAGGCTAAAGCGAACGTAGCTAATAAAATTACTGAGCGAAAAATTAGCTCTATTGGACGCATTACTGCCCTAAATGACATGCTACTTCTAGCCAGAGCTAACGAACAAAAGTTAGGTGAAATGCTAGATCTCATTAATAAAAGCAGCAAAGAACCTAGAGATTCGGTATGGTCGATGTTTGCGCGTATTGTTGGTCAGGCACAAAGCTTAACGGACGGAGATATTGAGGCTGAAAAGAACATCAAGGTCTATAAAGCACGTTTGTCGAAATATTGGTTCGATAAACTAGGCTGGAGCGACAAGCCAAATGATGACCCCAATACCAAACATTTAAGAACAACCGCCATTGCCTTAAGTATATCCGGCGAAAATCCAGATGCTATTCAAACCGCACTTAAAACATACAAAAACGCAGGGTCGGTAGAAAATATAACAGCTGATCAAAGATCGATGATAACCGGTGTAGCGGTAAGATTTGGCGAGAGTCGTTACATTGATGATTTAATTAAAGAATATGAAACCAGCCATAACCCTGACGTTCAGCAGTCTATTGCTCTAGCGCTATGCTCCACGAAGGACGCGAAAGTCGCAGAGCGGTTAATTGATTGGGGTCTTAGAAAAGACGGTCCAATAAGGCAGCAGGATATCACACACTGGTTTGCATATTTAATGCGTAATCATTATACAAGAGAGTTAATATGGGATTGGTTTACCAGTAGCTGGGATATGCTTGCCGACTTATTCGCAGGAGGTAAACACATGGAGGCTTTTGTTTGGTATTCCGCTGGACCCATGTCTACTAAACAGTGGCAATCTAAGTTCATCAATTTCTTTAAACCTAAACTCAGCGAACCAGGTCTCAAGCGTAATATTAATATTTCATTTAGTGAGATAGAAGCACGAGTAGAATGGCGTAATAGAGAAGAGCCACTACTCAAAAAATATTTTAAAGAATACGCTAAAGATTAAGTAACATTCTCGTTAAAAGCTACGACTGTAAAAGACGGACCGGTAAGTTCTATTGTTGAGAACATATATTCCCCGCTCCATTTGCTCTCACCAAGCCATACATAAGACGCAAGATGCATTTGCTTAAGCTTAGATTCTGTAATTGTCTCAATACTCTGACTAGAAGATGAATCTTGATATTTTATTTCTATAAAATGCATTAGCTGATCTTTTTGAGCAATAATATGAATTTTACTTTTCGCCCGACTCCAATTTTTCTCAATTATTTTAAAACCTCTCATTTCCAGATATACAGTCGCGGCTTTTTCAGTTTTTCTTTTAATTTCCGGTGGCATTTAAATTCCATCAATCATTAAATTGGCAATCGGCCTAAAGCTCTTGCGGTGCAGCTTACTTAATCCATATAATTTTAATTTTTCTAAATGAACCTTTGTGCCGTAACCTACGTGTTTTTCAAACCCGTAATTTGGATACTCTAGAGCCATGGCGCTCATATAATCATCGCGTGCTACTTTTGCAATAATGCTAGCTGCGCTCACACATGGAACAATATTGTCCGCCTTTATAAGTGCCGTGGCTTTTGGGTTAGCGCTAAGATAATTTAGTGATCCGTCTATAATAATTTGATCGTAACCCACTTTGATCTTGTCCAGCGCTCTTTGCATGGCAAGTGCAGTAGCTTTAGTCAGTCCAATCTTATCTATTTCTATAGCGTCAACCCAGCCGATTCCAATAGTATTTGAATTAATAGTAATTAGTTCGGCTAGAGTTTCTCTACGCTTTTTACTCAAGAGCTTAGAATCTTTTAATCCGGGTATTTCCTTAGATAGAATTACGGCGCCTGCCACCAACGGCCCCGCCCAACAGCCTCTTCCAACTTCATCAATGCCGACAACAATCATCTACTAATTGTATCAGCGTTGATATTGATCTAAATTTAAGAGCCGGCTTGCTCTTGGTGCCTAGCTTCAACTTCTGCAGCTTTGGCGGCTAGTTCAGCTTCTTCTTTGGCTTTTTCTTCAGCTTTGGCTGCTACTTCTTTAGCCGTCTGCTCTCTAAGCTTATGCTCTTCGTCTTCGGCTGAGGAATCAATCACTGTATTTACCGCTTCTCGATCAAACTCTACACCAGTCATTCTTGCAGATTTACCAGTTCGGCTTCGCATATAGCTTAAGTAATTTCGGCGGACTTTGCTTCGTTTGGTGATTTCTACTTTTACAATCAGTGGACTATGCAGCAAAAAACTTTTTTCTACACCTACCCCGCTGGCTATTCGTCTGACGGTAATCCGGCTAGTATGGCTGTTCTTTCGGTCGGTTCGAATAACCAGTCCTTGAAAAATCTGTATACGCTCTTTACTACCTTCACGTATTTTTTGATGTACTTTTACGGTGTCGCCGCTGTGTACATCGACAACTGAAGGCTTCTTGTAGGAGTCGTTAATTTTAGAAATAATACTCTGCATATCTGGTAAACTTTACACCATTTCATCTGTTATTGCAACTGTTACATGTAAGGACTTTGGGTTAACGTCATTTGATTCGAATCTGGCCTGAAGCGCAATTTGCAAATTATTATAACTAATGATATATTAACTTTTAAATGAGTGTGTGCGTAGCTGAACTAGTTGAAGAATACCCTCAAATAGCAGAGGGTGTATTCGGTAGTTTAGACGGTGCCTTAAATAAAGTTCTACCCGGAATCAAAACACCTGAACGTTACGAAGAAATTGGAGAAGTCGGCCTGGCACTTGTGGTCGGAAGAGATAGTCCTTTAAGTCAATATAACCCGTTTAATCCAAGAACTTTAAGGATGTTATCCTTTATGGCGGATAATCGCCTTACGCACCCTGGTGCTTGGGATCCAAAAGCAACTGATGAAGAACTACTTGGCGGCACTATCCCCGAAGGTATGGGTAGATTTACGGCATTTGCTCTAGCAAAAATTAATGCCATGGCAGATTCGGGTCGTCCTAACCTGACGAGTCACGAAGTCAGAGGTATAAGCATTGCACCTGGTAAAGTAGGTTTCGCCGGCGGTGTTTATCTTGCACGTTCGCTTGTGGGTGTAAGTGGTTTATGGGAAGTGCATGACCATGTTTCGGCAGGAATATTCACTAATGAAATGGTTAGAGCATCGACCGGAGAGGTTACTCCAACCAGAACTGACGATGAGCTAGCGGAAATTATAGAACCTCTTTTTGAAAGAGTGACATTCCTTCACGAAGGTGTTTCGGCGGATGATTTAAGCCGTGGAGACGTGAAGGTACTATTAGAAAAAATTGATAAAGAAATCATGCCCAATTATGATGACTGAGTTAGAAAACCTATTGTTCTAAAACTCGACCCATAACACTGGATCTATCTACAAACTAGTCAAGAACTCTATATAGTTCATCGAAAGAAGTTTCCCCAGCGATAACCTTTAACATAGCATCCTGCTTGATCGTAAGCATTCCGCCTTCAACGGCTAATGCTTCTATGGTTTGGGCAGAAATTACAGAAGTGTGACTTTCTAATAACTGCCTGACTTTGTCCGTCATGGTAAATTGCTCTCGGATAGCAATTTGGCCTTCGTAGCCGTATGGATTGTCGTCACTACTGCCGGCCTTATATAACTGCAAGTTTTCTAAATTAGGTTTTTCGACATTTGGAGGGAAGGTGTCTAGTACGTCATTGATTTTTTTCCAGTCATCTTCAGACGGGCTGTATGCCTGCTTGGTATTATTGTCTAACTTACGTAACAGTCGTTGAGCCATAACAAGTCTAATGGCGGAAATAAAAAGCGGGTTTTGCCCTATAATGTCCGCAATCCTGGTAAGTGAAGCTGCGGCCGAGCTGGCGTGGAAAGTTGCCAGTACTAAATGTCCGGTTAAGGCTGCTTGGAGAGCGGTTTTGGCTGTGTCCATATCTCTGATCTCTCCGATCATTACTATATCCGGATCAAGTCTAAGCACTGCTCGTAGTTTGTCGGCGAAGCTGTCATCATTCCCACCCTCCGAGGTATGAACAGATATCTGGGTTATTCCAGGAAACTGAAACTCTACTGGATCTTCAATCGTTATAATCTTACGTTCATCAGTGTTTAGGGTATTTAACATTGAGTAAAGGGTTGTAGTTTTACCTGATCCTG
The DNA here is from genome assembly GCA_003153395.1 of Candidatus Saccharimonadota bacterium. GTDB lineage: Bacteria > Patescibacteriota > Saccharimonadia > Saccharimonadales > UBA4665 > PLYP01. The sequence continues at coordinate 29,757 of PLYP01000011.1, forward strand.
TAGGACCTACAGCCATAACCAGCCCGGTGGGCTTAGCAATAATTCCGTCGACTACCTTTCTTTCACTATCCGTCAGTCCTAGTCGGTCTAACGTATACATGTCCTTATTCATGTTAAACAGCCTCATCACTACGTCCATGCCGTTTATTGTAGGAACAGTTTCAAGGCGCACATTTACATCTACTTCATTGCCGTCAGCCATAGTAACTTTTTGGGCTATATGCCCCTGTTGGGCTTCGTTAGCAGCAGTAGATACATTACCGGCAGATGCAATCGCAGAAATTAGCACGCGGTATTTGTCTTGCTGCAACCGCGCAACAGGATGAAGTACGCCATCTATCCTGAGCCTGATTCGTATATCTGCCACTTGCGTTTCAACATGAATATCTGAAGCATTAAGCCTATGCGCTTGGCTTACTAAATATGCCAACATGTCATCAGCTTGAACCTGTTGCAGCATTTCAGATATGCGATTTATCTGATCATCTCCTTTGCCACCAGTAATAGAGATGTCTTCATACACTACCTGTTTTGGCGGATCATACAAATGTATATATTCCCTGTAACCGACGTCAGAAATTATGGCAAAATTGACTCTAAAGTCAGCAAAACGTTTCTGTAATTCAGACATCGTCTGCTGGGAAGTTGTAGTAGTTATTCCAAACAACAGGTTACTTTGGCTGTCATTTAACGGTATAACTTTTAGATTATATAGTTCATCGTTAGATAGAACTTCTCTGTATAACGTTTTAGGGTTAATCTGTGATGTGTCTACATAATCCAGCCCCAGCACGCTTGCTCGGTGCTGAGTAGATTGTTCTTCATCGAATCTCGCGTCCTGACTCATATCTAAATAGTATAAAGCATAAGCATGCTCCTAAGGTATAGTGTAAATTACATGAGACAGATTGTTGTTATTGCAGATAATTTGCGCAGTACCTTTAACGTAGGCTCTTTGCTGAGAACCGCTGAAGGACTGGCCGTTAGCAAAGTTTATCTATGTGGCTATACGCCTTATCCAAAGAGTAAGCATGATCAAAGACTGCCATATATATCCGAAAAAATAGATAAGCAGATACATAAAACTGCCTTAGGCGCAGAAAGATTAATTTCCGTTGAGCATGAAGACAAAATAGAAAATGTATTAAACAAGTTAAAAGATGATTCCTACACAGTACTGGCACTCGAGCAAAGCAATAAGTCGATCATGCTAAATGAATATGTACCGACTGAGAAAATTGCTATAGTCCTTGGCAATGAAGTGGATGGAATTCAAGAGTCTACGCTTAAGCTATGTGACGGAGTTTTAGAAATTCCAATGTTAGGTAGCAAAGAATCTTATAACGTTATCCAAGCGGCGGCGATGGCCTTATTCCACATTAGATTTTCTCCATAGCACTTATGCTATAATATATTCACTAAACTAAAACAAATATATGTCCCTAACGCAGTCAAAAAAACCCAAATCTTATCTTAGAAAACGCCAAGGCGCACATCATCGTCAAAATAAGCGCTATGTTAAAACGTATTGGCCATACTTACCAATGCTCGTGATTGTGTTCCTAGGAATAGGTATTAATAGCTTCTTATCTCATAGATCATCAGTCTTGGGTTCTGAATCTAATTTTTCGGTTGCTAGCTTACTACAGTCTACTAACTCTTTTAGATCAGCAGATAATGTCCAAACGTTAGTAGAGAATACGTCCCTAGATAGCGCTGCACAGAATAAAGCTCAGGACATGGTTGCTGGTAATTATTGGGCACATGTAAGTCCAACCGGTAAGTCGCCATTGTCCTTTATAGCTAGTAGCGGGTATCTGTACCAGTTAACAGGCGAAAATCTGGCCTATGGATTTAGTGACTATAAGCAAGTATTAAACGCCTGGATGAACAGTCCTGAGCACCGAGCTAATATGCTAAACAGTAGCTATTCAAACATTGGATTCGGAATCGCTCAAAGCCCCAACTACCAGGGAAAGGGTCCGAAAGTAATTGTAGTTGCGGAATTTGGTCAGCCTGTAGGCGCAGCAGCATCAGGCCAGCCAGTAAACTCTAATTTATCCGCTTCAACTGTAGTTCCAGTTTCTCGAATCCAAGCATTATCTGGAGCCTCGGTCTGGTTAGTAGCTGCGATAACTTTAATTAGTTTTGCTGCAGTTGTAGCAATATTTATCCGCCACGGTTTGGCTTTTAAGAGACTGGCTTACGAAAGTGAGGCATTTATTTCGCATCATCCACTACTCGATATAGTCTTAGTTATGATTTGTACGACAGGAGTAATTCTGACTCGAACCGTCGGCATTATTAGCTAGAAATACTATTTAATTACTAAGTTACTGGCACCAACTAATTCTTCCAGTTGCTTGAGGCCGACACTTGCTCGATCAATTCCCTGTGGTAGCTTGATTGCCTGCTTTTTCTCAGATTCTCCTAGTACTAAGACAACTTCAGTCGGTCCCTTATAAGAATCGATCGTATGTTTTAATGACATTAATACGTTTTGGTCTTCAGTAGTAAGAAGTCTAATATATACTTTTTCATTAATTGGTTCGGCTTCAGTAATATCTCGGGCTCCTGGACCAGGCATAGAGACTTTTTTTACTTTAATATCTGGTGCCGTGTAGGCTTTACCTTTTGGCTTATATTTCTTTGCATCTTCACTGACTATTTCTTTAGCATCTTGGACAAGTACTTTTACTTCGCCTGTCTCTTTGCCGCTTTTATCTTTGCTTGAAACCCGGCCTTTGATAATAACAACCTTATCTCGGGTCCATACATCGAGTGATTTGTCATAACTGTTGGGGAATAATATAAGTTCAATTTCTCCATGAAAATCCTCAAGTTTTACGAAAGCCATTTTTTGGCCTTTACGTGTAGTAATTTCTCTAACGTCTGTTATAGTTCCGCCAATACTCACATTAACCCCGTCTAGATCGACCGACAATGAATTCAGAGGTAACGTAAGCTCATTAAGCATAGTTTCGAATAATTCTAACGGGTGCTGACTTAAATACAGACCGAGTAGTTCTCTTTCCCATACTAGCTGTTCTCGGTTATCTATAACCCCTGGAGGCGTCAGTAATTCTAATTTACTGTGGTGATTGCTGGACGAATCGCTTAGATTTCCAAATAAATCCGTTTGACCGCTGCTGGCTTGTTTTTGAAGACGAGCACCGTAGGCCAAGATGTTATCTAAGTTAAACAGTAGAGTCGAGCGGTCATCAAAGCGATCAAAGGCACCAGCTTTAATTAAGCTCTCCATTGTTTTTCGATTAACTACTTTACCTGAGACTCTCTTTAAGAAATCTTCAAGATCCTTAAATGGGCTTTTGCTACTAGCTACTAATATTTCTTCCACGACTCCCGTGCCAACATTTTTAATAGCCGCCATACCAAATCTAATCTGATCTTTATCTGGCACAACAGTGAAACCAACGTGAGACTCGTTAATATCTGGTGGCAAAACAGTTAGGCCCATGTGCTTGCACTCAGCAATTTCTATAGATAGTCTGTCGATATCATCAAAATCGCTGGTCATAAGTGCGGCCATAAAGGCAGCTGGATAATGCGCTTTTAGGTAGGCTGTCTGGTAGGCAATAATTGCGTAACAGGCAGCGTGGGATTTGTTAAAACAGTAATCTGCAAAAGCTTCCAGTTGTGCCCAGAATTTTTCAGCAAAATCTCGTTCTACTTTGCTGTGAGCTATCATGCCATCAATGAACTCTGTCTTAAGCTTGGCCATGGTTTCTTTTTGCTTTTTACCCATAGCTTTTCGAAGGGTATCAGCCTGACCACCGCTAAAACCACACATTTCTTTACTAATTTGCATGAACTGTTCCTGGTATACAAGCACCCCGTAAGTACTGCTTAGGGCATCTTTTAGGCCTTCGTATTCATAAACGATTTTCTTCTTGCCGTGTTTACGATCAATGAAATCGTCAATAAACTGCATTGGTCCGGGTCGATATAATGCATTCATGGCAATAAGATCATCAAATTCGGTAGGCTGAAGAATTTTTAGATATCTTTTCATGCCAGCAGATTCAAACTGGAATACTCCGGTTGTGTCGCCTTTTTGAAATAGCCTATATGTTTCTTCGTCATCTAGCGGTATGTGATTTATATCTATTTTTTGCTTATATACTCGATCAATAATTTCTAGGGCATTATTAATGGTCGTCAAGTTCGACAGACCTAAAAAGTCCATCTTTAGTAGGCCAAGTTCTGCAATTGGGTCCATAGAATATTGAGTGGATACTACTCCCTTTTGCGCCATTTCCAGCGGTGTATAGTAAACGATATCTTCCGGAGCAATAACTACGCCGGCGGCATGTACGCCGTGAGATCTAATCGTTCCCTCCAGCTGTTTAGCTAGATCAAATACTGCCTTAGCGGTTGGATTAGTTTCATATTCTCGTCTTAAGTCCTTGTCGTTTTCTAGAGAAGTAGCTAGTGGTATGTGTCTTCCTTGAACGGGGGGAGGTATCATTTTTGCCAGTCTATCGGCGTCCGCGTAGGGAACTTGCATTACCCTAGCCACGTCTCTAACTGCATTTCTAGCGGCCATTCTACCAAAAGTGACAATGTTCGCTACTCGTTCTTTTCCGTATTTGTTTACACAATACTGAATTACTTCCTCTCGGCGGCTATCCTGTATATCTATATCAACATCCGGCATTGAAATTCGATCTGGGTTTAAAAATCTCTCAAAAAGTAGGTCGTACTGCAGCGGATCAAGTTCGGTTATCTTAAGCGCGTAAGCAATGATAGAGCCAGCGGCACTACCCCGACCAGGACCAAAAACTATACCCTGGTCTTTGCCCCATTTTATAAAATCGGAGATTATGAGAAAGTATCCGTTAAAGCCCATATCTTCAATTACGCCTATCTCGTACTGAGCTCTTTCCAGGACATTGGACGGAAGAGTTTTAACGGCCTCTTCTACAGACAGTTTATTGCTTTTAGCCTCGCTGACTCCGCCGTATCTCCAGGCTAGTCCCCTGTAGAGAAGTTTTTCTAAATAGGTTCTTTCGCTTTCTCCCTTAGGTACAGGAAATTTCGGTATTAAAATCTTACCGAGTTCAATTGTTAAATCACATCGGTCAGCTATTAATTTGGTATTAGTAATAAGGTCCGGATATTCTTCGCCCCATCTTTCTATGACTTCTTCCGGCTTAGTTACATGCAGCTCAAAGTCTTTAAGGCTCATTCTTTTTTCGTCAGTCAGGAACGAACCTGTTTGAACGCAGAGCAATACTTCATGCGCTTCTTGATCTGAATGGTTCAAATAATGGGCGTCGCAGGTAACAACGCAGGGAATAGTCTGTTCCTTACTAATTTTAAGCAATCCTTCATTAATTCGCTCTTGTTCTTGCCACATACTGGTGTGTTTAGGGTGACCATGGTCTTGCAATTCTAGGTAATAACGATCGCCAAAGGCCTTTTTATACCATTTGGCTATATTAGTAGCCTCTTCATACTGGCCCTGTCTCAGTGCGTCTCCTAGCTCACTACTGGCGCAACCGCTTAGGCAGATTAAACCTTCATTATGCTCGGCAAGTAGTTCGCGGTCTATTCGCGGCTTATAATAATATCCTTCCAAATTAGCAACCGTCGATAATGCCATTAGGTTTTGGTACCCTACACGGTTCATAGCTAGCAAAATTAGATGATAATTCGGCTTATCTTTCGATGGTTCCTTGTCTTGTAGTTTTCTGGCGGCGATATATGTTTCAATGCCAATAATCGGCTTTATGCCACTGGCAACAGCTTCCTTATAAAACTCAATGGTACCGCTCAGCGTTCCGTGATCAGTAACAGCTACGGCCGTCATCCCCTGATCTTTTACTTGTGACACTAACTCAGGAATTTTTGTTAAGCCATCTAGCAAGCTGTACTGCGTATGGTTGTGCAGATGTACGTAATCACTAGCATTCAAATTAATTGTTTTTTTTGCCAAAACTGCCTCTCATACCAAATAAAGGGAGCTTTATTTATACAATTACAATTATAGCAAAATGATGGCTACAGGACACGCCTATTTTTTAATAAAATCTCTTAGGTGTTCTATAGCATTATTAGCATTTTTAATAGCACGCTTCAAATCCTGATCCTCAGCGTCTCCTTCATGGATAGCGCTAAGGATTTCTCGTACTTTCTCTTTTGTGTCAGCTGCTTTCTCGGTTAGATCCTTAAAATCTGTTTTAGTTTTAGAGCTTAGGCCATCGCTTTTATCTTTTGCTTCTTTTAAAACATTACTAAGCTCAGTATGAAGTTTCTTGAGTTCCTTTTCGGCCTCAATCCTTCTCTTTTCGGCTACATCCTGGATATCGACTCTGGTTTCCTTACCGCTTTTAGGTGCCGTTAGGACACCGGCAATATAACCGGCTGCAGCGGCTATGCCGCTTCCAATCGCTAATCGTTTAAGGTTTTGTTGTGCTCGGCTATGTCTACTCATTTACCTCTCCTTTTGGCAAGTTTAAAAATGTTTCTAACTAGTTTAATAAGGGCTAATCGTCCTTGAGTATCCTTAAATACTTCTGCAACATGCTCGGCTGATTCAACGACGTCTTCTGCCTTATCTACGACCCGTCTAATAGCCAGAACAAGTTTAATAATAACGAACATAAGTACTGAGCCAAGTAGAAAGAACAAACTTAATAGTACAGTTAATATAATTAGTAGTACGGTATCTGTTGTAGTCATATAGATAGTATATAACTACTTTTCTATCTAGGCTAGTTTGTCCTTTAGATATTTTTTAAGACTGGGGCCAATGTCTTCTCGTTCTAAGGCGAAATTAAAGACTGTTTTTAAATATTCCAAGGGGTTGCCGGTATCATAATAGTTTCCATTCTGTATCTCACAAGCATATATATGGTGTCCGTCTCCAGTCATTTTCTGCATCGCTTCCTGTATCATAAACTCGCCTTCGCCCTTAAATTCTCCAAGCTGAGTTTTTAAGTAATCAATCATAGCTGGGTCAAATACGTAACCACTAACTGAAGCTAAATCGCTAGGTGAGTTTTCCCGACTACCGGGTTTTTCTAAAATTGTTTCTATATCTATAAGACCATTTCTAACTTCCTTACCGCCTACATAAGCATAGCGACCGTAATCCTCGTCATGATCTCTTTTAACGCAAGATATAACCGATCCGCCAAGCTCTTCTTGGACACTTAGCAGTTGCTCGAATCGTGTGGGAGCAGCAGCAATAAAATCGTCGGCAAACGTATAGATAAAAGGTTCTTGACCAATGAGATGGGCAGCGTCCAGCAAAGGAGTGCCGGTGCCATATGGTCCCTTTTGCCTAATGTATGCAAAATTTGCCATCTCGGAAATTCGCCGGGTTTTTTCTAAGAGTTCAGCTTTTCCATTGGCCTTTAAGTTTGCAAGTAAGTCACCACTGATCCTGTCAAAATGATCTTCTATAGTACGTTTATGATAACCAGTAACAATAACTATATCGGTGATACCAGCAGTACATAATTCTTCGACAATCTGCTGAATAATAGGTTTATCCACCAGGGGTAGCATCTCTTTAGGCATCGCTTTAGTCTGGGGCAGGAACCTGGTTCCAAAACCTGCAGCAGCAATAACCGCTTTGCGGACTTTCATCTGAGCCATGGTTAAAATTGTAACACGACGTGCGCCCTAGACGCCTAGTTGCTTTTTTATTAAATCTTGAGCCAGCGAAGGATTAGCTTTACCTTTACTATTTTTCATTACTTGGCCCACCAAAAATCCAATAGCTTTATTTTCTCCGTTAGCTACATCGCTAGCAGCCTTAGAGTTGTCCTCAATTACTTTTTTAACTATTTCATTCAGTTCGTTTTCGTTAGATAGCTGTATATAACCCTTTTGTTCAGCATAAGACTCTATTTCCGAGACTGATACAGGCGCATTAAATATATCTGAAAATAGTGATTTTAAATTTGTTGAACTTAATTTATCGCTTTTGTATAAATCGTATAACGCCGCATAAATTTTTGCCCTATTGTTAGTGGTAAGTGTCGCAGTAATGGTTTCGTCTCGCCTAAGTGGTATTTCCAGGTTTACTATCCAGTTAGCTATAAATTTAGCTAGATCGGGATCCTCCAGATGCATTTCAATTAAAGCTAAGTATTCTATTTCGTCAGTCTCTACTTCCGCTTCCAGTAAAGTCTCAGTTTGCGAATTGTCCATACCTAAAGACTGTAACTTTTCTCGCCAATCTTCTGGCATTAGGGGCATCTCAGATTCGATTGTATTTATGTAGCTGTCTTCTAGAATGACTGGTGGTAAATCTGGATCAGGCATATACCTATAATCGTCAGCATTCTCCTTGCTTCTCTGAAGGAAAGTTTTTTGCTTAGCATCATCCCAGCCTCTTGTTTGCTGGATAATCTTCTCTCCTTTTTCTAATAATTCAATTTGTCTATTTACTTCGTAATCTACTGCTTTTTCAACACTCCTGAAACTGTTTAAATTTTTTGTTTCTGTTCGTGTGCCGAGATCATCATTGGTACTGACGCTGACATTAACATCGAACCTCATATTGCCATAGAACAGATTAGCATCCGAAACATCAGCGTAGCGCATCCTGAGATATAGCTCTCGGGCAAAGGCTTTAGCCTCGCTACTACTACTCATATCCGGCTCACTTACTATTTCAAGCAGTGGAGTACCCGCTCTATTTAGATCAACTAAGGAATAGTCCTTACCGGCAGAGTGTGTACTTTTACCGGCATCAGCTTCCAGATGTGCCCTGGTTATTCCGATTGTTTTTTCCTGGCCGTCAACTTCTATTTTTACGTTGCCGCCTAGTACAATAGGCTCGTCATATTGAGTTATCTGGTAGCCCATTGGAAGATCTGGGTAAAAATAATGCTTGCGGTCAAATTTACTAAACTTTTGCGGACGAGAATTTAACGAAAATGCCGCTTTTGATGCCAGATATATAGCTTCCTTGTTTAGTACAGGTAGGGCGCCTGGTAATCCAAAACAAATATGACTGGTTAATGTATTGGGTGGAGCTTCGCGCGCATCGTTCCCTACAGCAGCAAAAAGTTTGGTTTTAGTCTTAAGCTGAACATGACACTCAATTCCGACTGTCACCTTGTACTTATTTCTTACTTCGCTACTAATCATGCGGTCGTTCTAATGCTCCCAGGTCTCTTAAGGCTTCTCTGAATCCAACTAAAGCCATAGCTACATCTTTTTTCTTGAGTTTTCTTAGGTCTATGCTTTTGTCTTCTTTGATCTTATTGTAGTATTTATGGCTGAACCATACTTCCTCGTTAAATTTCAAGTCATGTTGAGCAGCAACTAATCGCTCGCCTGTGGTTTTTCCTTTATACCCACGTTTTTTTAAAGCTTTGGTTAAAAGCTTATCTGCCTCTTTAATAGCGTCTGGCCAGGTTTTACGCTGAACACATAAGCTTTGCAAATCTTTCCAACGTTTAGTATAGTCAGCTGCCTTAATTTTTCTACGCGGTAAAATTCTCATTTAAAGTATTGCCTCACATGCTTTAGCTACAGCCAGTAATTGCTTATCGGCTTTTTTTGGTGCCATTAGCTGAATCCCAATGGGTAGGTTACCTGAAACTCCGGCAGGAATACTAATAGCCGGTATACCAACAATATTAGCAGCTACAGTCATTATGTCGCATAGGTACATTTGAAGTGGGTTACTCGAATTTTCACCAATTTTAAATGCTGGGGTAGGTGCTACCGGTCCCACCATATAGTCTACTTCCTTAAACGCTGCCTCGAATTCATTAATTAGCTTGGTTCTTACAATTTGAGCACGCTTATAATATGCATCGTAATAGCCGCTACTGAGCACATAAGTACCTATAATGATTCGTCTTTTAGCTTCTTTACCGAAACCATTTCCCCTAGACGAAAGATAACTGTCTTCTAAATCAGTAGCTGCTTCATAGGAGTAACCAAATCTTTGGCCATCATAACGTGATAAATTACTGCTAACTTCAGCCGGGCAGATAATGTAATAGACCGACAGAGCCATACCAATATCTGATAAGCTAATTTCCTTAATTTCTGCACCTGCGTCCTTAAATTTATCAATGGCAGCATTAACTACTTTTTTAACGTCATCATTAAGTCCCTCGTTAAAATATTCTTTAATAATGCCAATTTTTTTACCGCTAAGATCGGTATCAATTTCGGTATAGTTTTCTTGCCGGTCGATTGTGGTTGAATCAAGTTCGTCTTTACCGGCCATAACGTCAAGTACAACTGCTGCATCGCTTACAGTTTTGGTTAAGGGACCGATAACATCAGTGCTGCTTGCCATAGCCACCACTCCGCTTCTAGATACAAGACCATAGGTTGGTTTATATCCTACGCAGCCCGAAAAACTGGCCGGTTGTCTAATAGATCCACCGGTATCAGTGCCAAGAGCGAAGGGAGTCATATTTAGTACGACGGCGGCAGCTGATCCACCGGAGCTTCCTCCTGGAACTCGTTCTTTATCGTTCGGATTTAGAGTAGTAAAGAAATCGCTATTTTCTGTACTTGCCCCATGAGCAAAGGCATCTAGGTTAGCTTTAGCGACACAAATTGCGCCCTCACTCTCTAAGCGCTCAATTGCAGTTGACTGATACGGTGGGTTAAAGCCTTTTAAAATATTGCTAGCGGCAGTGGTTTCTGCGCCGAAAACAAGAAAATTATCTTTTGCAATAAACGGTACCCCAGCTAATCTCCCTACCTTTTCACCACCTTTGATCTTATCGTCTATTTGAGCCGCTCTGGCTCTGGCTCTGGCTTCGGTGGTAGTAATTATGGCCTTATACTCCCTGTTCTCATCTATATTCTTTAGGGCGGTTTCTACTAGATCACTAGCTTTTAGTTTGCCCTCTTGAACATCTTTCGCAATGTCCATAAGCGGCATCCACTGACTGGCCATTAAGTAATCATCCTTTTTGCTTCTATTTGGTTATCTTTGACTTTGGGTACATTTTTAAGTAAATCTTCAGGTTTATAGCCGTAGTCTTTAACTTCATCGTTTCTCATTACGTTAGTTAGGCCACTAACCTGATTTGTGGGCGCCAAATCGTCAATATTTACACTCTGAAGCTGCTCCACATAATGCAGAATATCGGAGATTTCCGCACTGAATTCTTCAATCTCCTGCTCAGATAATTTTATCTTAGCGAGCTGAGCTAATTTTAATAAATCTTCCCGAGATAACTTTGCCATATATCCTTAAATTGTAACAGAGAGATTAATATTTGGTGAATAATATGGTCTAAGAAAATAGCCGAAATTATGTACTTTACAAACCATAAGCATAAGACTACGATTGATTACAGTAAGAAATTTTACATTTATGAGTGAACAAAACCCAAGTAATAACGGGACTCAAGCTTTAATGGCTCCTGACTTGGTTATCGGTGGTGCTTTCACTGTTGATTGGATGCTCCCAATGTATGGCAAATTATTGGAAGGACCAACTTCAGTAGAAATACCAGCTTCCGAAAGATACGTGCCACTACCCAGACAACTACTGCAAGATAAAGATGAAATGGTCGCGGTGGCAAGCAGAAGAGCTATTGCTCTGTTTAATAGACTTGAGCGCCCAATGGTTGGGATAGGCCATTCGACAGGTGCATTAGTGTTAGAACAATTAGTTATGTTATATCCGGATATGTTTTCTGATGCCGTACATTTAAGCGGAGCGCACGACGGGATTAAAGAAGAGACTATTTCCGTTAAAGGACTAGCAAAAATACATGGTAATAGAGAAGAGTACGAACATATTCTCCACGATTCAGACCACATGGTGGATCACCGCCAACGTCGAGCCGAACATTGGCCCGATCACGTTGGTCTTTCAATTATTTCTACAACTTTAGACAATTTAGTTAGATTACCTCACGGCTTAGCTGTCGAACTCGCTAATGATAAGAAGGCTGCCAAATTAGTGCTAGGAATTGCTCAACCATTTCTAAGACTCGTTCCTGGAATGCCAAAAGACGCTAAATCTTTATCAATTATACCTTTTGAGCACTGTTTTGTACCACGACACCCTGCCGTAATTAAGTATGTAAGAGGTGTAAGATTAGCTGCTGAACATAAAAAAACCTCAACATTTGTTATTCCCGATACAATTCCGGAAAGTTCCACAGAGCTAGTATCGGCAGCAGCATAGCTGATTATAATTCTCTTATTTTCTAATTATTGGTATGCCTGGTAAACTGGCTGCTATTTCCTCAAGAGTAAATATACCTATGGGTTGAGTGTTCTCAGGCTGATAGAACAACTCACCTGGCACATAGAAACCAGGCGTAAATCTAATGTCTGGCTTTAATTTGCACCCTATCAAATATTCATTAGCCCATTCGCTATTTTTACCGAATTTAAATTCTGGCGGAAAAGTACCAATATAGCTATTATCCCATTCAAAATAGCCTATTGCCGGTACGATAACGTCCCTTTTCGACGATAAAGTTTCATACCATTCAATAACGTCTTCTGTATGAATAGCAACAACGCCAATTATATCTTCCCTACGGTCCTTATAATCATCGGCGTTTAAAAATGATTCTAATCCAAAGGATACTACTTCACCTTTAGGATCCTGCTTGAACTGTTCTGGTACAGCGTGGCTCCAATTAACTTTGAGATATGGGCTGTTCCTTCTTTGCAAAAGATCCATTATCTTGCCCTTTATTCTACGTCTAGGTTGAGGATATTCTTCACTAAATTTGCTCAGATTATTTTGTCTCCATCTTATTTTTTATATCGTTAATTATGTCTCTGATTTCTGCGGCTGTTTCAAATTGTAGATTTGCGGACGCCAATTCCATTTGTCCGGTAAGATCCTTTACTATGGAGCCATATTCATCTTTAGGAATCTTTCTTAAGTCAAGCTTAGCCCTTTTTGCTTCCTCCGAAAGGTCAGGCCGCATTCCTTTCTCTATAGCTCTACTTATTCCCGTAGGCGTAATATTGTGCTCAGTATTATATTTCTCCTGCAAAATTCGACGTCTATTAGTTTCATCGATAGTTTTTTTCATGCTGTTAGTCACGCGGTCTGCGTACATCAGCACTCTGCCCTCTTCGTGCCTAGCAGCGCGTCCAACGGTTTGAGTCAGAGCCTGTTCACTTCTTAAGAAGCCTTCCTTGTCAGCGTCCAATATTGCTACTAACGCGACCTCGGGTAGGTCCAGGCCTTCGCGCAGAAGATTTATGCCAATAAGAACGTCGTACACGCCAAGCCGTAAGTCTCTCAGGATATCGCTGCGGTCTAGGGTATCTATATCGCTATGAAGATAGGCGACTTTAAGATTAATTTCCTGCAGATATTCGGCCAGGTCTTCACTCATTCTTTTTGTAAGCGTAGTAATTAGCACCCTATGATGCTTGTCTATTGTGATTTTAAGTTCATTTATTAAGTCGTCTATCTGCCCTTCTATTGGTCTGACTTCAATCTTAGGATCAAGCAACCCTGTCGGTCTAATAACTTGCTGGGCCGGTTCAGGACTTCTGGTAAGTTCATACTCGGCAGGTGTCGCGCTGACGTAAATTGCTTTATTAATATGCCTTTCAAACTCAGTGAAAGTAAGTGGTCGGTTATCTAGCGCACTTGGCAGCCGGAAGCCATGTTCAACTAATACTTCTTTTCTAGCCCGGTCGCCGTTATACATACCTCTTACTTGAGGTATTGTCATATGCGATTCATCTACTACTAATAAGTAGTCATCAGGGAAATAATCCATTAATGTGGCTGGTTGTTCCCCGGGCTCGCGGTTAGTTAGATAACGGGAATAGTTTTCAATGCCCTTAACGAACCCTGTTTCTTCTAGCATTTCTAAATCAAAACGAGTTCTTTGTTCTAGCCTTTGAGCTTCCAAAAGTTTACCTTGTGATTTAAATAGTTTTAAGCGCTCACTTAACTCCTGTTCGATACTACCCAAGGCAACCTTTAATTTGTCTTGTGGTGTTACGTAATGTGATCCTGGGAAGATTTTATATGAATCAAGTTCAGCTAATATCTCTCCGGTCAAAGGATCGACTTTAGTTATTCGCTCGACTTCATCTCCGAAAAAGTCCATTCTGTAAGCTAGCTCTTCACCTGCCGGAAAAACATCGACTACATCGCCTCTTACCCTAAAAGTGCTACGGTGAAAATCTATATCATTACGCTGATACTGGATATCGGTAAGTTGCCTTAAGAACTTATCCCTTACCTTTCGCTCTCCCCTTTTCACGTCAATCGATAGTCCGTTGTAATCCTCTACAGAACCTATGCCGTATATACAGCTGACGCTGGCCACAATGATCACGTCTTTTCGGCTTAACAATGAATCAGTAGCGGCGTGTCTCAGCCTGTCGATTTCCTCGTTTATCTGTGAATCTTTCTCTATAAATGTATCCGACCTTGGGATGTATGCTTCTGGCTGATAATAATCGAAGTAACTAACGAAATAATGGACAGCATTATCCGGAAAGAATTTTTTAAACTCGCTATAAAGCTGAGCGGCAAGCGTTTTATTATGACTAAGAACAAGTGTCGGTTTTTGAACGTTTTGAATAACATTCGCAACTGAGAAAGTTTTGCCTGAACCAGTTACTCCCAACAAAGTTTGGTTGCGTAATCCTTCTTTTAGGCCGTCAGTTAGCTGCTTAATTGCAGTTGGCTGGTCTCCGGTTGGCTTAAAATCACTCTCAAGTCTTAGTCTATTCATCTATTAATTGTAACAAGGTTTATTAGTAGATTGTTATGAGCTATCCCCTAAATTTTAAAGTACGATTTACTATAAGCTCAAAATCGGTATGAACATTTTTTGATGGAATTAAATTATTTGGTGCCTGAACGTATTGGGCGACATAAGTATTTCCATTAGTAAAGAATATATAGCGCATGGTAAAACTATTATTTGGGTACGAACCTAAAGGAGGTTTGCCACTAATCTCAAGCAAGCCAGTTGTTTTAACTCCAGGCACACCGCTTACGTCCAGATGCTTTATCGTTATATTTTTATAGTTAGTACTATTCAGAGCATATTTAGCTGTTTGGTCTCCAAGATAAGACGCTACATATACCTGTCCTTGATTTAGAGCCGGACATTTTATTACCGACTTGCTATCCGGACCAATGTATAGGGCTCTGTCAAAATATCCTGCCGGGCAGAGTTTCCTACTAGTTTGCTGTACCCACGTCGCCGGATATTTCAAGCTAAATAATCCTTCTTGGTTGCTATAGATTGTCCAGTTAGCGGTTACAGAAGCTGGAGGAAGTGAAGCTTTAATAGGTTTAATACCCTCCGTAATTTTATTGGCGTCCGCTAGCGTATTACTTGCTCGCTTATTTGATATATATACGTAGTAACCGGTGCCGCCTACCAAAAGTAAAATTAGCAGTACTAAAACGAGCTTTAGCCATGAGAAGTGTCGTTGCTTTTTATTTCTGACAGGCATTGTTAGTATCCAAAAATATTTTCTCTAATATAAACTATTAAATTTATTAACCAGCATGGGGACGAGGTGGGTCCATTTTCATGAACCAGTCTAAATCGTGCTTCATTAACTGGTTATGAATGTCTTTATATTTTTCGTCCAATATCTTAATTATCTTATCTACCAGTCTCTGAGGGTCATCATCATACACTACCAGGCTTTCGTAGGGGGGCTCTAGAACCTTCATTAGCTCTGGTATCTCATCAGCTGTGCCTCCGCTACCTAAGAGTATACCGCAGGGCTTGTGGGCTTCTAACGCGGACGTGAATTCGTGAAGACTGCCAAATCTGCCGCCAATAGTAATAAGGGCGTCACTGGATTGTACTAGATAAAGGTCACGGCCCACATAATGAAGGCCAGTAAAATTTATAAAATCAAAGCAGCTGCTAGGCAATCGATATTTTCGAAGGTGCTCCCTTAAACTTACCGCTGGTGAAAAGCCTATACTCATACCTCCGGCTTCACTGGCGCCCTTAGCAGCATAATAGGGTAAACCGACGGTTGCACCGGTCGTAAGAATATGTCCAGATTTCGCAATAGCTTCTCCAACGTCTTTGGCCCTTGAGGCTGCCGACTGTACTGTATCTCCTGAAGCAGCACCCGATACGCAAATGGAATATCTTAATAAATGTTTACTGGTATGCGTAGCCGGGCTCACGAAATTATACTTTCTTCAGCAAGCTGAGGCTGCATTTCCAGTAGTAGACTTCGCTCCACATTTTCATGGCTTAAGTATCTCAGAAGAAGCTCGTGCCATAGCGATTGCTGGAAATAGCTGACTATACGATTCTCATAAGAAAGTTTATTGCACAGATTTAAGGCACTATCGATAATATTGAAAGATACTGGCTTGCCACCACCACCGCCATCTGCTTGGCCTAAGTAATTAGCGCCTTTCCAGAATTCAAAAGACGGCTCTATTTTGGCCAAAGTCTTTTCAATGGGATGCCAGACTAAATCTTCCATTTCCAAATAAGGTTCAAAAATTTCATCCTTAATGCTTCCCGATATCTTTGCATAGTATCTATGTATTAGGTGCCACGGCATCGGTTTATCTATCAGCGTTGAGGTTAGTAATGGAACGCCGTCACTAATACTAGCTACTAAGCTTCCAAAATCCGCTTTTACTAGATTAAACTTTAAAAAAGAGGAGCTGGCTCGTATTTCATTTACTTCGTGAAGAGCTAAACATAGGCTTGCCGTAACCGCTCCTTCTGGTACTAGCTTTTGCTCAAGTGGAAAGAATATTATGGCTCCAAGTTCCTTGAAGCTTATAAAATTATGTTTAGATTCAATAACAGTTTTGCTAGCAAGCTTATCCCAGCTTTTTCCTTTAGGATAAAGAATGCTGATACTTTTGTCTTCAAAGTCCGTTGGTTTCAGCTTTTTATAATGATCTTTTAGTTTTTTCTGCCAGCCTTCAGATTCAGTGATTGATGCAGCAGCAAGAATCAATACTGGAGATTCGTGCTTTAGCATCGAATCAAGCGAGCGATAGCCTAGGGTTCTCATAGTTTTTTTGGGTGATAAGTCGCGGAGAACAGACCTTAAGCGGCTTGATTTTATAGCAAAGCAGCGTAAATCATCGCTGTACTTTTTAATTGCTAAAACCATTCCCTCAACCGGATCTGCTTCTGCTGATATTTGGGTAGCAGCAAGTGTGCGCAGAGTTCTTGTTAGATTTCTGTCGTCATTCTTAATTCTTTCGTTCAATGCCTGATAAAGCTCATAAGACGTTGTATCTCTGGGGTCTAAATTTAACTGGCTTAGTTTGCCGTGCGATAAAGACTTTATCTCGCCCGTAATCCTGATGTCTGCAGCAGGATGGCCGTTGGCGGACTCTAGCTTACTTATACCACGGCGGAAATATGGTTCGCGCGCATCTAGTGACTCTGATAAAAATCTTGTCATTGTATTATTACTTTTACGTATTTACTTTTTATCTACTATTTTTCCAAAAATCTTGATTAATCTCCTGTCTATTACAGATTAACATAAGCAGCAAGCGAAATGAATATGCTTTATTTACTGAAGCTTAGTCGGCTTGTACCAATCAGGTGAATGTTTAAGGTACTGCTCAATTTCTTCATCATTCAGTAATCCGGCTTGGGCGCCGACTTTTTGGACAACGTTCATAGAATTTATTGGTGCCCACTGCAGGGCTCCTTCGATACTATTACCCTTTATCAAAGCAGCCACAAAAGTAGAGGCGAAAGCATCCCCTGCACCTGTTCGGTCTAATGGTGGTGCTGGATCTGGATATAGCGGCATGCTTAGACGTTGATGACCATCTGAGGTATATGCGCCGTTAGGTCCATCGGTAATAACTACAATTTTTGGACCTAACTCATGCAAATGATTGAATAGATCGTTAATATCCTCGTGATTACCGCCGCCGACGATAACTGCTTCCTCTCTGTTCAATATAAGAACTTCACTTCGCTGGTAAATCTTTTTAAGTCTTTCGGCTCCTGCTTCCATTTGAAAAGTCCCGGGCTGGAAAGCTAGTTTTACGTCAGGAACTTTTTCTAGCCAATCTGACACCTGATCATGATATTCAATAGCGTGTTCACTAATAGAGCTAAAATATACCCACTTTGGAGTTTCGTTTGGCGTAAGGTGAGGCCAGTGGTAATCATATTCTTCGTGCTTTATAAGGATAGTTCTTTCGTCGCCGAACCATAAGACGTAATGGTAATTACTTTTTTTATCGGGGTTAATCCTTACAAAACGAGTATCTACCTTATTCTTGTGAAGCGCAGCGATCATATCTCTTCCGTGAGCATCGCCGCCGACATTAGTTACGAACGCGCTGTGAAGCCCTAGTCGAGAAAAAGCAACTGCCGCATTACTGGCATTGCCTACAGCTTCTATAACTTCCGCATGATCATATGGAATTTTTGTGCCAAAAGGCATGGCTATCCATTTACCTTCTTCATTCTCGTAAGTTTGAGCATGTTCAGGTAATAACTTTATAAATGCATCAGTTACTATGTCGCCGATACTTACTACATCTGGTTGCTCTGCCAAAGTTTGTGCCCACCCTTATTAATTTAGAAAATCTATAAAGCTCTCAATAGTTTAACAATTAGCCATAAGCATAACAAGTAAACTAAGGTTTCGCTTTTCCAGCTGAATTGAAATCTTCAATTTTTGATTCTACAACAGCCTGGACAGAAGATATTACTTCCTTGGAAATTAGTTTAGCCACCGAATACTCATTGGGGTTTTCTTTTAAAACTTTTTCCAAAGCTGTCCGGTAGGCATAGCGCATATCACTGTTTATATTAATCTTACTGACACCAATTGCTACGGCATCCCTAAAGTAGTGGCCTGGCGTATCACTGCCACCGTGAAGACTAATATTACAAGACAACGCATTTCTTATTTCCTGAAGCAGATCTAGATCTAACTTTTTTGGAACCGGGTATTTGCCATGAAGATTTCCAATTGCGGCCGCGTAAGTATCTATGCCCGTGGCATCAACAAATGCTTTAGCGCCTTTTGGGTCACTAAAAGTTTTCTTAATTTCTTCGTAATCTATATCTTCTTTAAAGACATTAGAGCCGCCGCCGAAATAATGGGGCTCACTTTCTACTAATGCGCCTGTTAACTGTGCGTAATCTACTACCTCTTTGGTAGCGGCTATTATTTCGTCATCCGTGGCTTCATGATTAGCTTGGCTTACGTCTATATGTATAAATTCAAAGCCGGCTTCTATGCCGGATTTCGCAGCGTCAACGCTTGGACTATGATCCAGGTTTATATATATTTCAACGCCAAACTGACTTCTATAGTTGTCGACCAAATCTCTGACGTTATCTAGCCCAATATCGTCCACTTCGCCTTGGCTTACTTCAACTAGCACCGGAGCGTTTTTGTTTAACGCGGCTTGAATAACTGCCTTCAGCGTCGCTTGGTCATCTAAATTAAAAGCGCCGAAAGCCCATTTGTTTTCTCTGGCTTCGGCCATTCTGATTCTAGCTTTGGCACAATTAAGTCGAATCTGTCTTAAGTTTAGAGGCATGCAGCTAGTATATCCGCTAACGCTTGTTTGGCCAACAATAGGCAGATATTTATGCTTCGTTTGTAATAAAGCCGGAAACAAATTCTACGTCAGAATGAATGGGGACTATTCCAAATGTATAACCGTGCACCTCGTGCGGTGAGTATGCTTTTGAAAAATACCCTTCTCCGCCGCCACCGTAAAGTCTAAGCGTAGTTTCAGCGTCCATTAATGCGAGCACAGAGCCAGTTCCTTGAATTGATAATAATTGGTGATCGTCAGTTGCAATAGCGGAATGAGTACGTTTCCAAATATTTTTGCCGTTAGCTTCATTGAATCCTTGAGCCATAACAGCATAGGGTTCGCCAGGCTCTAGTATTGAGGGATGCTTAAATAAGGCCTGGCTACAATTAAAACCTTTGGGATCAATCGCCCATCCTTCAACTCGGCTTAGAAATCCTAAACTGTCATTTCCATGGTGCTCACGAAGCATAGAGTAAAACTTAGCGAGGCGTTCTGCTCTCTCGTCAGATAAGGTCACTGTCCGAGTAACCATTTCGCGTCCCAATCTAATGTTACGCAAATGCGTCGAATGCCGCGGATTATGTATGGGTTCGCTACCAGGAATTTCTAAACCAGTTACGACTTCTAGTTCGACCTCATGATCCTCACCATTTTTGGGTGGCATAATCCTTTCTAGGCGAATAGTTTTAGTGCCTTTTTGAACGGTTAATTGAACCTCTGTTTCGCTTGATGTCATGATTATACTTATTGACCCCAGTGAACTGTTGAATTTGAGTTGTTACTATACAATTTTTTTGCTATATATGTCAATTTCAAATAATGGTGGGTGGATAGATTGTAACCACATAACCTGAATCACGAATTAGACCTCAA
>PLYP01000001.1 GCA_003153395.1 Candidatus Saccharimonadota bacterium
TTGAGGTCTAATTCGTGATTCAGGTGTACCAAGATTGACAATTTATCAAGCTTATGCTAAAGTTATTATATGTCATTAGAACAAACAACTAAAATAAGCGAGCCTGATGCTCTGTCTAGACTATTTGAAAGAGCTCCGTTAACCAAAATAGAGAAGTTAAAGTTTTTTATTGGTTCAATAGCCACATATGGGATAGTTGAAGGGTTTATGTCATTAAGCCAAAATACTCAAAGAGTTGCTTTAACAGACGCTTTATTAGTTGGTGGTATGGTTGCGGTTAAAAACAAATTTGGCAATCATCAACCACAAGTAACAACTCAAACGATTTCTGAGAACGATATGGAAGGTTTTGCTCCACGTCCAGGTTGGGTTAATCCTTTTAGTGAAGTAGTCCCTAATCAACCGTTATTAGGCCCAGGTCACGACGGCCCTATGGGCGACCCTTCTGATCCTCGTAGCTAGATAGTAATTTGGTTCTAACCTCAGCCAGAGAGGTGTGCCATTCTATTAACTTTTTAACAAGCTTATTGTTAATACGGACTTCCTGACGACGAATTGCTGTTCGAGGGTGTCGATGTATTGGTTGATGGAGAGGTAGTAGACTGCGTAGAAGTAGGCTTAGACGAAGCTGCGGATGATGGCTTTGCTACCTGAAAGTTTTGAACGCCATTACCTGTGACTTGTCCTGGGCTATCACCTATAAAGTAATAGAGCGGCATACCCATGTAGGTGTACTGCGTTTTACCATTGTCGGTACGCTTAATGGTGCTGACACCGGCTGGTAACTTTGTAGTCGAGACATTGACTTGGTAGGCAGGCCAAGAAGCGAGACAGGAACCTGTACAGTTACTTACGCCAGAACTGTCCGCAGCGTAAGTATATAGAGTTTTACCGCTAGGATCAGCTAAATATTGGCCCACGCTCGCATTAGTCTTAGTTACTAAGACCGCATTACTAACTGCTGGAGCAT
The DNA here is from genome assembly GCA_003153395.1 of Candidatus Saccharimonadota bacterium. Lineage (GTDB taxonomy): Bacteria > Patescibacteriota > Saccharimonadia > Saccharimonadales > UBA4665 > PLYP01. The sequence continues at coordinate 971 of PLYP01000001.1, forward strand.
TTGAAGAGCTAGAGGTTGTCGAAGGAGTGGTCTTTGACGATTTGTGGAAGATTAGATAGCCTCCAGCTATTACTAATACTGCAATCACAACTGTCATAATTACTTTTTTCATTCTTTTCCTTTCTTAATAATTAATATAACTTACTGATCTTAGTAGCTAAATCCTCCGCCTGAGCTGCCACTACTTTTGTGAATAAATACTAAATAAATAAGACCATACACAATAACCGCAATTACCAAATAGACAATTATCCAGTATTTCCTAGAGTGTTTGCCGTATCCTTTTGATGGCCTATCAGAGGGCTTTTCTTCCATAATTCTCCTCTTGTTTTAGATTCTACCTAGTACATAACGGATGACAACTAATTTTGTTACAAATTATGTAGTTCCAAGAGATTGCAGGCTACTTAAAATAGCCTGACGAACATTGGGAGTTGCTGTAGCTAACGCCTGCATTAAATTCGTCTTACAGTATTCTAGCGCAGCATAGTTAGTATGGGGAGTAGCTTTATACGCGCTAGCCTCTGATGTGTAATCAGCAAGCGTAGCTAGCACCTGTTTAGAATCAGTGTGATTGGCTACAAGCTGATTGACTTGCTGAGCACGTTTCATCATGACACTAGCCCTATACTGCGAATGAATACTTACAGCAATGTGATCGGAAAACTTCTGTACAGGATATAGCACACTGGTTGGTAGAGCCGCTTGAGCAATAATGACGAGATACATACCCAAAGCTAAACCCAAAGCAGAAAAACTCACTGGTTTAACTATTTTTAACCAACGATTCTCTTTCTCTCTTTCTCCTACAGCAGATGTGTTGTTGTCTTCCAACAATTTCAATTTAGATGCGATGGGCAATAACTCTTTTATCTCAGCAGCATTAGCACCTGCTGTAAACAGTTCATTCTGCAGCTGCTGTCTTCTATTCTGTCTCATCGTAGTAAATTCCTTAACTTCTTGAGTGCTCGATACTGGATAATTCGAACATTCGATTCACTTATATTAAGTTTAGTAGCCGTATCACGTGCCGATTTGCCTTCTATAAAACGCATCTGTACCACGTTGTACATTCCTTTGGGAAGTTTATCTAGAGCTTCTTGCAGCTTGGCTTTTGCCATAGTTCGATCAAATACTTCGTCAAGTCCAGCATTATCACTTACAGCTTGAGAAATGATATTCCCATCATCAGAGACTTCTTTCTTCTTGCGCCAATAATCTATAAGTGTCGTATGGGCAATCTTGTAAAGCCAGGCTTTGGCAGAGCCGCCCGTAAAACCCTGGCGGGTTCTCCATGCTTTCTCAAAAACATTACTAGTAAGGTCTTCGGCTAGCATTTCGTCTTTGGTGCGCCAAAACATGAAACGGTAGATTAATGATGAGTTTGATTTATACATCACCTCAAATTCATCTGCGGAGTTTATCATCTCATTAGTAGATAACGATTTCTTAGTCATAATGTTACATTTATTGTACCGCCAATGCCTAAGCGTGGCTCCTTATAGGAGATTTAACTCATAATTATGAATAAAATCTAATGCGCTATATAAATCATAAAATAAAACAAACTCTAAAGTATATACTGTTAGAAGTATGAAAATTGCTGTTATAGGATTTGGTGGAACTATAGGTATGGTGCCTGACATGAGTGGTGCTTTAGTACCAGCTAGATCTATCGCAGATCTGGTTACTTTATCTCCACAGTTAGAAGAGCTAGCTGATTTAGAGCTAATTCAAATGGAAAATCGTGATAGCACAAACATTAACCCTGACCATTGGTCCAATCTTGCCCAAAAAGTTTGGTATTTAAATGATAAGGTTGATGGAATAGTAGTAACTCATGGGACTGATACCATGTCCTATACTGCAAGCGCGGTATCTATCGCCATTGGTAGGAGCTTAAAAATTCCCGTAATATTCACAGGTTCTCAGCTACCAATATCTGATCCGGGTAGTGATGCCAGATTTAATCTTGAAAACTCATTTAAAACCGCGTTAGTTGCAATTGAAAAGGGTATCGCAGAAGTAATGATCGTATTTTCTGATCGGGTATTAAGAGCATCTCGTTCACTTAAAACAAGTGAGTCTCGATTTGATGCCTTCGATTCACCAGCTTTCCCATATTTAGCTCATATTTCAGCAGGCGGCGTTAAATTTAGTTCTAGGGTATTAAAGAAAAAAAGCAACGAAGAAATTAGTGACCTAACACCATTTTTTCAATTCAATAGAGAAATATTTGCTATCGATGTCGTACCTGGGTTAGATCCTGAAATACTAAGAGAAATAATTAACTCGAAGAGGTGTAGGGCACTTTTATTAAAATCTCTGGGGGCAGGCAACGTTCCCTCTGAAGGAAGCTATTCTTTAATCCCAATAATAGAAGAGGCTATTAATAGTGGTGTGCCTGTACTGATTTCTACTAAATTTGCTGGAGGCAAAACATCCCCAGACATATATGAGCCGGGTCAACGTGCATTACGAGCTGGCGCAATTCCTACAAATGATATGACCGATGTAATGGCTCAGGTGAAACTTATGTGGCTGCTAGCTAAAGGTTTTGATTCATTTGATACTCTCAAGCAACAAATGCTTCACAGTTTCGTTGGTGAGCTAAGTTAAAGCTTACTGATTAGTCTGCGACTCCAAAGCCATTTTCAACGTTTTTACTGGAGTGTGTATATTCTCACACCCATCTATTGAATCTGATTATAAAATATTAATGGTTAATGTAAGTCTGAAGATCAGGGGCAAAAAATGAGTGAAGCAAAAACTGGAAAAGATACAAGATCCTCTAAGGGAACAAAAATCAGCATGCAATTAGGTGAATCGATGCTTAGCGCATCAGCGCGCACAATAGGTACAACCCGCAGATATTCATTAGACAGAGTTATCGGACATATGTCTAGGCTTAGTGAGACAATAAGGCCCGCTCTGCCTCCAAAAGATCAAACTGCTGATATAGGTAAAGATCCAGGTAATAATTCCAGCAGACACTAGAAGAATTTGTAATTAATCAGATCTGTAACGTTGTAAGAATACTCACAGCATATACACAGGTTACTGGCCTATGCTTGCTTATGGAGACTTATATTAGGAGGGACTGGGGATGTCTAATCAGCCGAAAACTCGTAGCCGAGCTTCAGGTCGCCCACGTGTTTGGTGGCGAGCTTATCTTACTTAATAGCTGAAGAAATAATTTTGTCAGCATTAGTTTTGTTAGAATTATTTAAACTTCTTGGCCACAATTTTTTAGAATTTACTACTGAAATTTCTATCGAGTAGTATATTATTTGCGCTTGTAAATATATCCAGAAAAGCAGGCCTAGAGCAACTGCAAAATAGCTATAAAGGGCGTCCAGTCTTTTTAACTGGTGTATTAGGAGGTAGCTCCCAAGCGTTTGAAGTACAAGTAAGGCAATTGCCGCAACAGCGGCTCCAAGCCTAGTTTCTTTAATCGTTACGTGTTTTGGCAAACTAAAATTTATAATAAATATGAAAAGCCAAAAGAGTATAAATAAGTTAACTGCTAATGACACTGCCCTGAACCCAAGCCCGTGACCGGCAGAACTCGCAAGGCTTGCTACAATCGAAGCTAGTATAAATCCCAGTCCGCCCACCACTATTAACGCAATACTTTTTAGAGCCGATTTAGGAAAACTATCCCGTTTAGACTTTGGAATAAGCCATATGGTGTCTACGCCATTTCTAAAAGCTTCAGCAACTCCTCTGGTCCCATAAAGAGTGAATAAGATACCTGTTATAAGAGCCACTCCGCTAGCATTTAAACGATGCACGTGTGAAGATAATTGACTACCTAACAGAGGGAAATAATTCGTTAAGCCATTAATAATCGTTGCTCTTAGGTGCGCATCTTTACCAATCAATACGTCTACTATTGTAGTTAGTAGTAGTAGAAGAGGGAAAAGTGATAAAAAGCTGTAATAGGTTAGTAGTGCAGCATGTTTTCCCGCTTCATCATCACCATATTTTTTTATAACTGCAAAGATAAATGCTGTTGCACGATGTTTTTGCTGAAATGTATCTAGTCTGTTAACTCCCATATGAATCTTGCTCATCGACATATTCTAACTTTTTTGTTAAAAAGTTTACAGCTTAATTGCAGGCATAAGCTTAATAATAAAATTGCGTAAACTTAAAAAAATAAGAAAAAGGAGTAAACGCTATGTCAAACGAAGAAGCCGACGAATTAATGGATTCATTCGAAAGAAAATGGAAGGCTAAACAAAAGCGTGACTTCATAGACAGAATGGAACGAAAATTAAGTCATAAGGAAAGAATGGCTCGCTCATAATCTTAACAACTGATTATTTAAGAATCGCTCTATCACGGGCGATTCTTTTATTTAAATCTAAAAGTGAATTCGGCGCATTAACGATTCTACGGCATCGGGTTTTGTTTGTTCAAACGGGATATGATTTGCGATCAAATTAATAACTTTATCCTCGTTTTTAGTTTCAAAATATATACTTAAAGGAGGGGAAAAGCGTTTTAATGGGGTAAAAGTTATATCGCTAATATTAGCTTCTTTTATTACTGTGAAAGTACGAAATTCACTGTAATGATATTCTTTATTACCCATTACTACAGCTAGGTTATTAAGTTCGTAATCTACCAATTTTGGCTGCCTAGAGCCATAGATCCCAAAGAATAACGCACCTATGATTACAACTATTACTGTAACTATGTCTTTCATCAAAATATAAAATAAGATGGATAAAACTAAGGCCACAATAATTAGTACTACGTACCATAGTGTAGATTTGTCATGAGAAATAAATTCGGGGGCAGACCACGTTAAAGTGTCAGGGGAGCTATCTGGCACATTATCTTCTTCGTCGATTTTAGAAGTAAACTTCGCATTATCAATTTCAGTCGGTTCCTCTATGTCTGGGGTTTTAGGCAATTCTACTGGCTCTTGGGTTGGTTTATTGTCTTTTGGCACTGAAGCGGGAGTATCATCACTTCCAGGCGATATAACAGCCCCAGGCTGAGGATGGTCTTTAGTTATATTGTTCTGATTCAGTGCTTCTTTGTCGTCGGCCATAAGCGTTATTGTACCCTAAACTTACTTTGCTCAACAAAGCTATCAACTATTTCTGATATAATTACCTCCGTTATACTGACTTTTGAATAGATAGCAAAAGTATAAGTATATGGAAGGGTGTCCGAGCGGTCTAAGGAACATGTCTTGAAAACATGCGTGCCGGCAACGGTACCGTGGGTTCGAATCCCACCCCTTCCGCCATATATTATTTCAATATACAATACATGATCATACGGAGAGGTACCCAAGTGGCTGAAGGGGTCGGTTTGCTAAATCGATAGGGGGGAGCAATCTCCCGCGGGGGTTCGAATCCCCCCCTCTCCGCCATCAATTATTTGAAATAATTAGTTTTATTACTTATTTTCAGGCGACAAGAGAAGTTCAGCTCCGTTTGCTATAAGCACTGTATTCCAATGGGCTTTTATTAATACTTCTGAAAGCTTTTTTCCATCAGATAATCCTACAAGCACACACTTAATATTATATCTTTGAAATTCTGTTTTATAGTTCTTTGCCGGGTTGTTAATTACCGCTTCATATTTATTCATATATTTAACCCACGTCGGCATTCGACCGTCTATGTATACGGGCTGGCTCGGTAGTTTCCAAATTAAATAACCGCCATAATCATAGCTATTGAATAAGTTACCGCTACATTTATGTTCCTTTAAATATGTAACTGCCGTAATGGGGTAATTATTCTCCCTGTTAGTGGTCCATGGAAGATAAGTGAGGAATGCAGAATAAAGTAGCCAAAAGCTAAGTAGTCCTATTATTGAACCTAAAACTACTTTACGAGGTCTATCAAGTTTTTTAGGGACAAGATCAATAACTTTCGTCATCGATGTATCTAGTTGCTTCATTGAAAAAATTACAAACAATGGGAAATTTCGAGAAGCAGAAAATGCAGTAGCTAGAAGAATAGGCGCAATATCAAACCAATAGTACAGTTTTTTCTTTTCATTTTCAGGTAATGTACTTAGCCTTAACTCACGAGCTAAGAGTTTAAATATATGTAAAATGTACGAAAAAAATGCTTTTACATTTTCTTTTACGGTACTAGTAACTCCTGTTTGATAGGATGGACGAAACATCCAAAACCCAGTTAGCCAAAGGACCATAAATAATATTGATGGTCCCGGTATGCTAAACGATTTCCATTCTTGAATCTGACTATGAATTGCAGGATCAAAGATAGTATGAGCAATCTCAAAATATAATCTTGCACCATAAGCGTTTATTAAAGTTGCTAGTGTAGAAATGCCTAAAATAGTTAGAAGGGTTTTGCTTCTTTCTTTAAGTGAGAAATAGGCAATAAGTCCCAGACCTGCAATAAATCCGGCATGTAAGTTTGCCCATGGTATAAAAAGTAAGGGAATGATCCATCTATATCGCTTATTAGGGGATTGGATGATCCTAAATAGGACAGCCGCTAATAACATTGTCCATGCCAGTGGCCGGTTACCTGCGTATGGCGATAAGGCTATAATCGCGGTAAACAGGACAATGATTCTAACTTTAAAAGCTCCTGCTACCAGGGTTGCGAGAGTCCAAAGTGATGCATATAAAAACGAAACAAGACTATACCCGCCTATGGAATATAGCCAAGACATAATAACGTCGTTGCCCCATTCGTGATCTATCCATTTATATGATTGAGCGGTATATGTATAAATATCGTGCATAGGTATGCCGAACTTGCGAAAATATATACCCGATTTAAGATGCCACCCAAAATCCGGGTCCAAACGGTTTTCACTAATAATCCAAAATAATACAAAAGTAAGAACTGTAACAAATAAGGCATTTATAGTTCGGTGGCGTCTTAAAAAATTACTTAAATAGCGGAGTACTCCCCACAAAGTCTTACCTAGATAGGCAAAGGGAAGTTCAGCTTTTTTGAGATTCATATATTAATTCGAGCTCTTCTGGAATTTTATTGTCAACTATTCGCCATACTAAGCGTTTACTCAACCCGTAGTTCCATCCAGTTGCAAAAATAATTCCGGCTATATCGCTAATTAAATAATTAATTTTGAACTGGTTTAAGAATAAATTGAATACTGCCCACGCAATTGTAGCCCCACCTAGAGCTATGAAGTTAAATACTAATAATTTACCAAGTAGAGTTCTTATAATTTTTAACCTGTCCGATACATCGTCATATGTAATTTTAAAAGTAAACCAATTATTTAAAATGAAATTACTTATAATACTAACCTCAAGTGCTATTAAATACGCGGGCATAACATCAATGCGAATAACTTGCTTTAGGAATACAAGCACTCCAAGATTTACTACGGCACCAATTGCTCCAACTGTACAAAATCGTAATAGCCTACGGTGTTTGGAGTTTGGATTAAGTAAATAGCTTTGTTTTACAAACTCTGCAATATCAAAAAGTCTAAGTTTAGATTTTCCATGCGCACGTATTGCAAAGGTGATTGGTACTTCTTGAACAACTAATTTCTTTTGAAACATTTCAAAAAGCATACTTACCTGAAACACATATCCTGACGCATTTATGTCTTCCAGGCTCATTTTAGCCAAGCTTTTAGAGTTCAACGCTTTGAATCCACTTGTAAGATCCTTAATATCAACATCTAAATCAATAAGTGAACTAGCCAATCTATTTGCTGCTTTGCTTAAGTATCTTCGGAATTTGGGGTAGTTATCAACCGTTTTACTACCCCTCATATATCTTGAACCAACCGCACAATCTGCACCATTTTCTAATTTTTTAAGAAGACTCGAAATATCTTTAGGGTCATGAGATAAATCAGCATCCATCATTACGTAAGCGTAATAGTCTTTAGGTAGATCATTTTTAGCGAAGCTTAGACCTTTACGATAGGCGCGCCCTAATCCTTTTTTTTGCCCGCTAATAATATATATGTCGTTAGGGTAGCTTTCTATCATACTTTCTATTACAGTCACTGTGCCATCGGGAGAATTGTCGTCTACAAATAAAATATCTGCCTTATAAGAAGTGGTTTTGCTAAAAACTCCATTTATAGATGCTATAAGCACTTGAATGTTATCGGCTTCGTTATATGTAGGAACAATAATTAATATGTTTTTCATTTGTTGTATTTTGAAAGGTTCATTACTAATTATACTAAAGTATAGAAAAGATTAGATATAAAAGAAGATTTAATGTTATAACTAAAAATGACTATATATGGGGTGGCTGAAGACCGTTGTTATTATTGTGTTGTAAATAAGTGATCTTAGCATTGCACAGCAATTCTTACCTAGCTATACTGTTAACAACACCAAAACGCAAGCTTTTTAATCAATGAGGTTCTTAATTAATAAAAAGAACGTTAAGACTATAATAAGTCGTTAACCTAATTTTGGAGGGTAACAATAATGGCACGACGTAATCGTGATGACGATCTTTTGTTAGAGGAAGATGAATTAACTGCAGCCTTTTTAGGTGACGACTCTAGCCCTGTTGCAAGTGAACCTTCTCAAGTCGCTGCGACTCCCGCAGTCGATGATGAATGGGATGAAGAAGAATCTGTTCCAGGTCAACTAGCTGTAGATGTTTATGAAACACGCGAAAAGCTAGTTGTAAAAGCACGAACAGCTGGAGTAAATAAGAATGATTTAGATGTCAGTATTTCTGATAACCAGCTTACTATTCGTGGAACTCTTAGCTCGGGCAGTGAAGAAGGGGTTGAGAATTATTTTCTTCAAGAATGTTATTGGGGAGAATTTTCAAGAACTATTGCTTTACCTGTTCCAGTTAAAGAAGAAGAGATTGAAGCTGTACTAAAAGATGGTGTACTTACAATATCTTTTAGTAAGGTTCAGCAGGATACAGTTAAAAAGATCCAAGTCTTATAGTACTTAGAAATTTTAAGTAATTAAAAACCCCTCTTTAAAGAGGGGTTTTTATATTGCTAAGAGTTTTACTAACTAGGAATTAGTGAAGTTAGTTGCCTGGGTAAGTACAAAGGTCACTATTACTTGGGCTACTGCCACAATTACTAGCCCTATAATGGCATAGATAATGGTATTTTTAGCATTACCAACTCTTCCGCTTTCACCACCGGAAGTAATATATCGAAAACCACCGTAGATAAGCATTATTATAGATACAATTCCCACAATTAGAGAGAAAATATCTACTATATTTCGGCCAATTGAAGAAATTGTAGAGTTATTGGCAGTAGTACCGAAATTACAGCCTGATGATGCTGTATTGTTTCCCGCCGTCGTAGCTCCGTTTCCGACTGAGTTAGCTATAGAATTACACGCATATGTAGTTGCTGGTATTGCTACTACTGGTGCAGCTAGAGTCAACAACGTTATCAGCGCTAGACTATAGTTTTTAATTTTTTGTATCATGTTTGCCTTTCATTATTGCTTAATAAAATATATATCATAACTATAAACTAAAATACAACTTTTACGTAATTGCATTAGCAGTTTAGCTAATGGGGTTGATATTTACAATAACCGAAAAAGAAATAAATGCGATTAGTGCTAATTTACAGAATTATTTGCAGACACTAAAACAAACTGTACAAGGAATTGCGCAACTGCAGCGATAGCTACTCCGATCAATGCATATACCAGAGCACTTTTAGCGCCGCTGACTTTAGTTGAGTCACCCCCAGATGTAATAAATCTGAATGCACTTACGACAATCATTATTATTGCGGCAATTCCAACAATATAGCTTAAAATGCTCACTGCTGCGCTAACTGTATTTGTAACACCCGATCCATTGCAGTTTGATCCCGTTTGACCGGTACCATTTAATATCTGTTCCTTAGAATTTCCAGTCGCGCTTCCACATGCAAAAACTAATGGTTGGCTTATAAATTGGCTTGCTAATGTCAGTAGTAATACTAGTGTTGGTATCGCTACTTTGAGTTTTCTAATTATATTTTTCATATTACAAATCCTTTTTAAAGTTTACCCAGGACGAAATTAATTAACGTAGCTCCTAATACTATAATTGCTAATCCTATTAATGCGCCTACAATTGTGCTCTTTGCGGTACTTACTTTAGCACTATCACCGCCTGAGGTTATAAATTGTATGCTACCGACTAAAATTAATATTACTGCTGCTACTCCTGCTATAAAAGCAACGATGTTAGCAATTTTTACTAATAACCCGTTAGATCCATAAATAGGACTTGAACTATGGTTTGAATCAGTACAAAGAGCAGAGCCACCAGTATTCCCCCCGGAATAATTGGCACAATTAACAACATTTGATGCATATACAGGCACGCTTGGGATCAGTAGTGTTAATACGGTAAATATTATTAGACAGAATCTTTTAATCATACGTTACCTATCACAAACGCGACGATTGACTCAGCGGCAACTGCAATTGCAAGTCCCACTAAAGAATAGATCAAACCATTTTTGGCTTTAGAAATTTTTTGAGGATCTCCTGCGGCTAAAATATATCTTAGCCCCGATATCGTGATCATTAGTATTGCTAATGCTCCAATAGTGCCAAAGACTATTGTCATTGCGCTACTTATTGCTCCACTATTAGCTGTAGCTTGAGGTAAACCGCCAGGGCTTATACTAGTTGAAACTAGAATATGCATAGTATTTATCATTTCATCCTCCCAGCGAATTACCTAAAAAGTTCACAAGTACTACAGCTATGCTAGTAATTGCTAGCCCTATTAATGCGTTGATAACAGTCGATTGAGCTTGGGCGGTTCCTTCCGGGCTACCTTGGCTACCGACATATTTAAATGCTCCAAATAATACAAATCCAACAGCAACTAAGCCGGCAATCCTCAGTAAATCGTCTATAACCGCAATAAGTACGTATGGGACATCACTTTTAATTTGACCACAAGAATTTGGAGGATTTGTATCAACTATATTGAAACAACGTACATCGCATTTATGGTGATAAGTACCGTCATCTATTTCTCCTGCAGGTAAAAAGTGATACCAAGGTTCAAGACCAATAAAAGTAACTTTTTGACAACTATCATTTGAAAAACCAGAAGCAAAACTACTTGGAAGAGTAAGGCTTACTTTATTAGTTAGGGGGGCTGCACTTGTGGCATGTGGAATAAAAAGAATAAACAAGATTAGGGTCGCTAATGCGATTTTAATTTTATTATTTTTCAACCAATAAATATTTTGCGTAATTGTCATCTGTTAAATGCTCCTCCTGGAACCAGGAATTGTAGAAATGCGAACAAGAAAATATATGCTACTACTGCAATTATAGTATTCATGATGCGCGATTTTGCTTTAGACGCCTTTTGAGGATCTCCTTCAGATGTTGTATAACTTATACCTCCGAGAATAATAGATATAACAGCTATAAGTCCAAACAGAACTGAAAATAAATTTATGGCGGGATTAACATATTTAGCAATAAGATCACAGTTGTTACTGGAACAACTTATGGCAGGATCAGAGTAGCTTGGTGCAGGAGTGCTAGTAGTGCTCGGACTAGCTGAAGGCCCGCTTGAACTACTGCTAGAGCCACTAGGAGTCGAGGATCCCGTATGACTAGTTGATGGCGTCGGAGCTCCATGACACAGACCATTACTATTACACTGAACAGCTGCAAAAACGGGGCTTATTGGCAAAAAAATAAATGCTGTTACAAAAATAGATATTGAAGCTAAAATACGATTTTTTAGCAAATAGAATTTATAACCATTTTTGCGTTTTTGTATCATTAAGAACCTTCTCTATTACTATATTGATAATAATGTCAAATGGCAAGTAACTAAGATTGAATAATGCTTGTGCTATAGTATATACGAAGAGGAATATAGGAAATAAATAATAAAATAACATAACCATAGACACCTGGTCATGCTAATAAAAAATCTCTTGTTAAAGAAAACATTTATACTAGTGATGCTTATAGCATTACTAGTACCTTTGTTATCCAGCGCACTGCCTAATACAGTAGTGCAAGCTTCAGCAGGTGGTTCACCATCCGCGGGAGGAGGAGGGGGAGGAGGAGCTCCACCTGGTCTGGGACATGTATCATATTTGAATACTATGGCAAATCGCTGCCAAGATCTTCCTAATCCTGGAAATGGCAGTTTTTCTAATGGTCTGTGTTCATATTTACAGTCGCAACTAGCATCCGCTCTAGGATGTAGCGATCATATGTTTACCGATACAGCTATTAACGGCGTAGATGCGAATGGAGCAAAAACTGTTAATTATGTCTGGTTAATAGATGAAGGGCTATATAAGGATTGCTACAACAAGGCTGGTGCAAAACTCAATGATCTAAACGTTAATTGCCAAGTGGTGAATTCTTCTCAAAACTCTAGTTTGTGGAACCAGTGTCAAGGTGGAGCTACCAGCGATCAAGGTAGCTTATCTACCGCTTTGGGTTGCAGCCCAAACATGTTTAACAGTATCGGATCAGGTGATTACCGGATAAACTCTGCAAATTGGACGAATTGTCAGAATGCTTTAAACGCGGTAGGAGCCCAGCAAATAAAGATTTTGGGGCCCAGCGGTACGGTCGTTCCCGATACTAATCCAATAAGTAGTGCGGCTGTCGGTTCCAGCGCACCCCCAAGTGGATCTAGTGGTAGTTCTGGAGGTTTAACTTGTGATACTTTTGAGGCTAATCCACTGAATTGGGTAATATGCCCTGTGGTGTCCATTTTAGTGAAATTGATCAGCTTGATTGATAGTTTTATAACAAACGCCCTAACAATAAATACTAATAACATATTCTGCACTACAAGCACGACCTGTGGAGCTTATCATGACGCCTGGTCTTCTTTTAGAGATATTGCACTTGGGTTAATGAGCATAGTAGGTCTAGCAATACTAATTGCCCAAGCGCTGGGAGTGGAAGTATTAGATGCGTATACTATTCGGAAATCGCTTCCTAGATTGCTAATTGCTGCAATAGGAATAACCTTGTCTTGGCCATTAATGGACTTCTTGATTACTCTTTCGAATGACCTTGGTTTTGGTGTTCGTCATCTAATCTATGCTCCTTTTAGTCATTTAAGTCACACTATAGATTTAAACTTTGGCGGAAATCCAATAGGATCATTTTTTGGTGAGCTAGGAGTAGCCGCTGGAGTAGTAGCCGTAGGAATTCCAGCAGCAATTTTAGCTGGTGGCATTGGAGCCTTAATTGCTTACGCCGGCACCGCTTTGCTAGCTGTGTTTGTAGCATTTATTGTCTTGACCATACGACAAGTAGTAGTAATAGTCCTGATGCTTGTAGCACCTATTGCAATTATCGCGTACGTACTTCCTAATACTCAAAATATATATAAATTATGGTGGCAATCTTTCAGCAGAGCTTTACTAATGTTCCCTTTAATAGCAGCTTTTATAGCCGCTGGTAGAGTTTTTTCGGCAGTTGCTTTAAGCAGCGGAGGTGTAATAAATGGTTTTCTAGGATTTGCGGCTTATTTTGCTCCATACTTTCTAATCCCATTAACTTTCAGGCTTTCTGGTGGGATTATGGGTGGAATAGGTAATTTTGTTAATTCAAGAAGTCAAGGTGGCTTCAAAGCATTGGCACAAGTACGCGCCAATGCCCGAAAAACAAGAAGAGAAAATTTGGGATCAGGTACTGCCCTCAACGAAGATGTTACAACTCTTGGATATGATAAGTTTGCTAAAAGATTTAATAGACTTTCATCAGGTACCGCGAATTTAAAGAATGCCGGGTATAACCCTTATAAAATGAAAGATCGCATGGCTGCGGCTAGATCAACACGGGATTTCGAATTAGCAAATAAAGCGATGCAAGAAGATCAACAGCTTAGATATGCACTAGCAAATGACGATGTTGCCGAAGCGTTATTACCTAAAGTTGAATCATATAAGGGTTCAGGCCATTTCGGATCACATTCTGGCGATGCTGATGGTGATGCAGAGCAATTCTTCAGAGACCGTGGTTATACCGAAGAAAGTGGACTTAAAGAGATGGTCGCCTTGCATAGGCAAGCGCGACGCAAGCTTTCAGGACACTCAATGGAAATTGCAGCATGGAACGCCAACTGGCGCACGGGAACTGGTTTCTCGGAAAAAATGGTTACTGATGAGCACGGTGTACAGCATCAAACTGGGGGAGTTGGCGAGTCATTTATGCAGTTGGCTGAAATTACAAAAGGAGCAAATGGTGGAGATCAACTAAGAGCAAATATGATTGCAAGCCAACGCGAAGGAGCCACTAGTCAGCGAAGATCAGATGTATTAATGAGTTTTACAGAGTCAGTCGGTCTTGCTAGAGACGTAGCGACGACTGGTGGAAGATCGGCAGCAGATATTAGCTCTGAGGTAAGAAGAGGGGCTGCAAAAGGAAGATCACGTGGCGAACATATTACTGGTCGCCCTCAGGCTATAAAAGCTATGGTTCCTCAATTTATTGAAACCTTTGACCATATAGTCGGTTCTGGTTCCGAAAAAGAGTTCATGCAAGAACTAGCGATGGCGGGAGCTGGTCAGCAAATTGCCGCACAAGCCTCTCCAGAGAACGGTAGAGAACATGCCAAGTATATGAACCATGAAATTGATCTTAAAAACTTACCTGCTAATATAGATCCTCAGGTAAGAGATGCTATTTACAGAACTGCTCAAGAAAAAGAACGTCTTGTTGGTGGTCCGGTTGATAAAGTCACAGTTCAGGACATGCTAGATGTTAGTCGAGGTAATAGAGAACTGACGGCCATGACATATCAATATGGAAATGAGTTTGCAGCAGCTAATGCTCAAGCAGCAAGAGCAGCTGCTGAGGCTGGCTTTGGTGGAGGTGCCGGTGCAGGAGGAGGAGCTACGGGGGGTGGCACTGGTACAGGTGGTTAGTTATTAGGGACGAGGTATATGACTATGGGACGGATGAGTCGGCGGAGCAAATTGTGTCTGTAGGTCTATAATTCTATCCTCAATCTTTGCTAGCCATCGTATTCTATCGATAGAAGCTCTTGGATCACTTGCAGTTACTGTTCTGTGCTCTTCAAGAGCATGGTTACCAGTATTTTTTGATTTTGAATCCTCCACTACGCCAACTACAGGCAATTTTTCAGACTCTGTTCCAGGCTCCATGTTCAACTCGTAAGGAACAAATATTCCTTGCCATGACCTATCGCTTCCGTCTAAGGCAATTACTAAATCTTCAGGTCTATCGTTTGGTCTAACTTGCGGCCTGCGATCTATGTCGCCCTTGCCTCCAAATACATAAGGAAGCACTATTGCCCTTACATTATCATAATTTTTGCCATGCATAGTGTGAAAAAGTCTTCCTTCAGCACCTAGTGTTTGTGTGCCTGATATGTACTCACTTCTAGTGAAGCCATGGCCTACAAATTTACGTCTTAATTTCTCACTGTATAACCTGTCTTGTGGCAATGGACTTATAACTTCGACTAAAGCAGTAACGTCTCTATTAGTACCAACATACGGAAGGGCAAGTCGAGCAAGCTCCATAGATGCTTGATGCAAAGATTCAAGTTGTTGTTGTTCTGCTGCTTCACGTGCTTCGATAGCAAAGCTACCTGCTCGGCGTGTCATATTTACATCCCTCTCTACGTCATCACCTGGGATATATGTGCTCTCATGGGCATTAAGCTGCCTTAGTGATTCGCGAACTGGATGTCTAATTTTTGCAGAAGCCGAGCGTAATAACATAGTAATATACTATACTACATATTCGTTAAAAGCGCAAGCACTTTGTATAATTATACTCGCGTCTTGTTGCTGTAGGCGTTTGGTCTAGAGCCGCTATACACCCGTCCGACTCCCGGTGTCTGGAGGAGCCGGTAGCTCTGCAACATACATTAGTGAAACTAATTTTCTTGTAATATCGTTCAGGTAGCCAATTTTACCATCCATACGCGAGCTAGCTTCTGGGTTAGTAAGGGCGTCAATTGCGTTGTGGCTTTCTTCGCCCAAACCTAAAGTATCAATATCCGGGCCTACTCCAACGGCTGCTTCATAATCTTCCTCTCTATCAGGGTGAATATAAGCACGAAGTGCTCCTGCCCATGATGCGCCTGTATCAGCAGCTACTACTAAATCTTGGTGCCTGGCCCTAGCTATTGGCGTTATTGACGCCGGTTCTTTGCGGGGTGGCTTTAATAGCGGAAAGGGGATTACATATCCACGTAACTCTTCCTGGGTATAGTAAAGCTTAGGGTCTTTTTGTCTTGTGCTTACACCGTAGGCATATCGTGAAAGCGTGAAATGTTCACGGTACTTGGGCAAGACCAGCATACCTAAACGCCTTGAGTTGATAAGTCGCTCTTGCCAGCCAGGTATACGTTTAATAACCTCGACACGAGTTTCTATCTTGCTTTGTTGGTCTACAGGCAGAACATGAAGTGCATTAAGAGCTCTATTGACCCTATCACGGGCAATGTCATATCGGGCATTCTCATTAAGCTCAGTATGCGTTCTTGGGTCCGGCCTACCTTCAATCCGTGAAGTTACTACAGAACTAAGTCGTTGCTGGCGTCTACTAGATTTGGACTGAAAACCTGGCATAAAATAAGTTATACGATATTTATCAATGTATTACAAGGCCCTATCCGAGCATAAAAGGACGGGTTCGTTGCATGTTTTATAGCTGCACACCCTATTCTCTTCTAGATAAAGCTTAGGGAAAACATTTGTTATACTTATTATGCTATGGCCACATACAAACTAATGCAAAACATCGAAGCTGAAGATCATATACTTGGTCCACTTACTTTAAGGCAATTTATATTTGCATTAATAGCTGTATTTTTCTTTTATTTATCTTTTATTACGGTTACTAAACTGTCGCCTTTTTTGTTAATTATTTTCTTACCACCAGCACTGTTTTTTGGTTTTTTTGCAATACCTTTTGGACGCGACCAGCCAACTGAAGTATGGGCTTTGGCAAAAATTCGTTTTTGGCTTAAACCTCGAAAACGAATTTGGGATCAAAGTGGAGTTAAAGAGCTTGTGACAATAAGTGTACCTAAAAAAATTGAGAGAGTGCTGACAAACGGCTTAAGCCAATATGAGGTTGACAGCAGGCTTAAAGCTTTGGCAAGTACCCTAGATAGTCGAGGCTGGGCGGTAAAAAACGTCGCGCTTAGCGCTGAGGGTCAAAATTACATGCCAAATATGACAACTGTCGATTCAGAAAGATTAATAGATATGAGCACCTTGCCTCAGTCAGTTCCAGACGATAATTTACCGGCTGACGCAGATATTTTAGACGATGAAACAAGCCCTTTAGCACAACACTTCGGACAAATGATTGATGAATCTAGTAATATGCGTCACCAACAGTTAGTTCAAAAAATGAATGCCAGTGTGCCTTCTCCGCAAATACCATCAAGCCAAGGTAATAACCAGTGGTTTATGCCTAAAAATGATAACAATTCTAATGCCTCAAATGTATCTGCACCAGATGTACTTGCGCAAAATGAAACTCCCGAGGAAACCGCAATTGCCGCTCAACTTAAATCGCAGCATAAATCGCAGCAAGTATCTTATGGAAATCTTCGAACGCTTCAGCCTTTAGGCAGCCAACCTATTATGCAACCAGTGGATAATTATCAGCCTGTACAGCAAACAGACGCGCCCATTCCTACAGCCCTGACAGTTCAGCCCGATCCTGCTATAATATCTCTGGCAAACAACGATGATATTTCCGTGGCAACAATTGCTCGGGAAGCAAAAAAGGTTAATGATAAAAAGTTAGAAGATAATGATGAAGTAGTGATTTCACTACATTAATCTAAAAAGAATTAAAGACAAAACAGTGATAGTAGAAAAGGGTGGCTAAAAAGTAATGAATCCCCAAGCAAATAATCCAAACCCTGGTATGGCTGGCCAGTCTATGCCTAACGTACCTACGCCTCCACAGCCCAACACTGTTTATCAGCCGAACCCGAATCCACCGCCTGCTCCTCCTACAGCACCGTCAGTCGGGGTTCAACAAAATCAACCAACTGTATCCAAGCCGGCTAAACCGGCAGCTAACACTAATAGTACTCAAAATTCACTGCAAATTGCCGAGGTTAGAGATGGAATTGTAATTATGAATGACGGATCATTCAGATCTGTTGTCATGGTTAAAAGCATCAATTTTGATTTAATGAGTGCTCAGGAACAAGAAGCTGTTGAATTTAGTTATCAAGGATTCTTAAACTCACTTTATTTCCCGATCCAGATATTCATGCGTTCTCAAAAAGTTGATCTTCAGCCATATATACAGAAATTAGATAAAATTCGAACCGAACACGACAACATGCTTCTTGCTCTTCTAATGGAGGACTACATTGGATATATTGATTCTCTAAGTCAGCAAACCAATATTATGGACAAAAAGTTTTATGTAATAATCCCATTTTTTCCGGTAATTGATTCAACTAATAAGGCTGTTGCGCAAAGTAAGAATTTTATTACTGGTTTCGGAGGTTTATTTAATAAGACAGAACAGCATGTGGTAATAAATGAGCCTGATTTAGAAAATGCAAAGACGGAACTGCGCAATAGAGTACAAAGTGTGCTCTCTGGTCTACTTCAATGCGGCATTCAGGGTATACCCCTTGATACTCAAGAGCTTATAGAGCTCTATTATGACACTTATAATCCTGATACGGCTTCTCGTCAGCAACTTAAAAATTTTCCTGACCTCACAGCCGATGTAGTAACTAAAGGTCAAGGAACAGCTCCTCAAGCCCATTTACAAAGGGAATTACAGTAGCATGTTAGGTAAGAAAAAAAGTCCGCCACTTGATCCTGTAGCAATTGCACAGGCTCAAAGAGAACGAGAAGAACAAGAAGTTCAGGTAGCCTTCCAAAAAGGTATCACTGCTCTTAGGGACTTCATTGCTCCAAGCTCTCTTGAGTTTAGCAGCACACATTTTCAGCTGGGAACACGATATGCTAGGACTTACTATGTCTACGGATATCCAAGGCAAGTTTATACAGGCTGGCTAAGTGGTCTTGTAAATATTGACGAGGTTATAGACCTAAGTATGTATGTATACCCAGTAGAAAGTCAGGTGGTTCTAGAAAACTTAAAAAAGAAAGTTACGCAATTAGAAGCTGGTATCCAAATTGATTCTGAAAAAGGCCGTGTACGTGACCCCGGCAAACAAGCAGCAATTCTTGATGCCGAAGAGATGAGAGATAAATTACAAGTCGGAGAAGAGCGATTCTTTCGTTTCGGTTTATATTTCACTATATATGGCGGAAGTATGGAAGAGCTAGAATTTATCAGTCACAAAATTGAATCTATGCTTGGGCAACAACTTGTATACAGTAAGGCCGCCACTTCCCAGCAGGAGCAAGGTCTAAATAGTACCATACCGCAAATGGTTGATCAGCTCCAGATAAGGCGAAATATGAATACTGGGGCATTAAGCACAAGTTTTCCTTTTACGAGCGCGGATCTTACTCAGGACAACGGTATATTGTACGGAATTAATATGCACAATTCCGGCCTAGTCATTTTTGATAGATTCACACTTGAAAATGGTAACTCGGTTGTATTCGCGAAGTCTGGTGCAGGTAAAAGTTTTCTAGTGAAATTAGAGGCATTAAGAAGCATGATGTTCGGCACTGAGATTTTTATAATTGATCCCGAGAACGAGTACGAGAGAATGTGTGAAGCAGCGGGTGGCGCGTACGTGCGATTAAGCTTATCTTCAAGTACTCGTATTAATCCATTTGAATTACCAAAAGTCGTTGATTCCGAAGAAGCGGACAATGCATTAAGATCCAATCTTATTACTATGCATGGTTTGTTGCGTCTAATGATGGGAGGCGCACAGACTCAAATGCAGGGAAATTCACAAGTTACTATGCCAGCTTTAGCTCCTTCAGAAGAAGCTGATTTAGATGCTGCTCTTATAAGCACATATGCAAAGGCTGGAATAACAAACGATCCTCTTACACATACCGCGGAACCGCCAACAATTAGCGACTTATACGATACTTTGCTCCATATGGGAGGTAATGGTCCTCAGCTAGCTCAAAGGCTTCGCAAGTATACCAGCGGAACATTTGCGGGCATATTTAGTCAACCAAGCAACATTAATATAGATAATCCTCTGGCTGTATTTAATGTCAGGGACCTAGAAGATGAGCTTAGGCCAGTAGCTATGTACATCGTGCTTAACTACATTTGGAATAAAACTAAAACTGACCAAAAAAGGCGAATACTTATAGTTGACGAAGCATGGCAACTTATGAAATATGAAGATTCAGCTAACTTCCTTTTCTCGCTAGCTAAACGAGCTAGAAAATACAACTTGGGGGTAACTACTATAACTCAAGACGTTGAAGACTTTATGGGTTCACGTATGGGCCGAGCTATAGTATCTAATGCCTCAATGCAGTTTTTATTAAAACAGTCTCCCTCAGCCGTAGATGTTCTTAGCGATGTATTTAAACTAACTAGTGAAGAGAAAAAGAGATTAAGTCAGTTCCCGGTGGGTCAAGGACTATTCTTTGCCGGTCAGAATCACGTACATATTCAAATAATTGCCAGTCCAACTGAGACTGGTTTGATTACAACTAACCCTGGTCAGGTTGCAGACATGAAAGCAGCGATTGCGGAAGGTGAATTTAGCCAACCACAGGGCACTATAGATCTAAGTAATAGGTTGTCACCTGGAAGCGCTGGTAGCGTATAATAATTACATAAGCAGTTTAGGCGAAAAACTAAAATGGCAAACGGCTATGACCCTGAAGTAGAGAATAAAGATGTGTCGGGCTCAAACAGCTCTAGCTCAAGCCCTGGTGCTTCCAGTAGCTCTACATCTGGAGGAGGAGCCTCATTTTCCATGGGGGACTCATTAGACCCTGTTCGAAAAGCCGAAAGAAGCGGCGGATTTTGGAAACCGTCAGGAGATACTGCTGGAAATTCTGAAGGCGGGGCAGTTGATAAAAGCAGCCCTAGTTCTGAAGCAGCAAGTCCAACTTCGACCACTGGGCCGGGAAGAAATGCCCCTCTACAGAGACAAGAGCAAGGTGACGGAAATGATACTGTTGGCAGTGGCTATTCTAGTGGCAACTCTAATACAACAAGTAAACTAAGATCGAAAATTAAGGTTACAAAAAAACAAGCTGCAGTGGGCGGAGGAGCCATTGCAGGATTAGGCGGGATTGGTCTTATCATGTTTTTTTTACTTATTCCTTTAAAAATCGAAAGCATGGTGGTTAATTTAGAGCACAGATTTTTCGCAACCGCTAAGAATGCGGTTCAGAAAGAAACAGACAATGCCTTTAGGATGTTCTTAAAAAGAGAAATTGGGCCAGCTTTAGCTAAAGGTGATTGTAGAGGTTATGTAAGTAAAGATTGTACACTTAACTTACCTGGAAATGGTCGGAATCCTGTTACTAATCTATATAAAACATGGAATCAAGCAAAAATAGAAAATACATTGGCTGATAAATATGGAATTGAGCTTAGGTTTGATAGAAGAACTAGAACGTACTATATGAAATCCCCTGGGTTACATGGTGAAGCCCGCGTAGGTAATGCAACATCTGGTCTAGGTTCAGGATTTGACAGAATAGTTAATAGGAGCGACATACGCCAAGCTTTGACAGACGCAGAAGAAGGAATGACCAAATGGGACAAAGTCATGTTTAGATATAAAGTAGGCACACTTCTACAAGAAAAATACGGGGTAAAACGCTGCATTATTTTTTGTGGTGTAAAAGACGCACTCTCTGATAAAAAAGATTCGGTTCTTGGGGGACTTACTGAACGAAAAGCTGCCGCCCAGATTTATTTAGTTCAGCGCGTGTTAGTCCCGCTGGATGAAGCAAGAGGTATTGCATTAACGTGTCTTATAAGTACAAGTTGTGACCCAACAAGAACCCAGCCTACAACGCCCGCTACTGGATCAGAGGCACTTAACGGGGCGCCAGAAGATCCAACAACGGATACAGCAATACGAAATAAATTAGTAGAACTTGCGGGAAAAGATGGAGCAGTTATTGATGATGCCCTGAAAGAGCTTGGCAAGATGAGAAATGACGGCTTTACTAAATATGCAATTACTTATGCGCTTGAAAAAGCAGGTATGAGTGAAATATCAAGTAATGTTACAGATGCCGTACCAATTGTTGGTTGGATCTCAAAAGGATCCGCAATTATTACCCAGCTTAACAATGCCGGTCCCATAGTTAAAAAGCTGTCGTATGTTACTAACGCAGCAGGAGCAGTAAATTTGTATATGATGTATAGGACTTACGCCGATGAGATTCATACGGGACACGTTAATGCTACAGAAGTAGGTTCTTTGGTAGGATCTCTTAGTCCAGGTACTCAACCAGGCAGCTCAACAGATCCTCAGGTAGGAGGAACAGCAGGGGCAGAAGGATCTCCTCTCTATGGTAGCCTCATGGGAAGCAATGCTACCAGCACTACCTCTTCAACAAGCGCATCCTTACTGGGTAGCCTTTTGCCCGGTACGGCCTATGCTGCATCATCTAGCACAAGAGGTGGTTCAAGTAGTTATAAATGTGCTAACGGGAGGGGTGTGCCTTCCGGTAGTTTAGTATGTGAGGAGGAAAAACTGGGAGGAGGAAATAGTACATTAAATTCCATCCATTCCTTTTTAAACCAAGGTTTTATTGGCATAATTACCACCGCTGCAGGAATAATTAATGGACCTCTGCATTTACTAGGTAATATATTGGGGGCTATACTCTCCCATCTTCCGTTTATTAACAACATCTCTGAGTTAATTAGTAAAGCAATTGCTCCTTTGTTTAACACCTTGCTAAAGGATGTCATTAAAACTCCGTTCGCTAGTAAAATGAGTGGCGCCAGATCTTTTAACATGGTGGCGGCAGGGGCTGATGTATCGGGAAACGACTATGCTCATACAGGCTTGGGTGGGAGAAAACTCAGTTCTGGAGCTGTTGCGACAATAGTTAACGAACAAGATAGCCAAGCGAAACAACAATTTTCTCACGAACCATTCTTTGCTCGTATGTTTAGTACAAATAGTCAATATTCTCTAGTGTCTAAAGTCGCGATGGATGTGCCGTTTGGATTCCAGAGTACTGCTGCAACATCGTTTGCTAGTTTTATAAGTAATCCTTTCGGTTCTTTAACTAATAGTTTTGCCTCGATTTTTTCTGGCAGAGCTAGCGCCGCCGTAACTGCTCAGCCAGACGCTTTTAATGTTGTACAGTATGGCTATTCGAATTCGGACATACCTAGTGACCCCGAAGCCTATTGGAATCAACATTGTAGCGATGGCGTAAACGGCGCTGTGACTCAGCAATGGAATAATGACGCTAGCCAGCCTAGTAATTTAGATCCTGCTACGCAGACGCCAGTCAACAACACTACCGATCCTTGTTTACTTATTAGCTCAACTTCTGGCAGCGCTGGAGCTACATCTGATTCAAGCCTACTTACAGCTGACGAACAAGCTAACTTGAATGCATCAAGCCCAGGAAGCCAAACTACAACCCCTACTCCATCTGGGGGCTTACCAACCGGGACTGCCAAAGACCTGGCAAGTCAATTACTACCTTTAATTCAACAAGGCAAGATTTCATGCAATAATCAGGCTCATGATTGTCCAGATATTCAAAATACAGCTAAAGGAGTAAGTATTAAAGGCGGCCAAGGCTGTCAGGTTGATGGACTTCAGCCAGCCCTATTAGGCATGCTCCTTAAACTAGTTCAAATGGGACATACTTTTGTTCTATCTGCGCTCTGTAGCGATCACAGCAATGATGGCAGTCTTGCAGGACACTCCGGAGGTAGGGCAGCAGACTTTAACTATATCGATGGGGTATTTATGGGGCCAAATGATGTGCCTTGGGACAGCTCTAAAAATAAAGTCGGCCAAAAACTTGATCAAGATATTGCCTCATTTATGCCAAAAACTACAGGCTTTGGTCAAATACAGTGTCATCCATCCTACCCATTTTTAAGCGGTTTCGTGACATTTTCAGATACTTGTCATCACCAACATATCCAGGTGGAAAATTAATTATGATTAGGATCTGGCCGCCCTATGCTAATCATTAACCATTTAAGTGCTAAATATCTGAACAGACTACTATGTGTCTTGGTCTTTTCGGTGTTTATAATTGGCACTACTTTAAGTACGTTTGCGGCCCCTTTAACCGATTCCGAGGAGAAGGCCTTAAATGAATATGTTAATTGGGTAGCCTCCCAATGTTCTCCGGATACAAGTACTACAGTTGCGCCAACAAGCGCCAACCCTTCAACACCAACCAATCTACACTACATCTCTATAGGCAACATTCCTGCAGGTGGAAAAGATGTTGGAGCTTCAATATTTGGAGGTACTTATATAAACGGGTCTTTTGGTCCTACTAATGATGTGCAAGGTGGTCCTCAACCACACGATGATAATGGACAGGGTAACGGCGGCGGCTCACCGGCGGGTCACTCAGCGTATGCAGAGCTTAGTGTTAGTCCTGGGTCACAAGACTTTTCTGCCATGGGCAATTTACCAGAGCATACAAAACTGGCGATTACGTTTAAAGGCAAGACGGTTATAGCCGAAAAGCTAGACGTTGGAGCGGGTGGTAGTTCAGTAAACGGTAAACCTAGAGTCATTGATTTGTGGTGGGAAACAGCAAAGCTTCTTAATTTTACGACTGGCACGGATGTGGTAAACATACGTGCAGTTGATGCTTCAACTCCCGCAACACCGGTTGATGCCCAACCAACCGATACAACAACCGCAACTACTCCGCAGTGCGCTTGCACCTCAAGTACAACCCTAGTTGGAACTGATGATAAGAGTAAAATATGGAACTATTTTATAAGTAAGGGCCTAAACGACATACAAACAGCTGCGGTCATGGGCAACTTTCAGCAAGAATCAAGTTTTAACCCCCTGGAGATTCAAAACGGAGGAAACAGTAAGAACCCAGCAGACGCAGGTAGTGGAGGTTGGGGTCTTGCTCAATGGACGCCGGGTACTAAGGCACTTGATGAAGCACAGAAATATCATATTACCGGCCCAATTTATGAACTAGCCACTCAGCTAGACCTTATCTGGGCGGAAATGAGCGGTTCAAGCCCAACTGGCGTATCAGACATGGTTAGTCATTTGAAAACACTAAATGACTTATCTTCAGCGACAAGTTATTTTACGACCGCCTTTGAAGGACCTTCAATTGTTGGCCCAAGACTTACTTATGCTCAACAAATACTTTCTCAATTTAGTCATGGATCCACCGGTTCCACTGGGGGAGGATCTAGTCCTGGTACGGGTGGCTGTGCGCCTAGTTCAAGTAGTTCAAGTGGCTATAAAAACCCCCTACGTGATATCCAGGGACTTTTTGCCAGACGAATTGATCAGGGAGTAGACTACGGAGGTCACGGGCCGATATACGCAATAGGTAATGGAACCGTCGACACAGTATTCCCAATTGGTTCCAGTGCCTCGGGATGGCCAGGCGGAGGATGGGTGAGTTACACTTTAACAGACGGTCCGGCCAAGGGCAAAATAGTATACTTTGCAGAAAGCTGCGATCCTAAAGTCACGCACGGGCAAACAGTTACTTCCAGTACAGTCATATGTCAAATGAGCGGCGATAGTAGTCCGTGGATAGAAACCGGTTGGGCTGCCTCAGAAGCATCAGGAGATACACAGCCTTTGGCGCAGCAATACGGAGGAAACGGAAGTACTGTTACTACTGTAGGTATAAACTTTAATGATTTATTAAAATCACTTGGTGCACCTTCTGGGCTATTCCAGGGTTCCACAATAGGAAATCCGCTGCCTTCTGATTTTCCGACCTGGAAATAGTACAATGAATAAAAGAAATGAAAACTAATGAATAACAACGAAAAATATAGAAAACTACTTATAGGATTTTTACCAGCACTAATACTTATTGTGCTCGGGTTTTGGATATTTAGCTATTTAAATTCAGCAGAAATCACTGTAAGCAGCAACTCTGCAACTAATTATGTTTCGATAATTCCGATAATTAACGGGGAGCAGGTCAACAATAAGGCTCAGCATAGAATACATATAATCTCATTAAGAGTTAAGCCTGGAAGCTATGCAATATCGGCTTTTAATAAAGTATCGTCGGTATCGAGAGTAATAAACATTAAGGCGCACCAAAATCTAAGCTTCAATCTTGATGTCGTAACAGCTTCAGCTCCAGAACCAGTATATGGTAATAGTATTACCGGCTTAAACGCTACGACCAACCAATTGGTTTTTTTAGATTCAGATAATCTGTTAACAGGAATTGATGCAAACAATAATGTGACAAAAATATTTCCAGACACACGGTTATATGACCTCAAATGGTCTTCTCAAACACTAGGAATAGCAAGAGATGAAAACAAAAATATTTATCTTATAAACAATCTTAATGTAACTAAGCTCAACCTGCCTTTTGCGGTGTCTTCTAATCTGGGAGTAAGTTATGGTGTATCTAACGGGGGGAATGTATATGTAAGCCAGGGAACGGCTATTTATAAGGGGTCTTTGGGAGGTAATTTTCAAAAAATTTATTCTTCAAACGAAGCTATTGAGAGTATGTCGGTAAGTAATGGGTTTGTTGCAGTGGTTGTAAGCAAAAACGCTAGCTCACCCGATCCTACCAACAGTATTTTATTAATAAATGACGGCGGAAAAATTGTTCGTAACTCCTACGACGCAAACCAGGTTTTATGGTCACCTGATGGCAAATATATGCTTGCGTCCGGGCAGTCTGGCTTTATAATCTTAAACTCTTCCCTAAACCAAATAGCATCAATACCTTCAATAACTGCCAATAATTTCTCATGGGGAGCTGATGATAACTTATTCTATAGCCAAGTAGCTACTTTGTGGACTTATATAGTAAACCAGTCTCAATCAATCAAGCTCGCTGATATGCCAGCAAAAGCAGCTATAGTCGGAGTATTTTCAGATGATAGCAACCAATATATATATGTCGCGGCTACTGGGACAAACACTCTGAACAATAACAGCTCTAGCGCTTCTCAGCTTTTGCGCGTTGGACTAAAAGGACAATCTTTTAGTGGCACATTGACTTCCTTGAGCGCCTTTTTACCAGAAACACTAGGGTATTGCGCAATAAATTATATTAACTTTACCCACCCCACCATCCAGTCAGAATTTCCTTTTACTGGCTCGCAACAGAATTGCCAAAGTTTAGCTCAAGGAGAACTACAAACATACGGACTGGATATAAACTCGTTTAATTATAATTTTATTCGCCAGGGTGCTGACTAATTTAAACGTCATCCTTACTTCAAAGTAATTATATTATTGGTTTTTGCAAAATTTTGCAGAACGAGATCTGCGTCTGTAGTTGTAATAAATGACTGGTAAGACGATAAGTGTTCAGTTAGTGCTTTACGTCGTTTAGCGTCAAGTTCGCTAAAAACGTCATCTAAAAGCAGCATGGGAGCGACGCCGCGGGCTTCTTCTATAATTTTAAGTTCAAGGATTTTCAAAGCAAGTATGAGTGTTCGTATCTCGCCACGTGATGCAGTATTTTGCGAGGGTTTATCATCAAATGTAGCCAGCACGTCTTCTCGGTGCGGGCCTGCGCTGGTATATCCGCGCACTCTATCAAAACTAATGCTGCTTTCTAGCTCCTTAAGTAGCTGGCTTTCATATGATGAACTATCCCATTTGGATTGATACATAAACTTAACATCGGTTTTAGATTTAGATATCTCTCGGTATAACACATTTAAATTGTCATTTATGTGCAGGACTAGATTGCTGCGAAGTCGCATTATTTGACCACCAAGCTCGCTTATTCTAATATTCCACGGGAATATCTCTTTGTGTTTTTGATGCTCGTTCTTTAATAATACATTTCTTTGAGAAACGGCTCTTTTGTATTGACGACGTAGCTTACTGTATCCAATAACAGTTTTCTCAAGCAAGCCATCCAAATACTCTCTTCTTAATTCAGGGCGCCCAGATAAAAGAAGTAAATGCTCTGGCTCAAACAACACTAGTGGGAGGGTGTTGGTTATAGTTAACCTCTTGATGGGTTTTTTGTTAATTTCATATTTTTTATTAGGTGTTATATCGATAAATAACTTAACCGTTCTCGATGTCTGATCAGTAAGTAGACAGTCAATCCTGGACCACTCTTTATTTCTGCTGATAAGTTGTTGATCTTTAGCTCTATATGATTGACCACTAGACACCACAAGTATGGCTTCTAATAAATTAGTTTTTCCGCTAGTGTTGGGTCCAACTATTATATTTACACCAGGTTTAAACATAAAAGTATTATCACTATAAGACCGAAAGTTTTGTAATCTTATCTCGGCAATCATGCCTTAACTATAACCTAGCTCTTGAGAGGCATTATTATATGTCTGTAGTCCGAGCTAGTAGAATCTACTAGCATTGTTGGGTCTAGTTTTCCATTAAAGCTAAACTCCACATTCTCGCCGTTCATTACATTAAGAGCATCAAGCAAGTAGCGCGAATTTAGTGTAATACTGCCGCTTCCTTTGGCTTTTACGTCTGCTGTTGAGGTATTTTCACCTAGCTGAGAAGCCACAGACCTTATACTTAACTGCTGTTTCTCTTCGTTAATTTCAATCGTTACACTTCCAGCGCTTTCTCTAGCAAATAAGCTTGATACTTTAGTTACGTTTGTTAGATCTGCCCGCTTTATACTGGCTGATGTAGCGAAGGTGGATGGTATAAGTTTTTGATAATCAGGATAGTTCCCGTCAACCTGCCTGGTAACTAACTCTATATCGCCTACTTGAAACAGCACTTGTTGTTCGTCGTGTTTTATTTTAACTTCATCCTCACCATCCCCCAATACTCTAAGAAGGTCTTGAAGAGCAGTAGCAGGAATTAAAAGTTGAATATCTTGAGACACCTTACCGAGTTTTTTTTCCGCCAATCTATAACTATCGGTAGCCGCCATAGCCAGCATATTGTCGCTAGTTTTTAACAACACCCCTGTTAAAACTGGCCTGGTTTCGTCATTTGAAGCAGCAAATACAACCTGCTGTAATCCTTTTTTAAATAAACTACCATCTAGTTTCCAAATAACCCCGTCGGTCATAGCTGGCATCACAGGAAAATCATCAGCAACTATTCCATTTACGACGGATTTATATTGCTCGGTGCTGACGTGAAGTTTATTTCCATCAAGCTCAAGTTCAATTATTTCCTGAGGTAAACTACTTACAAAATCCTGCATTAGTCTT
This sequence comes from Candidatus Saccharimonadota bacterium, assembly GCA_003153395.1. Lineage (GTDB taxonomy): Bacteria > Patescibacteriota > Saccharimonadia > Saccharimonadales > UBA4665 > PLYP01. The sequence continues at coordinate 30,192 of PLYP01000001.1, forward strand.
GCCGGTACTGTTATTGACCCTTCTTCGCTAACTTTCGCTCCAATGTAGTGGGTTATAGCTATATCTAGATTCGTTGCAGATAAGCTTAATCTATTTTTACTGGTCTTGATTAAAACGTTAGCCAGTATTGGTAGTGTTCCTCGACTATTAGCAACTTTTGCGACTGAGTTTAAAGCGCGATTTAGGTTTTCTTGGGTAACTTGAAGTTTCATAAATTAAGAGCTCCTTTTAATACATTAACTATTACTAAATATTAAATATGTAGTTGTTATTATTGGTGGTGTGGAAGATGAGTATAAAGGCAGGGTTAACAGTGAAAAAATTGAGTTTAAACCTGAGGAAAAACCTAGGGATAAAGAAAGTAAAAGCCGTTTATAATCCGGTGTTGTTATACCCAAGCCAAACTTATATACAACGAGGTTTGTGTATATATTCAATTTGCTTACACAACTTCCCAACACAATAGACACAGCTTTTACCCAGCTTATAAACATTAATCTAGGCATATAGATACTCTTTTATTTCAGTTATTGCACTTCGAATTGAAGCATCAACCTGTGATTCCCGGGCTATTTTCCTAACAGAGTGCATGGCTGTAGTGTGATCTTTTCTGCCTAATTCTCGGGCTATTTTAGGGTAGCTCAACCTAAGCTCCTCATGAAGTATATACATAGCCACCTGTCTTGGAACAACTATATCTTTATCTCTTTTTGGACCGACAATGTCTTCAATAGGAATTTGGAAATGTCTAGCTGTCCTCTCAATAATCTGCTTTGCGCTTAAGTGTTTTGGCCGACTTTTGTTTACTTGCAATAGACTAGTAGCGATAGCGACGGTCGGAATTAAACCTCTTACGTCACACCAGGCAAGTAATTGATTTAAAGCTCCCTCCAGTTCACGTACGTTTGTCTGGATTGTGCTAGATAAGTACTCAACCACATCCTGTTCAAGGTCTGTTTGGTGTCCTTCAGCTTTTGTTTGAATAATAGCGCACCTAGTTTCAAAATCCGGCGCCTGCATATCTATACTCATTCCACCCGCAAAACGGGATTTTAATCGGTCTTCAAGCATACCAATGTCTCTTGGGGGTTTATCGGAGCTCATAATAATTTGCTTGTCTGCTTGGTGAAGGGTATTAAATGTGTGGAAGAATTCTTCTTGTATCTTATCTTTTCCAGCAAGAAACTGAACATCATCAACTATTAAAACGTCTGCCGAGCGGTAATTATTAGCAAACGTTGCCGCAGTTCTGCCACGCAAGGCCTGAACAAACTCCCTTACAAATTGTTCGGTAGCAATATATAGAACTTTTGCGTCGGGGTTTCTTGTTTGAATGGCATTCCCAACAGCTTGAATTAAATGAGTTTTTCCAATCCCAACCCCTCCGTAAAGATACAGCGGGTTATATTTTTTACCTGGGTGTTGGGCTACTGCCTGGCAAGCAGCAAAAGCCAGCTCATTGCTTGCTCCCACCACGAAATTATCGAATGTATAGCGTTCATTTAAACTTTGTTTGAAGTTGTTCGGATTAGCATTAGGCCTACTAGACTGCGAGAAGGAGTCTGTAGCTTCAGAAGTGTCGATAGAGGGTTGAAGAGAATTATTGTCATTTCTAGATGAGACAGCAGACATCATTTTATATTCAACTTTATCAACTTTTATACCTTGCTTCTGAAGAGTTGTAACAATAAGCTCACTATATTTCTTCTCCAGATGTTGTTTGATAAAGACATTAGTTACCCCAATAACTACAATGCCATTCTCGGCTTTCAATAGGTCTGTATTCTTAAACCAGGTAACAAAATTACCTCTCGAAAGAGAAACTTCTATCTCACCTAAAGCGGCTCGCCAAACATCATCTTGCACTACTTTTACCTCACTCTTCGACTAGTAACTATAACGAACATATCAAAAGTTTTCCACACGTTTTTCTCTAAAATGAAGACTTTTTAAGTATTTAACAGCTATAAAGTCTGCTAAGGATATATAGTTTTACACATGAAAGTAATCCATCTGTTCTGATTGTGGATAATACCAATACTTCAGTGGATAAAAACCTCGATTTAGTGATAAAACATTGTCAAATCTACCCCGAATTTAAATAATCTACTGCTGACTTTGGTTTAACCAAGGAGTCGTCTAAAAGCCTAGTTTATTAAATAAATATTAAAACTATTTCAGCTAGTCAAAATCTAAGCTTTACTTTACATTTCTAGTTATAACAGATATAGTCATCTGAACGAATCATTACTAAAATCTCGATAAGGAACATATAATGCCAAAGCGAACTCACCAGCCTAAAAAACGCTCCAGAGCCAGAGAACACGGCTTTTTAAAGCGTATGGCAAACAAGGGCGGAAGAGCTGTTTTAAAACGCCGCCGCCTAAAAGGCCGCGCTAAATTATCAGCGTAGAATAGAAGTTAATTATGCTAAATAGGCAGCACCGTTTTCACGGTTATGGTAGCTTGCGACGGGTATATAGCAATGGTAATAGTGCTAGAGGATCATTAGTCAGTCTTCGTTATGCGATGCGTAAAGACAATAAACCATACCGGGTAGCTGTTGTAGTTGGACGTAAAGTACATAAGTCAGCTGTAAAGCGAAATAGGATTAGAAGAAGACTCTATGAAATTATACGTCGCTCAAATGATGTTCCAGAATCAACGGATTTAATTTTCACGGTATATAGTGATCGGGTTGCAGAAATACCTGCCACAGAACTAGAAACCATGATTAATGACCTTTTAGTAAAAACATCGCCCAGCACCTCTTGAACTTAGCCTAATAAACACCGGTAAGTCGTGTTATAGTATTAGACAATCATGTTTACCGTTTTCATCGTAAAGCCGATCTTTAATTTACTTGTGCTCGTTTATGCACTTCTGCCTGGGCATAACTTCGGTTTAGCCCTAATTATCTTCACAATAATTATACGTTTACTTCTCTGGCCTCTTCTTAAAAAACAACTTCATCAAGCCAAAGCCATGAAGAAGTTGCAGCCTGAGATTAAGCGCATAAAAAAAGAAACCAAAGGCAATAAAACCAAAGAATCCCAGATGCTTATGGAGCTATACAAAGAGCGCGGCATTAATCCATTTGCAACCTTCCCAACCCTTATCCTTCAGCTAATTGTTCTAATTGGACTTTATAGCGGACTTAGAAGAGTAATTAGCGATCCGCACGCCCTTGTTACCTTTGCTTATCCTGCTCTTCAGCATCTAGGGTGGATGAAAGTAATTGCACATAACATACACCGTTTTGATAACACCTTATTTGGAGTAGTAAATCTAAGCAGAGCCGCATTGAGTAAGGGCGGGGGAATATACTGGCCAGCCATGATAATCGTACTCGGTAGCGCAATAGCCCAGTATTTCCAGAGTAAGCAGCTTATGCCACAAGATAAAGAGCATAGAGGACTGCGAGAGATACTTAAATCTGCAGGCCAAGGTAAACAAGCTGACCAATCTGAAGTGAACGCAGCAGTAGGAAGAAGTACCCGCTATTTCATTCCTGTGATGATCTTCTTATTCACGGTTAATCTAGCTTCAGCATTAAGCCTTTATTGGCTAACTGGTGGAATTGTTGCCTATATACAACAGAGCTTTGTTCTTAGGAAAGACGAGGAGGAAATGGAAGAAATTGCAGATGCGCCAGACAAGCGAGATGTTTCTAAAATTCCTGAAGCCGAAATAATTGAAACTAAAGAGCTTAAGTCTCCAAAGAAGCTATCCTCCAAAAAGAAAAAAGCAAATAAGCGGAGGAAACGCTCATGAACGAATCCATGGAAGAAGCAATCGTATATGCTAAAAAATATTTAGAAGACCTCCTATCTTTCTTTGGCCTTAATACTGATGTATATGCAACTAGTGACGACGAAGTAATTCAGCTTAATGTACCTAGCACACACCTCAACGGATTCTTAATCGGTCAGCGCGGTGAGAATATGCGCTCCCTCCAGTACCTTACAAGCACAGCACTTAAGAATAATAATTTCGCGCACAGTCGGGTTAATGTAGACATTGCGGATTATAAAAAACAGCGTGCCGAAAGACTTAGAGAAAAAGCTGAGGATTGGGTTAAGAAAGTCCGTGACTCTAAGGAGTCTATGAATTTGGATCCCATGAACGCCGCAGATAGACGAGTAGTGCATCAGTTGTCCGCTGAGTACGGAATTACTAGTGATTCAGAGGGTGAAGGCAGAGACCGTCATATAGTATTAAGACCTCCAACCGACGATAAAGAGGAATAGTTAAATGCCACGTAAAAGGCTGTCAGAGTTTCGTGCTAAATCTATTTTATATAAAGCTTTAGATGAGCCGTATAGCGGCTGGGAATTTAACTCGGAAGAGGATTGGCAAGCTAACCTAGACGCACTTCCAGACAATCAGAACTACGTAGTTAAGGTAGACCAGGCTGAAAAAGGAAGATTTAAGAAAGGCCTAGTAAAACTAAATAGAAATAAAAGTGAAGCTACGAGCGATCTAGATGAATTATTTAATGCCGGATATCAGTTTGCGTTAGTTGAGCCATATGAAACCCACGAAGACAGCGAAGAAAGATATTTTTCCCTAGAGAGAACCCGTGATGGTATTAAAGTTTCCTACTCTCCCTCGGGTGGAATAAATGTAGAAGAGAATAGCGATAGCATAACCCATGAAGTATTTACAGGTGAGCCATTAAGTGGAATAGATGTAGATACCAAAAGCCTAAGTTCTTTAGTAGATGCTTTTCAGTCAAACTACTTCAGCTTTTTAGAAATTAACCCCCTTGTTATTAAGGATGAAAAGCTATACCTGCTTGATGCCGCGGTAGAAGTAGATAACGAAGCGGAGTTTTTTGAAGAAAACTGGAAAGCCAGCGATCTAAGGCGACCTAAATCTAAAGCAGAGTCACCCGAAGAACTATCAGTTCAAGAACTGGCAAGCAAAAGCCAGGCCTCCTTTAGTCTGGAAGTAATTAATCCAAACGGTAGAATATTTGTTTTGCTTTCTGGCGGCGGAGCGAGCGTAGTTGTAGCGGACGAAGTATATAACTTAGGCAGCGGTAAGGAACTAGGCAATTACGGAGAATACTCAGGCAACCCTAATTTGGAGGAAACAGAAATATATACCGAACAAGTTGTGAAACTACTTTTAAAATCTAGCGCAAATAGCAAGGTTTTAATTATTGGCGGAGGGGTTGCTAACTTTACCGACGTAAGGATAACTTTTAAGGGCGTAGTTAACGCTATTAAAAAACATGAAGAAGAACTCAGAAACCAAGGTGTAAAAGTTTATGTAAGAAGGGGAGGGCCACACGAAAAAGAAGGCCTAGAAGCTATTAAAAGCTATTTAGAAAAAGCCAATATTGCCGGATATATTGCCGGTCCTGAGCTATTACTCTCAGACATCGTGAGCCTAGCTCTAAAGGGCGAGGGAAATTAACATGCCTGAACTAAACATTGAAGAACTAAGAGATCTAGAGCCATTCATAGTCTGTCTGGGCAGCCATCCTTCCACCATCCAAGCCTTGCTAGACTTTGACTACCTTCTTGGCAGGGATAAGCCGTCAGTAAAAGTGATAATTGCAACCGGCCGAAAACATGAAAGATACTTTTTTGGTAAAAAAGAGATAGTAATTCCGGTCCTGGATTCTGTTAAGAAACTATCAGAAGAGGAAAAACAGTCAATCAATCTGTTTATTAACTTAGTTTCCGCTAGGCGAATACTTAGTTCCTCCAAAGAGCTTATTAGTATTGCGCCTAACCTTAGTGGCGGAGTAATATTTGGCGAGCGCTTGCCAGAAAAGCATGCATTAGAACTTTATGAGACGATAAAACAGAATAATTTATGGATTCTAGGTGGCGCAAGTGTCGGGCTAGTTATACCTGGAAAATTAAAGCTAGGAGCAATTGGCGGAGTGGATTCTCGACAGTTTGAAGCCTCTAATCTTTTCGCTGAGGGACAAGTTGCCGTAATTTCTTCCTCGGGCGGTATGGTAAATGAGATTATAAGGCAGGTAGCAGATACCAAATACGGCGTATCTTTTGCTTTAGCCGTCGGAGGAGAGCGTTTCCCGATTACCAGTCCTAAAGAAGCTATGTTATCAGCTGAAGCCGACCCAAACACTAAAGCTATTGCCTACTTTGGCGAACTTGGCGGGACTGATGAAGCTGACGTAGCTGACTTATTAAGATCGGGCAAGGTTACTAAACCAATAGTTGCCTATATTGCTGGTACTGTGGCAGAACTTTTTGATACCCCACCTCAGTTCGGACACGCTAAGGCTATGGCTGGATCTCAGGCAGAAACTGCCAGAGCCAAGCGCGAACTATTAAAAGAAGCAGGTGCAAAAGTTGGGGATTCCTTCGCAGATTTTATAAACTACTTAAGGAGACTGGATTTAATGAGTATAGACAACATTTCAAAAGACGCAGATGACTTACAGAACCGAAGCAAGGGCTTAATAGCTAGTTCTCTTTCATATGATGAAAACGGTGACGTTAAGATTCTTGGAAAAGACATACTCGATCTAGCTGAAAATAGTTCCTTTGCGGCAATAGTAATTTCCATGCTCCTTGGTAAACAAGAGATAAGTAAGGAAACAGAAAACTTTACTGACTTTGTACTTCGCCTACTTGTTGACCATGGCCCATATGTATCCGGAGCTATGAACACAATTGTTACCGCCAGAGCCGGACGAGACCTTGTTTCTGCTTTATCGGCAGGCCTACTAACTATTGGGCCACGTTTCGGCGGAGCTATAAACGAAGCGGCTGTCATATGGCTTAAGGGTGTAAAAAATGAGCTTAAACCAAGCGAGCTAGTAGAAGACTATGCATCTAGAGGCGAGTACATATCTGGCATCGGCCACCGTAAGTATAGAGTAGATATGCCTGATCCTAGAGTCACAAAAGTCTTAAGCTTAATAGATGGCCTTAAAGAACGTAAATTTACGAACTTTGCTAAGTCAGTAGAAGCAGAAACTTTGCAGAAAAAAGGAAATCTAATTCTTAACATTGATGGAGCTATTGCGGCGGGGCTACTTGATGTACTACATGAGTGCGAAGGCTATGATTATGACGCGCTTGCTGAGCTAACAACACAAGAATTCTTTAACGCTCTGTTTGTTTTATCTAGAAGCGTCGGGCTTATGGCTCACTTTTTTGACCAGAAACGATTAGACGAGGGACTATTCCGGCTAAGCGATGATCAAGTCACCAAGCTTTAGCTGTAGAAGGTAGCTTCTATTGAGGGTTAGTGTATTGCCTATTTAAATACAGCCCAAATGTAGAGTCGAAATTGCATTGTTTAATTGTTTTACAAACTGCTGCATCATACTTTGAGTAAGCAAAATAGGCCGCTGCTTTAGCCGGTAGATCCTGAGCTGGAACATTAGCGGCAAAACCGTGCACAGGATACCCAATGTAGTATTTAATAGGGATGATTAACTGATTATTAAATTGCTCAGTTTCATATCGAGAGTAAACCCTCTTAACAAAACTACCCACTGTCATGTGATCACTGTGATCAGAGTAGCGGGCACTTACATAATTAGCCTGAGTATGGATCTCGGTAGGCTGAAAAAAGTGCATAAGGCTATCTAATGCTGATACCAAATCACTTGAAGTATATTTAGACTGACCATCCACGCTGTGTATAGTTTGAATCTTACCGCTATATAGCTTCACCAAGCTTTCATGGTTAGTTGCTTTAAAGCCGTCGCCCTTTAAGTTACCGTCTGGCAAACGCATAAAAACAATCAGCAGGCTGCTGTTGCCCCTAGGGTTTGCAATGGTGACATATTGGTTGTTTGCTATTTTAACAATTCTCTCTTCCCAAATAAGTGAGCTTCCTGGAAGCATAGTATTGTAGGCGGATTCAGAACCTTGTTCACGACCTAACCAGTAGAACTTGTTATTACCCCCATCTCCTGCGGTAACATAAATAGTACGCATACAATAACCGGCTTGTATGGCATGAATATTATCAGGGTTCATGAATAGTAAATCATCATCTTGATGGGCGACTACTGTAAGCACCGTTGGCCTATTACATGGCTTATAGGGCAGGTCAGACAGATTGGTAGGCGCAATAGTATCTGACGGTTGTATAAGCGAAACTTTGAGCGGACCACTTTTATGAGCTCCGTTATCGTAGCGAAGAATTATTTCTTTAGGGCTGCTCACACTACCGGCAATGACAGTAGAAGAGTTAGGTTGACCGTAAGTAGTTACTACCTGCTTAAAGCTGCAGCTAGGATAGTTAGTAAGCTTTTGGTCTAAATTAAGTAAATACTCAAAACCTTGTTTATTTAAATTGTATTTCCATGTCTTACTTGTAAGTGTGCTACGAGCTTGTGTGCAGTTCGCTAGAGGCATAATATTTAAATTTTTACCGGTTTGTAACTTTATCGGCAGAACTCGCCAATAGTCTCCTACTAACACTTTTCCGTCACGGTTATGGAGCAGCTGTTTTATTTGTGAATCACGGTTTTTAATAACAGCCAGCGAAGCATTCTCAGAATGATAAGCTCTGCTAGAAGTAAATATACCGAAAATAATACCGACTATTATTATTGCCCCAATAAACACTAAATATTCGCTTTTCCACTTACGACTTTTTGTGAATACAGCTATTGCTATAAAAATAGTGAAGAAAGCTATAGTTAAATAACGAGCATCAACCGAGTATTGATGATTACTGAGTACAAATAAAAACAGTGCTATAGCAGTAGAAAAAACCATCATGATAAGTAGCTGAAAAGAGCTGTCGTTCTTAAATGCTGCATGCCTGGTAAGGAGAGAAGACCGAATAATACGGTAAAGACAGTACAGGCCGGCTAGTAGAATTAGAATGTTAATTAAAAAGGCAAAACCGCCGAGACCGAACATGCGTGACAGCATCTGATGAGGAAATTGCCTTAAAACTGTCGTATCATAAGCTGGATTTGCTCCAAAGTTAGTGAGTAGTCCAGTAATGCTATATACAATCCCTAAGAGTACATCATGCAAATTATGTGCTAAACCATACGGACCAACCGATTGTTGACTAACAAGGTTTGTAATTTTTGTTACTGTAATCAACGCCTGAATACCTACTGCTGTTATAGCAGCGACTATGCTGCCAAGTAGCCATCTGCCTGAAATATTTGCCAGCTTCCAATTTTTCGTTAATGAATATGTTAAAAGAGCTAGAATTCCTCCTCCTATGGCTATGGATAAAAATAATTTGTCACTAGCAATAAGCACACCTAGACAGAGTACGCCGAACCAAAAAGGCCAAGATTTAATTCGTTGTGCACGAACAAAAAGCATTAAGCTAGCTAAGTAGAACGCGTATTCAAGGTTACGTGTAGTAAGCATAGCCATATTAACAGGCAGCAGACCGCCGGAGTATGGCTGTGCAGGTATAAGCAGTAAGGTTGAAGCTAGTGCTAAAAATAGAGTTCCTAGTACAAGCGGACGGTGCTCAATGCGGTATAAAATAAACGCCAAAATAGCAATTGTTAAAAGCACTACTGAGACAGTAATTATTACAAAGCTTGCACTCGAGTATCCAAATAGCTTTATTAGGTAAAAAAGTGGCCATTTTAGCAAAAAGGTATGTGCGCCGGGAAACTGTGCGTTATGAAAGGTTGAGGAGCTTTGAAATAGATAAGGATCCACTAGCTGATCAGCGTTAGAAAGCTGAAGGACAGCTCCTTTAATTGACCAAAAAAGAGTTGTTGCAAGCAGTATAAAGATTGAAGTGAATAGATAAACCTTAGCAAATAAAGCTGATTCTATTCGGACTACTAATTTTGCAATTAAAGGACTGTTCAGGAAGGGTAATTTACTCTGTTTTTTATTACGAACCACTATTGCCCTCTGGCTTACTATTAACAGAGCACTTTATCAGTGTTACTGCTCTAATATTAATAGTAAGTATACAATAAATCACTCGTCGAATTTAAAGATACGTGTCCTATACAAATAAAAATTCCAAATAGTCGTAATTCCTAGCGCTATAGTTCTTGTCAAAACTGCAGGAATCGCTGGATACAAAACTTTTGTTACTAAAATTGTAAATCCAAAATTGAAGAATACCAGTAAACTAAATGCCACAAGTTGAGGGATAAGTATGTGATGATGCATTCTTTTATCCTGAAAAGTAACTAGTTTCTGAAAACCGAACGAAACGATTAGACCTAGCCAAAAACTTAAGCCAACCGCAAAAACAGCAGTAGCACCTAGCTTTTGAGCAACAACAATAACTAGTAGTTCAAACAGGTAAATGCTTCCACCAATAATAATATAGCGGTGAAATGGTTTTTTTAGCAGTTCGTTAAGTTTAGACTCCATCATTAGTCTTTATGCCAACAGACTGGTTGTAATCAACGACGTATAACGGACGTCCTTTACTCTGACTGTGGATGTGAGAGATATAAAGCGAAAGTATGCCCTGGGACATCAGCACAATACCTACCAAGAAAAGAATTAGTATCCCTAGCATGGCAGTTCCGGTAAATTTCCAGTGCAGCGGATCACCTAGTAATAATTGCTCAATCAATACGGCTAGACCCAATATAAAAGCACTAAAAGTAATAAGAATTCCCAAGTAACCGAACATATATAGAGGTTTAGGGCTTAATGACACAAAGCTATTAGCAGCTAAACGGATCAGCTTTCTATTACTATAGCTAGCATTACCGGCAATTCTTGGTCTTACATCAAAGCTAATGTACGTAGGCTGGAACCCTAGCCAGTCAATTAAACCTCTAGTAATTCGGTCAGTCTCTTCTATTGCGAGAAAGGCTTGTTGCACCGAGCGGTCTATAAGACGAAAGTCTGTAGCCCCTGACACTAGTTCGTTATTGGTAAGTTGATTGAAAATCTTATAAAACCAGTTAGAACTCAGACGTTTAATATAGTTTTCATTTTTACTCCTACTGCGCAAACCTATAACAACGCGCGAACCTTTTTTCCATGATGCAATAAATTCTGGTAATAACTCCACAGGATGTTGACCATCGCCATCTATCATAATAATAGCTTGGCCTTTTGCTACTGAAATGCCAGCAGTCAACGCATTTTCTTTACCAAAGTTCCTAGTAAGTCTTAGTAGCCTAACTTTCTTATTACTGGCAATGAATTTTTGAACAACCTTTGCGGTATCATCAAGGCTTCCATCATCACAATATATAAGTTCATAAGAATCCTTTGAAACAGCGTTAAGCTGTTTAACTAATGCCTTATGAAAAGTCGCAAGTCCCGCAGCTTCGTTATAAAGCGGTACTACTACAGATATAACCGGAATTTGCAATTCTTCCATATAACACGTCAAGTATACCAATAAATTGGATAATTACTCTTATGAAACCTTATTACCTTGTAATATTTGGTTATACAATTTCAAGGTTTTCTCAGCCATGGTCTGCCAGGAATACTTTTTTGCCTGTTCTTTACCTGCAATAATAAGTTTCTGCCTTAAGTTTTTATCTGTTAATACTTCGCTTATGGCATCAGAAATTGCTTGAACGTCCGTCGGGTCAAAGTAATGCGCCGCCTCCCCATAAATTTCAGGCAGACAAGTAGCGTTACTACTCACTACTGGCGCTCCGTGCATCATCGCTTCTAGTCCTGGCAAACCAAATCCTTCACTTAATGATGGAAAAACATATGCCTCGCAGGTTTCATATAACCAACGAAGCTGTCCTTCGCTAACAAAGTCAGTAAAAACTATGCCTCCAACTCCTCGTTTTGCAGCACTTTCTCTAACCCTCCTATAATTAGCGTCTTCCTTGCCAGCCAAGACGAGTTGTAACTGCGGGTGTTGGGATTTGAGTAACGCGAAAGCATCAATTAGTCTTTCAAGGTTTTTATGAGGAGTTGGTCGACCGACATACATAATAAACTGTTTATTCAATAGTTCAGGCAATGGTTCCAGGGCTTGGTTGATTGCCTCACTTGCCTCATATATAACATTAATTTTCTGCTCTTTTACCCCAAAGAAACCAACAAGCTCCTTTTTAACGAACTCCGAAGGCACGATTAAATCTTCAGACTTACTTGCAGCACGTTTCATAACCCATTCGAATATTTTTTGTTTTAGTCTAAAAACAACTAGATTTTTATCAGGATTAGTAAACCTGAGCGTAGTTAGGTCATGAAAGGTGGTTACTGTTTTACCTCTATATAAGACGGGTTGCTGAGGGAAAGGAAAGTGAACCAAGTCAGCTTTAGTTTTTCTAATTTGCCTACCCAGACCAACTTGTTCAGCAAACGTAAATTCTTTAACTGGGCATTCTTCTTTTGTAAAGTTAGGGTTTGTTGGATTCCAGCCGTCAAAATCAATCGGCTTAATAAGGACCACGTATTCATTAACTTTGTCTATGATCTGTAAATAATGCAGAAGACGTTCAACATACCGGCCACTGCTGGTTCTTAGCTCCCTAGCATCAATAACTATCTTCATGTATAGAACTATACTAAAGGACGCTGTTGTTAAATAAAACTACCCTAATCATTATCTTATAGTTATAATTTCATATTAGACTAGATTACTGAGACGAATCGGAGGATATAACAAAGTGGCTAAACAAGCTCTAATTACAGGCATAACTGGTCAAGACGGTTATCACTTAGCAGAATTATTAAACGAAAAAGGCTACAGCGTTTATGGCATTATTCGCGGTCAGCAGAATCCTAAGAAAAATCGCGTTGAACAAGAACAGCCATATGTAAAACTCATTGAAGGGGATCTAACTGATCCGTCTTCACTAGTTCGAGCTATGGAAATTTCTAAGCCTGATGAGGTGTACAATCTGGCAGCTATTAGTCATGTAGGCTACTCCTTTAAGACTCCACAGCTAACTGCTGACGTTACTGCTAAAGGTACTCTAAATATGCTTGAAGCAATTCGACTAAGCGGAGGAGCAAAAACCGTACGTTTTTATCAGGCTTCAACTTCTGAAATGTTTGGTGGGCTAGATTATAACCGACCAGGCAAGGGATACGACGAAGAAGCTTTATTCCACCCAAGAAGCCCATACGGTGTCGCTAAACTTTACGCCCATTGGATTACAAAGAATTACCGTGAAAGTTACGATATGCACGCTAGCTGTGGAATTCTTTTCAACCACGAAGGTCCAAGACGAGGACTAGAGTTTGTAACAAGAAAAATCAGTAATGCGGCCGCTCGCATTCACCTTGGCAAACAGGATCACATTGAGCTTGGCAATCTAGAACCAAAGAGAGACTGGGGATATGCAGGAGACTACGTTGAGGGTATGTGGTTAATGCTCCAGCAAGATAAGCCCGATGATTTCGTACTTGCTACAGGCGAAACTCATTCCATAGGTGAATATTTGGATCTTGCATTCAAAGAAGTTGGTATTAATGATTGGAAGCCATATGTAAAACAAAACCCGGCGTTCATGCGACCGGCAGAAGTAGACATTTTGTTAGGGAATCCTTCTAAAGCTGAAAATGTTTTAGGATGGAAACGTAAAGTAGATTTTCCTGGTCTAGTTAAAATGATGGTTGAGTACGATATTGGTTTAGAATCTGCCGGTAGCCTGAGCAGTTAATCAAACTATTCTCTATTGCGCCAATCCGCTATCACATCTCGCAAAGTGTTTTCTAGAGGTATTTCAGGCTGCCAGCCGGTGTCTTCAGTCAATTTATCATGACTGCCATAACTCAAGGGAGTGTCCGAAGGACGCCTTTTAGAAGGGTCAAGTGTGATTTCAGGCTTAATATCCGTTTGGTTTAATAAACCAGAGAGGACAACTTTACCGCTTAATGCCTTGCCTGAGCAAACGTTGTATGTCTCGCCTGATTTACCCTTTTCTATTAATAATCGATAGGCTTTAACAATATCTCGTACATCAGTGTAATCACGTTTTGATTCTAAATTGCCGACTGAAATATTTTTCTTTGAACGTTTTTCAACTTCAACAATTTGTTGAGCAAGGTCAGGGACGATAAAACCTGATCTTTGCCCCGGACCAATGTGGTTAAAGGGCCTGGCGATTATACACTCAAAGCCTCTGGTTTGGTAATACATGGCGACTTGTTCCTGGCAAATCTTGCTAACAGCGTACGGAGAATTAGGGTTGACAGAAGATTCTTCTGTAAGCGGCAAAGTTGATGTAGCGTCATAAAGCGTACCACTGCTAATAATTAAAAACTTTGGCTTGACCTGCTGTTTCAGAGCAGCTTCAAACAAATTTATTTCAATACCAAGGTTAACGTTTATATATGACAAGGGGTCAACAAAAGAATGGCGAACATCCGTTATCCCTGCCAAATTTATTACCGCGTATACGTCTCTAAAATCTATCTGCTCGGTTTCCTTGGGCTTTGTTAAATCAAGGGTTAGTTGGGTTTTTACATAAAGTGACTTATCTGTAGAGCCTAGAGTACCTCCAATACCAACCACTTCCATTCCGTTGTCGTATAGCTCCTTCGCTAGATGTTGACCAACAAAACCATTAACGCCTGTAATCACGATTTTAGACATAGTATTAGAGTACAGGACGTATAAGTCTTTACCAAAACGGCCCAATAATTGGCATAGCTAACTTCGTGACTAATGGATATAATTACGGAGTGGTATAGTCGTAAACTTACAGCCCGCCAGTCTGAGAGTAATAAACTACAAAGGGTATAGTGTATAATGATCAGCTTTAAGAGGTAGCAACATTGATGATTAAACTTATTAAATCTACCTTTCATAATGAAACGCAGACCAAAAAGGAATTGCAGACGTTTATTAAAAATGCTGAGATTTTGAGCTTTGGGCCTCAGTGTCAGCAATTTGAAAGTAAATTTGCGAAATGGCAAGGGAAAAAACACTGCATTTTTCTCAATAGTGGTAGCTCTGCAAATCTGGCAATTATCCAAGCGCTATTGAATATAGGTAAGATAAAACACAATGATTATGTCGGCTTTTCAGCCCTTACCTGGTCAACCAACGTTATGCCTCTTATAGAACTCGGCTTGAAAGCGGTACCGATTGATGTAGAGCTCGACACGCTTAACGTTTCTAGCAGTCAGCTCAAAAAAATCTTAAAGAAGTATCCGCTGAAAATGTTGTTTATTACCAACCTACTTGGGTTTTGTGATGATTTAGATGAAATTAGAAAGATATGTAATGAGCAGAAAATTATCCTTATTGAAGACAACTGCGAATCACTAGGGTCTAAATATAAAGGTGAAAAGTTAGGTAATTTTGGTCTGGCCAGCTCATTTTCATTTTACGTAGGGCATCACATGTCAACGATAGAAGGTGGAGCTGTCTGTACTGACAGCGAGCAGCTAGCCTCGATGCTGCGCATTGTCAGGGCGCATGGCTGGGACCGAAATCTATCCGAAAAACGGCAAGTAAAACTGCGCAATAAACATAAAGTTAATTCAACATTCTACTCAAGATATACCTTTTATGATCTCGGTTACAACCTGCGTCCAACTGAGATCAATGGCTTTATTGGTAACACCCAGATCCAATATCTTGATGAGATTATTCAAAAACGCAAGAGCAACTTTTTTAAAATGGCGCCTCCCATATATAAGCAAACCGATAAGTATTATTCAGTGCGGTACGACCATTTAGACTTACTTTCAAATTTTGCAGTGCCAGTTATATGCAAATCCACAAAGATAAGGGATGAATTAGTTGCAAAATGCGTTGGCAAAGTAGAGATTCGCCCGATTGTTGGCGGCGATATGACGCTTCAACCGTTTTTCCAAAAGCATTTAAAGTCACGGATTTTAAAAAATTCAAACGCCAAGATCATTCACACGCAAGGGCTGTATTTCGGAAACAACCCGGAGTTAACAGATAAGGAAGTAAATGAAATTATTTCTATTTTTACGCAATAGTTAAAATTGAATTACAAAGGTAGAAGTAATAGAATAATATAATCTCATATGGACAACAACCTAGCAATAATTATCCCTAGCTATAATGATGCCGAGAATATACCGTTGGTAGTTGAAGGCATTCGTTTAGTTACACCAAGGGCAAAAATTATCATTGTTGATGATTCAAATGAACATGAAAAAAAGAAATTAAGAAGTTTTGCGAGAAAGCAAAAAGGGCTACAAATCATCGAACGTAAAGTAAAAAGTGGTCGAGGCAGCGCAGTACTAGATGGTTTTAAAGAAGCCCTTTTGGATAAACATATACAATATGTGTTTGAAATGGATGCCGATACCTCCCATGACGCCAAAGACCTTACAAAGTTTCTTAAAAAGAAAAAATCTGCTGATATGATAATTGGCTCTCGCTATTTACCGGAAAGTAAGATCGTAAATTGGCCTAAAAGAAGATTATTTATGAGTAAGCTTATAAACTCTGTTCTATTAAACTTACTATTTAACCTAGGCATCCATGACTATACGAATGGTTATCGTCTCTACAATAGAAAAACCGCAGAGTATTTATTAGGGATTACGTTACACGAAAAGGGCTTCCTACTTCTTTCCGAGAGCGCCTATCAATTAAAACGAGCAGGATTTACCTTGGCTGAGATTCCTATCACCTTCACAGATAGAAAATATGGTGCGTCGAGTGTACATACGATAGATATGTTTGTTGCACTTTTCGGTGCCTTTAAAATACGATTCGTATACTAATAGACGCCCAAACTCTTGCATGGCCGTACGCTGTTAGTGACTATGGTCTTGTAATTTTGGGTTTTAAATATTTGGCTTAAGCGTAAGCAGAAATTCAGCGATGAAACAAGCAACATTGCTTCAGAGGTCACTAGCCTATAAAATGTAGGGAAGTGCAAAAATTCTTAACTCGATATCGTTATTCAATCATTCTGCTAAAGCAGCTGGTAAAAACTGACTTCAAGATTCGCTATCAAGGTTCGGCTCTAGGATATATATGGACACTATTGCGGCCTCTCTTACTGTTTGTAATTTTATACATTGTGTTTGGAGTGTTTTTGAAAGCAAAAGGTAATATTCCGCACTACCCAGTTTATCTATTACTTGGAATTGTCTTGTGGAACTATTTTGCGGAAGTTACTAGTGGTAGCGTGGCAGCAATAGTTGGTAAGGGTGACTTGCTGAGAAAAATTAACTTTCCGAAATACGTTATTATCTTAGCGGGATCTTTCTCAGCATTCATCAATTTACTTATTAATTTCGTAGTTATTGCGATTTTTATGATTATCGGTCATGTCGGATTAACTTGGCAGGCATTAATAATGCTTCCACTCATTGCCGAGTTATACGTCTTCTCCCTTGCCTTAGCATTTTTCTTGAGTGCACTTTATGTACGTTTTCGTGACGTATCCTACATCTGGGAAGTAATTATGCAGGCAGCTTTTTATGCTACACCTATTTTATATCCACTTAGTCTGATACCTCATAGATATGCTAAATTCCTGATACTAAACCCCATGGCTCAGATTATCCAAGATGCAAGGCATGTCTTAGTAACTACAAAGACAGAAACAATTTATCAGGTTTATGGAGGCGATAGACTGATATGGTTAATCCCACTAGGGATTAGTCTTCTAGTAGTTATATTGGCGTCTTCCTATTTCCGAAGTCGGTCAAGATATTTTGCGGAGGAAATTTAGGATGGAGGATGAAATTGTCATAAGAGTAGAGAATGTATCTAAGGACTTTATTCTTCCGCACGATAAAGTTACAACCGTAAAGGGATTATTTACTGGTATATCTAAAGTAGGCCAAAAGAAAATAAAAGAAAAACAACATGCCCTCAAAGACATTTCCTTTGAGATCAAAAAAGGCGAATTTTTCGGTATCGTAGGTCGCAATGGAAGTGGCAAGAGTACTTTACTTAAGATTCTGGCGGGCATTTACCAGCCTACTAGAGGAAAATTATATACACAGGGAAAGCTTGTTCCATTTATTGAATTGGGAGTTGGCTTCAACCTAGAGCTTACCGGACGAGAAAATGTTTATCTTAATGGTGCTATGCTAGGTTTTTCGGAAAAAGAAATTGATAAGATGTACGACGATATTGTTTCTTTTGCAGAGCTCAAGAGGTTTATGGGGCAAAAATTAAAAAACTATTCTTCAGGCATGCAGGTGCGTTTGGCTTTCTCTATGGCTATTCGCGCTAATGCTGATATTTTACTTATAGACGAAGTGCTGGCTGTAGGCGACGAAGACTTCCAGCGTAAGTGTTTTGATTATTTTAGAAAGCTTAAAAAAGATAAGAAAACCGTTATTTTTGTCAGCCATGACATGAATTCTGTTCGTGAATATTGTGATAGGGCAGCATTCATTGAAGATAGTAAACTAGTAACGATTGGACCGGCTAATGAAGTTGCAAAGCAATATTCTCGTATGTTTATAGATGAGACTACTAACAACACATCAAAGACATCAGAAACTCGATGGGGCAATGGCATGATGATGTATACAAGCGTTATGGCTCAGCCCGAAGTACTGTCAGACCAAAGTCATATTGAGATATATACAACATCCAAAGCAAAGCAAAACCTAGATGAAATTATGCTTGGATTCGTAATAAAGGACTCCGCGGGACAAAATATCCTAGGAACTAATAGCCAACTTGAGAGACAAAAGTTTATCGATATTAAAAAAGGTGATGAGATAACAGTTAAGTGGACAGTGCCAAATATTTTCAGTGATGGTAACTATCAAATAGATCCAGCTATCGTACTTTTTGACGGTCAGGTATGTGACTGGTGGGAAGATGCCGCAACATTTACTGTAGCTAAAGAAGATCATGCACCATATATAGTTGCGCCAAAGATTAACTTAATCAAACTTGATAAGTAATTAGAAATACTGACACCATTAATGAGCAAGCAATCCGAAACTTTGATTAAAAATAAACCATTAAATCTATATATAGATGCGTCTCCGTTAGCAGAATCTAGGATTACGGGCATACCGCATTTTACTGCCGAGCTTATTAAAGCGCTAGACGAGCACCCAGATAATGGCAAAGTTTTTAATCTTATTTTGCTAATAGCTTTTGATAAAAGAGATAAATTGAGCAGATGGCAATTTAAGAACACTCATATCAAAGACATATCATTACCTATGAGACTGCTAAATCTTTTATGGAAGTACAGACTCTTGCCCCCAATGGATATATTTTTTGGTAAAGGGGTATACTTATTTCCAAATTATAAAAACTGGCCACTATTACGGTCAAAAAATTTAACTTATATTCACGATCTTAGCTATTTACGATATCCTAAGTTTACTCAACCCAAAAACTTAAAATTTTTACAAAGGGGAGTGAATAGATGGGTTTCACGAAGCGATATAGTTTTAACAGGATCAGACCACACTAAGCAAGAGATAGTCGACTTACTTAATGTTCCGGAAGAGAAAGTAATAAGAATCTATCACGGAGTGGGACATAGTTTTTATTATCCGAGAAGTTCAAATGAGATCATTACGGCTAAATCCAAGTACGGCATAAAAGGTAAGTATATTTTGCACATTGGAAGTCTAGAACCAAGAAAGAACTTAATCAACCTGATCATTGCATACAAAGCATTACCTTTAAAAATAAGACAACTGTACGGACTCTGTCTTATTGGAGGGGGAGGATGGCTAAACGGAAAAATTATTGATGCAATTAATAACGCACAAACCGAGGGATATAATATAATTCAACCTCAATCTTACGTTGAGGACGAGGATCTTCCCGCTCTTATCAGCGGCTCAACCATACTAGTACACCCTGCCGTTTATGAAGGTTTTGGACTTCCGCCTTTACAAGCCATGGCTTGCGGAGTACCTGTACTTGTAGCAAATAATTCGTCTATGCCTGAGGTTGTAGGCGAAGCTGGTGTTTTATTTAATGCCGAAAAGCCAGAGGACATATCTGTTAAAATGGATAAAGTATTGAGTGAACAAGATTACCGTGAGCAATTATCCGTAAAAAGCCTTGCCCAGTCTAAAAAATTCGATTGGTCAATAAGCGCCAATGAATTGGTTAACTGCATAAAAAAGGGAACCGAAACGAATGGCTGATTTTACTGTTTCATATGCCCAGAACAGAGAAGACATTATACTTAGTGGGTTTTTTAAAGATCTAGAAAAAGGTTTTTATGTTGATGTGGGCGCTAATCATCCAGAAATTTTATCAATTACAAAGCATTTCTACGATAAAGGTTGGAATGGTATTAATGTCGAACCAAATGCGCATTTATTTAAATTATTAAAACAACAAAGAACTCGAGACATTAATCTCAATATTGGCGCAGCCGACAAATTGGCAGTTTTGACACTTCGTGAATACCCGGAAGGAGATGGATTATCTACATTCTCCAAAGAAACCCAGAACGATTATCAGAATACTACGAGTGTTTATAGAAAAAATACTCAAAAATATGAAGATCATGAAGTTTCCGTCAAGCCATTAAATATAATTTTCGAAGAAAATAAAGTCAGTACTATAAATTTCATGAGTATTGATGTTGAGGGTTTTGAGTACGAAGTAATCAAGGGTAACGACTGGAACAAGTACCGACCTCAAGTTCTATGTATTGAAGCTAATCATATAGTAAAAGACTGGAGACCGTTACTACTGGAGGCAAATTATTCATTAGTATTCTTTGATGGTCTTAATAATTATTACGTAGCCGATGAGAATAAAGCCATTGCCAAACAATTTTCTTATGTAGAAACTGTATTACTAAAAAATGAGATTATACCCGCAGCTTTTCATAAAAGACTGGTAGAGCTGCAAACACAACTTAGTCAATTAGATAATAAGTTAGTACGTCAAAATCTAGTTGAAGAGAACTTAAGGGCAGAAATACATCAATTGCATTCTCAACAGATAGCAAATAGAAGGTTACGCTCACTGTTAAAGCAACTAATATCTGGCCTCAATGCTGCCGTTCTAACACAAATTGAAAAGTTGAATAAACCAAAAATAAAGAGTCTATCAGATTTAAAAATTGATGAGGATTTAGAGATCAATGACATACTTTTAAAGATAAAACAGTATGACGTAAAACAATATTATAATTCTAAAAATAAGACGCCTATGAGATATAAAATTATCCATGGAACATATACAACTGTGTACGAAGCATTGAAGGCAGCAGCGAGAAAGCTAGTGAAATTACTCCGAGGACTAAAATAATGTCTAAGAAGATATTGTTTATTGATGGGCAAGTATTTCAGAGTGTAGCCTGGGATCGAGGGATGGGTAAATACTCGCTAGCTTTATTGAAAGCAATGGTAAGCAGTAAAGATTATGAGTTCGATAAAACATATATATTATTTACTGAAAATATGTCGCTAGACCCGGAAGCAAAAAAACTAATAACAAAAGCTGCACCAGAGGCAAACCTCATTTTTACTGATCTAAAAGTACCTGATGACCCATCTCTAGTAGATATCCCTCACCTTCAAGATAGAAACCAAACGATCTTAGATACTTATATAAAGAATATATGTGGTGAAGACCAAGAGTTCTCATTCTTAATACTATCTTTATTTATCGACCAGGTTTGCACAGTGTTTCCAACTTTTGGACGTAAGATGTTACTTTTTTATGATCTAATACCCCTTCAGCACAATGAGAGATACAGTCTGTTGAATAGTTACAATAACTATCTGGCAAGATATAAAATAGTTTTCGAAGCCGACCTTATTTTAACGATCTCACAAACTGTCGCTGACGACGTAGCATTAAATCTCGGTATATCTCAATCAAAAATATTTAATATTAATGGTGCACCAATAGAGAGCACAATAAAAGCATCGAAAAAACCGAATATTAGGTTACCAGATAGATATATATTAATGCCTTCTGGTGACGAAATACGTAAAAACAACATTCGCGCTACCCAAGGATTTGAGGCTTACCGAAGAGGAGAAGATATATCGGACATCGCCTTAGTTGTAACCTCACATTTTACTAAGAATACAATGAGTTTACTTAAGGCGTATTCAAAGAATATTATATTTACCGGTAACGTTCCGGAAGAAGAACTTAGTTGGCTATATAAAAACGCTGAAGCATTATTATTTGTGCCAGAGTATGAAGGCTTAGGACTGCCGATATTAGAAGCTTCAGGTTATAATTTGCCGATCGTTTGCTCTGATTTAACTGTATTTAACGAAATATCTCAGACAGCTTTTTACTATTCTGACCCTTTTGATCCGCCGACTATTGCAGAAGCGTTGAAGCAAGCATTTCGTAAAATTGGCCTGGATAAAAAGCTAAAAGAATACCCAAATATATTAAGGCGTTACACCTGGGAAAATAGCGCCGAACTTGCGCTAAAAGCTATGAAAGAAGGGGTACCCACAACCAAGAAAATTAAAAAAATTAAATTGGCTATTCTTACACCTACCCCCAGCGGGTACTCTGCGATAGGCAAACTTATAATGCAGTTGCATCCTGCCATGAACGATTATTTTGATATTGATTATTACGTTGAAGAAGGAAAAACCAAAAAAGACTTTTCGCGGCCAAACTATCTGCCATTCATAAGTAAAGTGAGCTCTACGCCTGATTTCGACAGAAGTGCTTACGGGAAATATGACTATGTTATTTATCATATTGGTAATAGTGAGTTCCATATGGATACGATTAAGAACGCCTTATATCTTCCTGGGTATGCAATATTTCATGACACATATCTGACGGATGTATTTGAAGGAGCACTTATGGCATTCAGTTATATCAACCAAGATAGGTTGAACGCCGAGATGTTATTAGACAAAAAGATTGGCAACAACAAAGCTTCTTATATATCGTCTATTGTAAATAATCAGCTAGCACTCATTGCCCATTCAGATTATTCAAAGAATGCTCTGGATGACTCAAAGCTAGAACAAGATGTTACTACGTTGAAACTAAATCTCCCCACTGTTGTCCCCAAGCAGGCCTTGAAGAAAAAGAAAGGTAATCAAATAACAATAGGGCTAGCAGGAATTATTCATCCTGCAAAAGGCTTAGATGTAATAGAAAAGATAGCTCAAACAGAAAGCTTTTATGATTGTAAAATACATATCTTTGGGCTCCCCTTAGTGCCTGACGAAGTCATTAAGAAGCTGCAGTCATACCCTAATGTGCAGGTTGATACTAACGTAACAGATTTTCAGTTCCAAAACATGCTAAGCCAAGTGGATGTGCTTATAAACTACAGACTTGAATATAGAGGGGAAACATCCTTAGCAACTATCGAAGCAATGCGTTTTGGCATAGTACCCATAGTGAAGAAAATAGGATGGTATGATGAGCTTCCAGATAATGCCGTAGTCAAAGTTCTTAATAGCGAACAACTAATTAATGAACTTAAAGTTCTTATAGATAACCCGTCAAAACTAGCAGAAATGAAACTGCTAGCAAAAAAATATATTGAAGAAAACCACTCTTACCAATCGTATGCGAAAAATCTCTACGAATATCTAGAGAACCGTTCTAATAATGGAAAAATCAATAAAGTTGCTGATGCTATAAAAACTGGTGCTTCGCTGAAATATATTGAACGGCTTTTGGCCCAAGAAGAATAGTTATTAGCGCCAACTCTGCAAAAATTATCTAGTTTCAAGTTTTACTTTAGTGTTAGGTACAATTCCACCGCCTTCTTGAATAATAGATACGGCTTCTGTGTTCGAACTCATATTTTTACTTAAATTAAAAACATACCCAAACACTTGTCCAGGTTTTACATAATCGACCACTTCCCATCCTTTTGATGACTTTTTAAATAAATTTACAGAAGGCCGATTTGGAGTATGCCAGCTATTATCAGCCAATAAGGAATTGTGATTTACAGGATCATCTGTACCAAGGACCAAGGGCTTTGAGTCAAATAAAGTATGAACACCTGTTAATACAATTGTGGAATCATTCTTATACTCCACTACTACCGGTACGTTAGATGTCTTACTTATTTTGATACGACTTTTAACGGGGGTAATAAGATAGTCTTCTGGATTATGTCCCTGAGCACTCTTGAGAATTCTAATAGTTTTATTTGAAGCGTTAATACTTGCGAGAGTCTTTAGGTTCTTTTTATATGCGATGACATGAACTAGCTCTTGCTGTAGTTTCTTTATGCCGTTAATTGGTTTACTCGGAACGTGAAAGATTAGTAATGCCTGTGTTGCGATATGCCCACCAATAAGTATTTTTGTGCTGTCCGTGCCCCATTCGGGATCTAACGATACTATCTGGTCTTGTTTTGATTCTCCGTTAGTAAGCAAAAAGGGCGAACAAAGCACCCCTTGCTTAGAGAGTTTTTTACATAGCTCGTAAATATCTCCAAGTCGGAATATAACTGTAGGCCCATCAGAAACAGTTTCATTATTCGAGACAATATTGATTTCTGTAGTATGCACTGCCCAGCCACCAGGTTTCAGGCATTTCAAGCTATCTTCAATGAATTTCAGCCCGGAATTGATCGACCCTAAATGTCCTAAAGCACAATTGGACCACAGGAAATCATATTTACTATAAAATCTTTTAGCAATGCTTTTCATATCCAATGGTAAAAATTCTACATTTTTATCAAATTTTGCATTATCACAAATGTTATCCTCGTTTAAAGAGAATGCTCCTTGGGCCAACTGATCGTTATTCCATTGTTTTGCCTTTTCTTTAGTGAAATCCTGGTCAGTAGCTGTAACTTTTATATCTATGCTTGCGAATAATGCTGGAAGCCTCTCTTTACCTACTCCGAAACCAATACATTTCTTGCCGCTTTTAAGCACTCCTCGTTCATGCAGCGCTTCTACCATCACGGCGTTCTGCCAAAACTTATTCGCCTTAAGGGCGAATTTACCTTTACCCGAGGGTGTTTGTTTTAGATTCTTAGACCAATCGCTATACCACTTCGAGCTAAAGTCATCAAACAATATACTATGGCTTTTCAACACGTTTAATGACCTCAGATAATTCCTTAATTGTAAGTAATTATATCAAAAAGATATTTTATTGAACGGTAACATTTAACCATGCCAATCCACCCATGTTCCAAAGGGAAGAGCCTTCAAGTACCGGCTGGAAGTATGATGGGTAATATCCTGAAGGCATATTAGGAGATACGCTAAATGAGAAATCAAACTCAACAATCTGACCTGGCTGAGCTACGTGCTGGTTACCTGCCAACGTAACACCATCTGATTCATAGACGTGGGCAAAAGTACCAGTGGCACGGTTTCTAGTTGGCCAAAATGCGCTAAACGGACTGTAAGAATTGACTGGACTACTAGTGGCTAGGTGAACAGGGTAAGTATTAAGCTGCGGTGCAGTTACATCGTCATACCAAGGCAGGTTCCCGGTGTTTTTGTAACGCAGCACAGAATTCGTACTGTTACCCGTAATAATAGTTGGATATCCGCTTTGTCCTGCATAAGAGGCTTGGAATTCAGGCGTATAGGTTGAACCCCACCAACTCACAAAGTTGTTTACGAAATTATAGCTACCGCTATAATACAGCCCCGTATTACCAAATTGTGGGTTACCATAAAGTCCCTGAGGGTTGTTATAAACATATGGGGTATAACAGTAAAGTGTAGCCGTAGACATATTTGCCAATGTTATATTTTCGTAGGCTGTTCCGTTGTCGTCACGGAAAGTAATGTTGTTGCCACCTTTTAGGGGCGCACTATACAAAGAGGTAGCACCATTACATGGATAACTGGATGGAGTATAGCCCCAATAGTTATTGCCTGAGCCAAGCTCCATATCAGTTCTAAACTGCCATGTGGCATTGTCTACCTGATAGAAGAAACCTGAATCTCTAGAGCAAGAATAGTATCCCATAGCACAGTTTAATTGAGATGCGGTAGGATTGGGAGTTGTAACTAGTGACTGTTCTTTCTCTAAAGTGGCCAGTATAACTCGCGGGTTTATGCCATATGCTTGTGCAGCGGCATAAATTATTTGTGCAGCTGACGCATTATGCCCGCAATAATAGAAATTTGCGTAATAAGAGTAATGCGAACCGGAAGTACTTCCACAATCCTCAACCGCAGAGAATCCAGCCAGACCACTACCTTCGCTATCTAAAAAGCTTTGAATATCAAGGGCACTCATTGTGCTTGTGTCTCTAAACACCTGGTCATCAATTATGTGGTTCGTAAAATTTGATACTGCTAGTGCGCTAGTTCTTGAAGAGGGACCAACAACTACAAATGTAATACCTAGCAACAACGGAAGAACCGCAAGTAATAGATATTTGTTTTTAAACATTTTGCTCCTTAAAAATTAATAGGTATTTGTACTTCATTAGATTCCCTTCCGGACGAATCAGCAGTGAATACGTCGAGGCGTCCACTACTTCCATTACTTTTAAAATTTATTGCTGCCGTAAAATTTCCATTGACCACATTAATGGGTCCTTGCGAAATTACACCGACCTGACTATCGATCAATCTATATTGCACCAGATTTACAGACGCTGTACCTGTAAGTGTATCTCCAGACTGCAAAGTTGAATTACTAGTGGGGAGTTTGACAGTTATAACTCCCGATGCAGAGCTAGACCACTTACTTGGATCTGTCGGCACTCCACTACTAGGAACCTGCCCATTTTTATCGGTGGGCGAACCTTGATTGAGAGTAGAGGTAGATGTAGGGACTTTCACCCCATTGTTTGAATTATTGGACGTAGCTTTAACTGGCAGTTTAGTAATTGGGGTAGATGGCGCTCTAACTACCGCCGTCTTATGAAATAAATGAGTAGTATTTGTGAGCTCCAATACAAGTATCATTAGGGCCCCCCCTATAATTACAATGGCTAGAATAGACAACTTAATATTTACTTTATGTTTATGTTTATTCATATTCTCTATTTTAGTTAAGGAATGGTGATAATACAACTTTATCTACGTTAGTACAAAAATACCTTTAGATATATTAAACAAATTATAATCCGCTTATGATAGTTTTTGCCTAAGGTCGTAATGATAGATCCAGACTTCAACTGACGTAGGATTATTCTCGAATCCTTTAGGGATTACTATTTTATAAGGCTTACCAAATATAGTCTCTAATTGCTTATCGCTACACTTACCAAAAAATGCACCGTCGGAGCCCAACCTATCAATAACGAGTGCTGAATCAATTTGTGACGGGCTTGGCACTCGCCAAGATACGCGAATGTTCTGGTACATATATTGGTTGCAACCAATAAGTGATGCGAATTGAATCTTATCGCTAGACCAGAATCGAATCGGTGCGGCTAGAGAATCACCCGTAAGTATCTCGTGAATATTATTAGACTCAACGACTGACACCAAGCTTTGTATTTTACTTATAGTGGCCGCTGCGTAGAAATCTGAGCTATGCCATGAATCTTTAATTGCCGTGGTCGATAACAGAATACTGAGAATCAATAGAGCGCTTAAAATAGGCGCAAGGGGTCGCTTAAAGGAATTGTAGTTACTTATAATAAAAACAACACCTGCAATCAACAAGAACGGTATTAGAGTTAAGTAGCGTATATTATATGCATCAACAAATCTACCATCTGGCATTTTAGTAACAACCAAACCGGAAAATATGTATGCTCCCAGGGTGGTAAAAAAACTAAATGCTAGTACTGTCAGTACGAAACAGTTGGCGCTTAAACCAGTGTCGTTATCCTTTGGCTTATAGTCACGTATACCCCTTAGGATAATCAAAAATATACCAACTAGTGCTAATATTAGTATCGCAAAATTTACAAAGTATAGTGCATTACTAATATCGACCGTCTTGTTAAAAATAATCGCCCCAAATAGATCTATTATCTGAGACACACTATGCGCTACCGAAGGAGCGAAACTATCAATGGGTACAATTTTAGTTTGAAGTACCGAGCCTCCGTAGTAATTAGCTATACCAAATGTTGCTACAAGATGGTGAATGACGGTACTTATTATAAGGACAGACAATAGCATACTCACAATACGCATTGAAAGTTGCTTATTTTTAAGCCACTCAATTACCAGCAATGCTGCAATCGGCAAAATAAATGCAGGAAGCATAAAGCTATCTCCTGCTAAAGCTAAGGTGAACAATAATGCAATTGACGCCCCAACTATTATTTGACGCTTGTTACTTACAAAGGTTTTCGTTAGCAGTTTGCTGCACAGAATTATGAAAGCCAGACCAATAGGATACTCAATGTTACGAATAGTAGTTTCAATTAGGTTTAAATCAAGCGTCGTTGATCCTACTAAAATTGCTGCCATTAAGATAAATAAAATAGGTAAATACTTTTTACCAAAAACATAAGCTAATAATAGACACCACCCGAATACGGTAAGAAGTAATAAGCCGCAGTCAATTATTGTCAGAGTTGTCATATTGTAAGGGATCAGAGACTGCAATATAAAAAGCGGAAATTTTAAAATATTGGCGTGAGATGAAGGTAAAACAATATCATGGAGATGAGGATTTTTAAACAAGAATGGATACACTGTGGCATCCTGAACGGTTGAATATACTCTATTTGCGTGCCAGCCAACGTATATAGCTGCAACTAATAGTACAAAGAATGATAGTGAAAAATAGGCTATAGTTACAGTCTTATTGATTCTGCCATCAATGCTTTTATTTTGTAGGTTACGGTCAATAAACCTCTTAAAAAAGGTCAGACGATTCTTTATTCGCATACTAAACGATTTATTAATACTTAGAAGCATATATTTTACGTTATTGCTTCAACTTGTACCTAATATCATAATCATATAACCATAATGATGGCTTGGCGGGTGTATTGATGTTGATAATTTGTGATGGTTTTCCGTAGATACTAATTAGCTGATCATCGGGGCAAGTAGAATAGCTGGCGTCAATACCTACGTGGGCTACTACCAATGCACTTAAGTGTATTCTTGGATCTGGGTAATTCCAGGACAGGCGATTATTGATAGGTGGAGAAGGTATATTGCAGCTACCAACCGAAGCAATCATAACCTTATTGTGCGACCAGAATCTAATAGTGGACCCGTACCAATAGCCAGAAACTATCACGGGAATTTTGTGCAATTGTGCAGATTGCGCTATAGCAATTGAGTCAACTCTTAAAGCTGGATCATAAACATGAGCCTGTCTAATGCTTTGCGAGTTAATAATGAGTAACGCTCCTATAAAAAGAGGTAGCCCAACAAGCTTTAACTTCTGTTTATCAAAGTGTCGCCACAGAAAATATAGAACCCCGACTATTAAAAGAAAGGGGAGCATAGTTAGATATCGTTCTTGCTGAGCAGACACTATAGCGCCACTTGTGGAATCGGTTCTGACAGCAAGATCAGACAGTATGTATAGAATATAGGTGACTATGAAGGTTAGTGATAAGACCGCTAAAGTAAAGTATTTAGAAACGCCAGCTCGTTCTAACAATTTTTTTGCTTTTTGTTCATTAATTACATCTTTTAATATATAAATTAAGCCAGCTAATCCAGTACACAGTAGTAGAAAATTTAAAAATACTAAGCTATTACTTGGTGATATTCGTTGACTGAATATATTTGCTCCAAACAAATTAAGCAATTGTATTGTCGCAGTTGAAATCGAAGGCCCTAGATGGCTTAGAGGCAAGGTGTGTGGCAAATACTCTGGATCACTAGTAAGCTTAGCAATTCCTAAAAACTTTATAGCTTCCCGTATAACAATAGCTGCAATGCTGAATGTAACTAAATATCCTGTAGCTAATTTTATTTGTATGCTCTTAATTTTGTTAGGCTTAGAAACACCGCATGTAAATATTAGAACAATAAAAATTGAAATAAAAATTGTATATAAGAAAAAGCTATCTCCTGCCACCATGAGAGCATATAAAATTCCCATAATGATTGCGGGTATATATTTACGATCAGCAATAGATCGACCTTGTAGTATCTTCCCAATATAAATAATGAATGCAAAAGCGATAGGGTATTCAATGTTGCGGGAGGTATTGCCTATCAAATCCCAATTTAGAACCTGTGAACCAAGCAACACCGCAGCCATAGCAGCACAGATTACTGGCGTATAGCGTTTTCCGAATAACCAAATAAGGGAAATAGCCCAACCCAGTGTAGTTATAAGCATTAGAACAAAATTAACTAGACTAAACGTACTAAAGTTATACGGCAAT
Organism: Candidatus Saccharimonadota bacterium; assembly: GCA_003153395.1. Classification (GTDB taxonomy): domain Bacteria; phylum Patescibacteriota; class Saccharimonadia; order Saccharimonadales; family UBA4665; genus PLYP01. The sequence goes on from PLYP01000001.1 coordinate 60,223, forward strand.
ATAGCCTGAAAAATATAGAGGGGGAACTTTAGAATATTACTATGCTGACTCGGTAACAAAATGTCATGTAGTTTAAAACCTTTAAACAAGTACGGGTAAACAATACTATCTGAATTACCTGACATAAAATAATTTGCATAAACAGCGCAATACGAAGTAACAATTACCAGTAGACCTAAAGAGGAATAAATTACAACATTGCTTCGCGTAAAACTACGGAGTAGTGACACTCTATTCATTTGGAAGGATTATAGCATGGCGAAATATTAATCCACAGAAGATATTGTGCATCTGCTGATCTAAACAAACTTAATATTTAGAGTAATGTTAAGGTGTTCTTTCAGAACTAAGTCATCAGTATCTATCATTTAGACCTAAACCACGTATGATGACAGACTTTGAAAGAAGTAAGAAGTATAATCATTCCTAGAAATAACACACGCCGTTTAGACTTTAGTACTGTAAACGACTCAACAATAACTATGATATATTATTGCTTGTGAAACTGCCTAAAAAGCTAGCTAATTATGCGGACTTACATGATTCTGAGAATCAACGGTACGTTCTGTACGTTCTACTTAGTCTATTGGTATTACTGACATTTATTGCCAGAATCAGCTTGATACACTTCCAAAACGGCGATTATTATACGTTTAGCTTTTGGTATGACTTTATAAAGTTACACGGATTACATAGTTTTAAGTATGGCGCGGATGCCGGTTTCAGTGTCTACAACCCACCGTATACGTACTTTCTTTACTTAGCTGCATTACTACCTCTGTCTAAGATTGTTGCAATAAAAGGTATTTTAGCGATATTTGATATCTTCCTGGCGGTGTCAGTCTACTTTCTAGTTAAGGTCTTTAGGCCTCGTAATTACGTACCCTTGTTGGCTGCTGTAGCCACTTTGTTCCTGCCCACTGTATTGGTAACAGGTGTTATGTGGGGGCAGTTCGATCAACTGTATGTTGGCGCAATACTATTCAGCTTATATTTCGGTCTTAAAGATAACAGCAGATGGGCGTGGGTTTGGTTTGGCTTAGCCATAGCTGTTAAGCTTCAGGCTATCTTCTTTTTGCCTGTGCTAGCTATAATGTGCTTCAAGCGAATTCGTTGGTATGATGCAATCTGGGGAATAGGTGCGTTTCTGGTAGTAACCTTACCACCGATGCTTGTCGGAAGATCTCTAAGCTCATTGCTAAGAATATATCCGAACCAGGTTAATTTATTTAATGGCCATCTTGTATTAAATGCTCCTACTATGTATCAATGGTTTCCTAATAGCGCCTTTCCGTATTTCAATCATATGGCTACAGTTTTAGCGATCGCAGTCTCCATCGCGTTGCTGATTTACAGCATACTGCACAAAAAGTTTACTAATAAAGATATATTACTAGCTACAACTTTGGTACTATACTTGGTGCCGTTTTTGCTACCGGCTATGCATGAACGATATTTTTTCCCCGCTGGAATCGCTAGCCTGGTACTAGTATTTGCTTATCCAACCACAACTTACGCCGCTATAGCAGTTCTAATGCAAGTCATTACTCTTTTTACTTACATTCCCTTTTTATTTGGTCTTCCGCCGCCAGTATCATTCAGCATTTTATCTGCATTAATTCTAGTCATTATTAGTATATTAACTGCCCACTTCATGGGTCTTAAAAAAGAACTAGTTGTTGGCAAAGCCGAAAAGTCCTAGCTATTTAGGCCTCTTGATTGACTCAATTATGTATAGCGGTCTATTTTGTGACTCGGTGTATATACGACTGATGTAACTACCAAGCAAACCAAGCATAATAAGCTGCATGCCACCAACTAATAGGATTGCTATAACAATAAATGTCCAACCTGGTACAACAGTGTGTGGGTCTAATATCTTTACCAATATTGCGTAGATTATACCTATGAAGCTTAATGCGGATATTAAATAACCAATACGACTCATAAGTTTGAGGGGAAATGCAGAAAAGCTTAGTATTCCATCAGCTGCAAATTTAAGCATTTTACTCAACGGATAGCTTGTAGTACCTGAATTCCGTTCATCTCGGTCAAAAAGCACAGCGGTTTGCTTGAAACCTACATAACTAACCAGACCTCGTAAAAATCGGTTATGTTCCCGGAACTCATTAAGTGCATCAACCACCTTTCGATCGATTAAGCGAAAATCACCTGTATCGCGGGGAATCTGTATTTCAGCCAGCTTCTGAAGTACCCAATAGAAGGTACTAGCTGTGGCCCTTTTAAATAGGCTATCTTTTCTGGTGCGGCGCTGAGCATAGACTACGTCAAATCCGGCCTCCCATTGCTTTATTAGCTCTAGGCTGACAGAGGGGGGGTCCTGTAAGTCACTATCCATAATTATGACCGCATCACCTTTTGCATTATCCAAACCAGCTGTTACGGCCATTTGATGCCCAAAGTTACGTGCAAAATTTATTATAGATACGCGATCATCCTGTTCAAGAACTGTCTGTAGTTTGGACAAAGAATTGTCAGTACTGCCATCATTCACATAAATAATCTCAAATTTGTAGTCGCTTGCTCGTTCCTTAAGCACTTTGCTTAAAGTATTGTGTAGCAACTCAATGTTGCCGTACTCATTGTGTATTGGTAGAACGTAACTAATTAATTTCATGTCAGGTAGTAATTTTTGACATTAGCGGCTTCATTATACGTCGGAATAGCAATCGCTAGTTTCATGCGCACCTCTCTGGATAGAAATACATTATACTAAGTATACATGCTGAAAAAAATGTGGGACGTGAAACTAACAAGATTTGCGTCCGTAGGTGTTTTTAATACATTATTCGACATAAGCATTCTTAACACGCTTGTGTTTTTTGTGCATGCCCCGATAGTTGCCGCGAATCTAGTATCAGCTTCTTTGAGCATGACGGTTTCTTATTTTTTAAATCATCGTATAGTGTTTCGAAGCAAAGAGACGCATTCGTTTAAACGATTTATTCACTTTTTCGCTGTGACAGGCATAGGTATTCTTGGCATTCAGTCTCTAGTAATATATTCCGTCACTCACTTTTTAGGTCATCATGAGGCCGGAGTGACTAACATAATACATTCATTACATCTCGGCAGTTTAAGCGCAAAAGCTTTTGATTTAAACGTTGGAAAAATTTTAGCAGTTGGCACAGCCATGACATGGAATTTTATGATCTATCATTTTGTTATATTTCGTAAAGCTGATGAAACGTTAGACGAGGACGTACTGTTGTAGCTGTAACGCTCTAACTTTGGTAATATAGATCGGATGATTATAGCTATTATTGCGGGAGGGTCTGGTACCAGGCTTTGGCCACTCTCTACACCTGATTACCCCAAGCACCTTTTAAAGATAAATGGTGATACTAGGTCATTGCTGCAACACACCTATGATCGAGCTTGTGGCTTGACAGACAAAATATACATCGTCTCGGATAACAGCCATATTAATCACGTCAAACAGCAGCTGCCTGAGTTATCTGACGAGTTCTTCATAGTTGAACCTGCAAGACGCGGTACTGCCAATTGTATAATGGCCGCACTAGTTCAAATTAGTAAACGTCATGACCAAGATGAGCCAATAGCGTCAATACATGCCGATCATTACATACGTGACGTTAAAGGATTTAACCACAGTTTTAAACTAGCAACAGAAGTATCTACTACAGAAAAAAAGATTGTCCTAGTGGGAGTTGAACCAGACTATCCTGCAACAGGTTTTGGATATATCGAAAAGGATGGTCTTGAAGATGAAACAAATTTTATATATCGTGTAAACTCATTTAAGGAAAAACCTGACTTTGAGCTAGCTAAGGAGTACGTTTCGAGCGGTAATTATTTATGGAACTGCGGATATTTTGTGGGTTCTGTTAATACCTTCAAACAAAAAATGGAATCGTACGCACCTAAATTACTAGAAAATTTTGAAAAACTTTTGGCTGCAGACGATGAATATGAGCAGGTTTACTTAGGACTAGAAAGTGAAGCAATTGACTATGCTCTAATAGAAAAAGTTAAGGATTTACTTGTTGTTCCCGCTTCCTTTGATTGGATGGATTTAGGCTCATATAGCGATCTGCATAAAGCAGTAGGCGGAGATAAAGAGGGAAACCATACACATGGCAAAGTTGAAATTGAAGATGTTAGGAACTCTTATGTACATAATCAGGAAGACAAGCCAGTTGTTGTTATTGGTATGGACAACGTAGCTGTTATAAATACGCCGGACGGAATACTAGTTACCCGAAAAGACTTGGCTCAGAAAGTTGGCGAAGTCAGTAAACGCTTAAAAAGTAGGGAATAAGACTGTTACTTATCGAGTGCTTCAAGGTTAGCGTTAATTGAAGACTCCCAATCTATCTCCTTAAATTCATGTAAAGTTTTATTGATAGTCCCACGGAGTTCTTCGTATCCATCATTTGTGCGAGCCTCAAACTTAATAGTTAAATAAGGCCCGTTTTGTGAGTATCTAACTACAAACATGGCATCGGGAAGCTCTAAGCGTACGCCGTCACCAGCTCGTTCATCATTTATAACCTCGGCATTCGGGTATAGACTTTGAAGCTTAGGAGCTAATTGATCTACTACCTCTCTTTTTTCGTCATCGGAACAATATACCTTTATTTCAGGACTGGATACATACTGTGGTAATTCTGCTACTAATTCTGATAGTTTTTTACTCGACCTCTCAATAGTTTGCAGCAGTCGTAGTGATGAATAAAGCCCATCATCATGATTATAAAAGTCGGCAGAGAAGAAGAAATGACCCGAGAGCTCACCAATAAAGGCTGCTTTTACTTCCTGATTCTTTTTCTTTAGAAATGAATGTCCGGTGCGCCACATAAAAGGCTCGCCGCCGAATTGAGTTATAGTTTCTGGTACTACCTTTGAGCATAAGGTGTTGAACATAATTTTAGAGCCTGGGTGATCTTGTAAAACACCTATAGATAACAATGCAACTAGTACATCATTCCAAATAATATTTCCTGCCTCATCAACGACACCGATTCGGTCACCGTCGGCGTCATAAGTAAATCCTATATCAGCTTTGCTTTCTAATACTTCGTCACGTAGTCTTTCGACAACCTTTGATTCGGTTGGATCTGCAACTCCCATAGGAAAAGTAGGATCAACTTTAGTGTTATACTCGATTACTTCGCAGCCTGCTTGTCGTAAAAAATCTGGCGCAATATCTCCGGCGGTAGTACAGCTTGGGTCTACTACAACTTTAAACTTTGTCTTTATTGGAAGACGGTCAATTATATCTTTATAGTAAGCCGGACGAATATCCGTTTGCTCAAAAGATCCCTCCTTGGCTCCTTGATCATAATCTTCTTCTTGGACTAACTTGCAGAGTTCTTGCATACCTTCAGTAACCAAAGTCTCTGAGTATCCGTTTGCGAATTTAAATCCGTTAAATGCGGGCGGGTTATGTGAAGCACTTACATAAACTCCAGCAGGAGATTCTAGATGGTATTGTGACCAATAAAACATACCGACAAGTTGCATGCCAATATCTACGACATCAATTCCAGCCCAGCGTAGACCCTTGGTTAGCTCCTGACTGTATATTGGTCCAGTTTCACGACTATCTCGGCCAACTACCGCTTTATGGATATCCCTTCGAGTTAAGTAGGTACCGTATGCCTTACCTAGATGAAGAGCAAGTTCAGGGCTTAAATCCTTGTCCACTAAACCTCTTAAATCATAACCTCGAAATAATTGAGTATTTACCTGCATAGTCCTCCTTATTCGTTAGAGATATTATACCTGAGTTAAATATTTGATTAATGAAATATTACAAAACCTTGCTCTCTTAAAGAAGACGCTTCAAGTATAATGTGCCTATGAAAGTTATTGTTACCGGAGGCGCTGGCTATATTGGCAGCGTTGTTGCAGCCTTACTAATTGAAGCTGGTCATGAAGTTATAGTTTTAGACAATCTGTCTGAAGGTCATCAGTATTCAGTTCCTAAGAGTGCGAGATTTATAAAAGCCGATGTCAGAGATTTTGCCAATGTGATTTCAAAAGAGGACAAGATTGATGCCGTACTTCACTTCGCCGCATTAATTTCTGCAGGAGAATCTGTAACTAGCCCTGAAAAGTATTGGAAGAATAATACGGTTGGATCACTAGAACTACTTGAAGCATTACGCAAACTGGATATTAAAAAGTTGATATTCTCTTCAACTGCAGCTGTATACGGTAACCCAAAAAACATTCCTATCTCCGAAGAAGAAGCTAAAAACCCCACGAACCCTTACGGCATGACTAAACTCGCAGTAGACATGGCTATCACAAGTGAGTGCTACGCATATGGCCTAGCTGCTACTAGTCTCAGGTATTTTAATGTCGCTGGAGCATACAAGAAATTCGGAGAGGGGCATAATCATGAAACACATATTATTCCTCTCGCTATTGAAGCAGCTGAACAAGGCAATGAATTTACTATCTTTGGAGAAGATTACCCTACGAAAGACGGTACATGCGTCCGAGATTATATTCATGTTTACGATCTTGCAAGAGCGCACTTACTAGCTCTAGAAAAATTAGAACCCAGTAAACATAAAATATATAACTTAGGCAACGGCAATGGATATTCGAATCACCAAGTTATTGAGACGGTAGAGAAAGTAACAGGTAAGCACTTAATTACGAAAGTGGGAGCTCGGAGACCAGGCGATCCAGCTATATTAGTTGCTTCTAGTAAGCTTGCCAAGAAAGAGTTAGATTGGAAACCTGAAAAACCAGAACTTGAGACTATGGTAGGGGACGCTTTAGCTTTTTACAGAACTATTCGACAGTAACTGACTTAGCCAAATTACGAGGTCTATCAACGTCATAACCGCGCTTCATAGCAATGTAATAGGCAAATAGTTGCATTGCTATTACTTGAAGAATTGGTTGCGTCTCAGGCTCCGTATTAGGTATATAAATAACATCATCACATAACTCCTTTATACTCTCGTTACCTTCTGTTGCCAGTGCTACCACCGGTCCTTTACGTGCTCTAATTTCTTGAATATTGGACAAGGTTTTATCAAGCAGGGGCGAGTTCGTTGCTATTGCAAACGTTGGGAAGTTTTCGTCTATCATTGCTAGCGGCCCGTGCTTCATTTCTCCTGCGGCATATCCCTCAGCGTGCATATAAGAAATCTCTTTAAGTTTTAGTGCACCTTCAAGTGCTGCTGGAAAAGAATTGTGTCGACCAATAAATAGGAAGTCCCTGTAATCTGCATATTTCTCAGCAATATTCTTAATATTTTCAACCTGATCAAGGATTGCTTGTGCTTTAGCAGGTAGAACGTCTAGCTCTTCTAGTAGTGGCTTAAAGCGTTTGCTTCTACCCTTGCTTAAGTTTAGAGCAATTAGCATTAGTACCGTAACTTGGGCTATAAAAGCCTTAGTACTGGCGACTGCTTTTTCAGGCCCGGCGTGGCAGTAAACCCCGGCGTCAGTCATTCGAGCTATAGTGCTACCAACTGCGTTAACAATACCCAGCCTTAGTACTCCGTAATCCTCAACTTTTTTTAGGGCGGCTATTGTGTCGGCAGTTTCACCTGACTGAGATATTGCAAGTAATGCCGTGCTTCTTGAAAATGGTTCGTTGCGGTAATTGAACTCACTAGCCAGCTGAACTTCTACTGGTATTCCAGCCAGCTCCTCTATTAAATACTCACCGACCAGGCCAGCGTAGTAAGATGTTCCCATGGCAACAATTACAATACGGTCAATATATTTAAGCTGACCAATAACACTCTCCAGTCCTCCTAGCTTAACCAAATTTTTATCAGCTAATGCTCGACCAAGCGAAGCGGACCGTATAGCGGCTGGAGTCTCTGTAATTTCCTTAAACATAAAGTTAGGAAAGTCTCCGAGTAATGCCTCCTCATTGTCATAATCTATTAATTCGACTTTAGGTTCTGGTGTAGTGTTCTGTTTTAAGTTGTGAATCTTTACGTCAGATTTTGTAATAACCGCCACGTCATAATCTTCCAAATAAATAACTTTTTTAGTGTGCTCAATAATTGCCGAAGGATCTGAAGCTAAAAAGTTTTCGTTTTCTCCAACACCAATTACTAAGGGGCTAGATAATCTAGCGGCATAAAGAGTTTCAGGATCATGTGCGGAAATTGCAACTATCGAGTAAGCGCCGTGTATGTCATTTAGGGCAGCCTCAAAAGCAGCCTTAAAGCTGTCTAGTTGTTTCAGGTAGAAGTCTATTAAGTTAGGCACTACCTCAGTATCAGTTTCAGAAATAAATGTATAGCCGTTTGCTACGAGTTTGTCTCTAAGCTCGCCAAAGTTTTCAATTATTCCGTTATGTACGACGAATATTGTTTGTTCGGAGTTAACTTGGGGGTGAGCGTTCTGGATCGTTACCCGGCCATGTGTTGCCCAGCGAGTGTGTCCAATGGCCAGATGAGCGGCTAATTCTTGACCGTTTACTACTTGCCTAAGTCCGGCTACTCGTCCAACTTGCTTAAATACTTTTCCCTCGCCGTTTTCAATTACCGCAAGTCCGGCAGAATCATAACCTCGGTATTCAAGCGCTTCCAGTCCTTGAAGAACAATATCAAGCCCAGACTTTTCGCCTGTATAACCAATAATTCCGCACATTCGCTATTTTTTCCTTTCGACTAAACACTGACTAATAAATTCGCGCATGCTTTTTCTAAATGAATCTACTGAAAAGTTTTGGGCATGTGCAGCTATCGCGTCGTAGTCCCAATTTTTGCCGGCAGCGATTTCCAAGCTGCTGCTCAGACTCTTGAGCGTCTGCCTTTCAAAAAGCAATCCAGTCTTACTGGGTACTACGTAGTCTATCGCACCACCCTTATTATAGGCAATGACTGGCGTTCCTGCAGCCATAGCTTCCACTGCTACAATTCCGAAGTCGTCAGCGTTTGGCATTATGAATCCAAGGGCGGTCTGAAAATGATCCGTCATTTCACTGTCGTTTACATTACTTAAAAAAGTAGTGCTTCGCCCAGCAAGCTTTTCCAACCTTTTATGATCAGGTCCGTTGCCAATTACAACCAATGGCTGAGATATAACTTCGCAGGCTTCTATAGCTAGATCGAACCGCTTGTATGGTGTTTGACGGCCTGCTACAACGAAGCCATGCCGAAGCTGTGAAGACGACCCGGCTCTAAAACGCGAAGTATCGACTGGCGGGAAAATAACGGTTGAATCTCGGCGATAGAATCTTTTAATATTGGCCTGAGTATACGAGGAGTTAGCAATAATGTAGTCAGGGTGCTTAGAAGCACGTCTGTCCCAGCGTTTTAAGGGCCCTACAAGCAACTTTAGGCCTAGTCTAGCTATCCAGTTAAGCCCAAAGGGGAAACCTGGCTTATCTAGGTACTCATCATGTCTTATCCAGTAGTAATGAGTAGGCGAGTGACAATAACAAATATGAGTCGTATTAGGACCAGTTTTGATAGCTTTTGCTTCCGCTCCGCTGGAGCTAATGACTAAATCATATTCGCTTAAATCCAGGCGGCTAAATGTCCAGGCTCTTAGAAGAGGTAAGAACTTTTTAAGACTTGTAGGTAGCCTTTGAAGCCATGTAGTACGTACATCAGCATCTGCGAACCAGTCAATTGCGCTAGGATCATACTGTGAGGTGTATATAGGGGCGTCGGGATAAAGTTTATGTAGCTCCAATACTACTCTCTCAGCTCCACCTATACCCATTAGCCAGTCGCAGACTATAGCGACCTTCATGAGCGTCCCTTATGCCTTAAAACTACCCAAAATGTCTTAAGTAGTATTACTATATCTCCCCAGAAACTCCAGTTCTCTACATAATATAGGTCTAGCTTTCGTCTTTCATCAAAACTTAGATCCCTAACCCCGGATATTTGAGCAAGACCAGTAAGACCCGATCTGACACTTAGTATTAGGTTCTTGGCTTCAGATTTTTCTAACTCGTAGGCAACCAATGCTCTGGGTCCAACTAAGCTAATATCGCCTTTAATTACGTTAACTAGCTGTGGCAACTCGTCTAGGCTATATTTTCTAATAAACCTTCCAATCCCAGTGATTCTAGGATCATCTGGCAGCTGATCACCCAGCTCTCTATACTGCTCTAATAAATCCTCACGGCCCATTTTCTTAAATGCTGCTTCTGGCTCTAGGCCGCTGTATTTACTTTTATGGCTGCGAAATTTAAATACTCTAACCTTCTTGTTATATCTACTCAGTCTCTCATGACGAAAAACTATATTGCCGCCGTCCGTTAGCATTATTGATATAGCAATAATTACCATAAAGGGCGAGGCAATAATAAGGAAAAGGGTTCCAAGAAATAAATCAGTAAGACGTTTAACAACTCGCCCCCAGCCAATTAAAGCAGTTTGATGAACTGCAATTAGCGGAATGTTATGGAAAAGACTTACTTCTATTTTCCCTATAAACAATTCACTATTACCTGGCACAAATCCATAGGATATATGATGCTGCTGAGCATAAGTTAGTACTGCGTCATTTTCTTCTGGGTCGCTGTAAAGCTCTGTCTGAATAATAGTGTGAGGCTGTTTGTTCTTTAAATGTGTTGCGGCTTCATGGAAATCTTTGTAAACATTAAAGTTAGTGTTGGTTTTAAAATCTTGCTTTAATCCACCCACTACGCCAACTACCTTGTATCCGGTTACTGTTGTTGCCGCCAAGGCCTCAATTAGGCGACTTGTAGCTTTGGTGTCTCCTACGATTAGCAGGGTATTAATCCCCTTGCCGTAATCAAATAGCTGCCGTCTAATGCTTCTGGCTGCAGTTCTATAGACAAATACGAATACGAAGGCAAACAAAAAGGCATACAGAGTTACTAGTCGAGCCGGAAAAACAGCGACATTTGCAAGGTAGCTGTAGCTAATAATGAAGAGAATACCTATTAATGATCCGACAATAAGTCGCCAAAACTCCTTAAAGCGATTTTCGTAAACCCGAGCGTTATATAGGCCAAGAAGGGCAAACAGAATAATCCAAAAAGGCAGCAAGCTTACGAGGATAGTTATATAGGTTGATGCATGCACGTTAACGCTCAGCGCTCTGTGACTAAGAGAGACTCTAAGGATGTATGCAGCGGTAAAGGCAGCGGTAATAGCGAGCGCATCGCCGACGACAAGTGAAACGTTATATATCAGCGAAGAATTATTTTTCATGAGTACTTTTTAAAAACAGTTATACTAAATTGTAACATCATGAGAATGTCAGCGCTTAAATACACGGTTTTGTCGTGGGTAAGTCTTCTTACCATGTTAATTTTCTTCCTAGTTCCTTTTCAGGGGTTCTTAACTGTTTGGGGCTCAAGTCTAATTGGTCACTACACGGCTTTAAGACTTTGGGAAGAGGTAATACTCCTAATCTGCGTGCTCGGAGTCTTCTATTTACTGTTTACTGATCATAAAATACGCTTTAATACGCTCTCCCGACGCCTCGTACGAGTAATACTTATCTATATAGCTCTTAATGTAGCCTGGGGAATAATTGCCTATAAAGGACATGACGTTACGGCTAAAGCCCTTGGCTATGGCCTAATAGTAAACTTGCGCTACCTCATTTTCTTCCTAGTAACCTGGTCTGTGGCGCTTCGACTCGGCAGACTTCGTTCGCATTGGCAGTGGCTGGTCATCTATCCGTCAATTGTCGTAGTAGTATTTGGGCTACTACAGATCTTTATTTTGCCGCACGATTTCCTAAAACACTTCGGCTACGGACCAAACACCATCCCTATAATTGAGACCATAAATAGCAATTCTCACTATATTCGTATTGCGTCTACGCTTAGGGGAGCTAACCCTCTAGGGGCTTATCTCATTATTCCAATAAGCTTACTGTCGGTCCTACTACTTCGTCCTGCCAAACGTAACTGGAAACAGATTGCTTTGCTAGCAGGATCATTAATTGTTCTTTTCTATACTTTTTCACGCAGTGCCTGGATCGGCGCTGTTTTAAGTATTGGGGTAGTAATTTTAACGAGTAAGCTTACCAAAAAGTCTCAGCAAGTCGGCCTGGTCATAATCGCAGCCTTAGTTTTAATAGGTGTAATCATAGGCATAGTTTTCCATAACAGTAGTCGTTTCCAGAACTTTGTATTTCATACCCAAACTCATTCGGCGGTTAAGTCTACTTCTAATGGCAACCACGTCTCTGCACTAAAAAGTGGTGTAAATGACATAGTGCATAGCCCTCTAGGAAAGGGTCCTGGAACGGCAGGCCCTGCCAGCGTATATAACAATAACAATCCTCGCATTGCCGAAAACTATTTTGTACAAATTGGTCAGGAAGTCGGATGGCTTGGACTTGTACTTTTTGTTCTCATTAATGTAGGGGTAGGTTATCTACTATGGCTAAGACGCGACGATCCGCTAGCTATTAGCTTACTAGCTAGCCTTATTGGCCTTACGTTCGTAAACTTGCTTTCTCACGCCTGGGCCGATGACTCACTGGCTTTCATTTGGTGGGGGCTAGCTGGACTCTCTATGGCTCCGGATAAGAAGGTTGTTGCCTCGGCCGAAAACGAGGGCGCTAAAAAAGAATAGATGTTTAGTTTCTTAATAAAGTATTTGACGCGTAATTCTAGGAGGCAAAAAAGTCTTAAACAATTTGCAAAATATATGGCTGGCGGTAGCCTGTATTTTTGGAGCGGCTACGTTATTTTTGCTATAGGTTACTCCGTTCTACATGTCTGGTGGCTCTGGGCGAAGGTTGCCGCTGACGGCATAGGCTGGAGCTTGAATTATTTTGTACAGAGATACTGGGCTTTTAATAGTGATCATATGAAGCTAAGTGAAATGCAGCATGCCAGCAGGTATCTATTTATAGAGACGATCGGGTTTATTCTAGACTACGCAATTATTGCCGGGCTTAAATATATAGGTATATCGCCGTATATAGGCTTCTTTGTATCCTCAGGCTTCTTTACGGTCTGGAGTTTCCTCTGGTACAAATACTGGGTCTTTCCTGAACAGAAAAAAGTGACATAATATTAAGCATGAACGAAAAGCAAACTGAAACCATAACTAAAGTTCGACCAACTAGGAAACAAAAAGAATTACTAGAATTTATTGAGACGTTTATTGCAGAGCATGGCTATAGCCCCAGTTATAGGGAAATAATGAGCGGCTTAAACTATGCTTCTGTTGCCACTGTGGCTCTACACGTAAATAACCTTATTAAAAGGGGCCATTTATATAAGCGTGACCGCTCTGCCAGATCTTTAGAACTCGTTAGCAGCGCTATGCCGGAAAAGATTGTTAGTAATCAGGTTCTGCCCAGCGAAGAGAAATGGCTGGTAGAAAAAGTGGAGCACGCCTTCTTCCAAGTTGAGAGTGGAGCCAGCGCTCTTGCAGAAGCTAGCTTGGATCACTTGTATGTACTTATCGGCGCTCTTAAAATACTAGGACTAGATGGTGCCGCTCAAAGCTTTATGCCCAGGTTAACGGCTCTCAAGCAAAAACAAAGCTCCTAGTGTTCAATATGCCGTAATTAATACTATATCTAGCGTTATGCGTAGATGCTAAAGTACTAAATACATTAACAAAACAATATGCTGGAATCCCGTTAGAATCGGGAACTGTGCCGCAACGGTAATCCTTGGCTTAGCTAGGAAAGTCCGATACAGCAAGATATAAGTCTCTCGAGCAAGAGCAAAAATAAGCTAAATCAGTTATTTTAAGCCCCTTGCTCTTAAATAAAGAGATAAGGGTATTTTTTAATGAATGGGTCAATGGAGCGAGTACATTTTATAGAAACCGCAGAGCTTGAAAAAGAGCAGGTTCTGCCCTTTGATGAACGCTGTTTAACCGAAGTAGATAATCTAAACCGGCACCGCTTGCCTAATGGCAAGCATGCTCCTTGGGCTATTCAAGAGATTACTAAAAATATAGTTTCAGCAGTAAAAGAAAGCAGTATTCCTAACGCTGTTAATACGGAGGAACACGAATACCTAGAGACAGACGAGATTGACGCGTCCGGTGAGTCAATAGGGACGTTCATGTGGTTGGGCATGACTGCAGTAGAACATGCGCTATCGGGTAAGCGCTATCATACCCTTCCGGCAGCACTTCAGCGAGTTGAAGTAGAAGCCGACGAAGCTAGGTTTAAACAACTTCCCGGTACTACCAAAATATTTATTTCACCAAGGATGAGTCCTAAAGATGCCAGCTATAGCGACGCCAAGCGTGAACATTTGGCCGATGAGGATTCACTTCGAATTACTAATCTTATTACGGATCAGGACGAAAATATTCAAAAAAGAGAGATGCAATCGCTACTCGTTACGGATATCCCTTTGGAAGCTTGGGTAGCCATGCTTAAGGACCCCGACAATATATTCGGCAAGTCAATTGAGGTCGATGATCCTGACTCAGCGCTTGCTATCATGCAAAAGCACGGTGAACTGGTAGTTCCAGAAGGGAAACTAAAAAACGGCGTTATTAGCTTAATTGAAGAAGTTTTGCCGTATATTAAAGACCCTCACCTTATAAGAAACGTCAAGAAACAACTTAATCGGTTCTACGAAGACCAAGACGAAATTCATGGTAAAGCCTCAATTATTGCCAAGAGGTGGTTGGATTTTGAAATAGAGCTAGCCGATAGCTTACACATTAGCTACGCAACCTTAGAGGTCGACAGCTTTATTAATAGCATGCAGGATCATTGGAATGAGGATGACCTTGAGGTAATCAATGCCCACCGTATTGACGACAGCGCTAGACACGAAATGAGCCGACAACTGGCCGTAATAGTCGAAAACGCTAAGCGTAATTTCTTATGGACTAGATCAGCCGTAATTAACGACAACGAAAGTGTGCTTAAACAACTTAACCCAGCAGCTATAGAAGTAATTAAACAACATGAAGCAGCGATTATGCGAACAGGTAATTACTCTGCTTTGCAGGCTATAGAAATGCGTATGGACCGAGTTATTGCCGTGCATAACGTAAAAGTAGGCGGGGGTTGTCCTGGGACAAATAATGCTAATTTCAAAGACCCCTTTAATCCGAATAATGCCATGGATGAAAATGAAGGCGATAGCATAGATAGCGAAGAAAGTAGAATTGGTAAAAAGAAGAAGTCCAGATGCGTGGTAAAAAACTGCCCGACCAAGCCTAGCGAAGTAGTTGTCGGCGGCTGCGGCGTATGTCTGGAACGATGCCAGAAATTATTTGATGACGGCAAAGATCCGGAGAAAACGTACTCTCATGACATCATTGACCAAGATAATAACAAGAACAAATCAGACACCCATGAATTCAGCCTGGCCGGCTAAGCATCAAACGGCATATAATATATAGATATGGAGAATAGAAGTAATGCCTAGACGCATTGGTATTTATGCAGGTACATTTGACCCAGTTCATGCCGGACACGTTGCCTTTGCGCTTCAAGCAATTGCGGCTGCTAAACTCGACAGGGTATATTTTTTACCTGAGAGGCGACCAAGAGATAAAAAACACCTTGAGCATTTTGCTCATAGGCTGGCCATGGTCAAGCATGCTATAAAACCTCATCCTCAATTTGACGTTATGGAGTTAGCGGACATAAGTTTTAATGTGGAGCGTACTTTGCCGAAGCTCGAGTCTTTTTTTGAAGGCGATCAACTAGTTTTTTTATTTGGCTCAGACGTTGTTAAGAATATTGCTAGCTGGCCAAACTCCAGTAGACTACTGTCTAAGTCAGAACTGGTCATTGGTCTTAGAAGCAAGGATGCCAGAAAAAACCTTAAGGCAATAATAGATGACTGGCCAACAAAGCCTTGGTCCATAACAATCTTTGAAAGCTATGCCCCGGATGTCTCCTCCGGAAAAATTAGAGCGGCCCTAAGACGCCGTCGTCCGGCCGCTGGAACACTAAAAAGTGTAGAAAGATATAGCGACCGACACTGGCTATACATTTCCCTGGCAATTGACAAAACTTAAGCGTTTTTGTTAAGCTTAGTGACATATCAATGACCTTAAACATGGTCAGAGAGACAAAAATTAGTAAAAACGGTTAAATGTACCACTCTTAATATTTTTATATAGAGTCTGCTAAAAAGGCCGATCAGGGGAATAGGTGTCAGTAAAAATAAAAGTTATTAAAACTAATGCTTTAGTTGTTAGGGTTTCAGTAAAAAGACCGCAGTGGCGTGAGTATTTAAACTACTAGCTTTTTGCAGGCGACGCAGTCTTCTTAGCTAGTTCAGCATTAATTACTTTTTCAAAGGCTGAAAGCGTATAGCTAGTGAAAGATATAGGCTTACCATCAAGATAGAAAGCGGGAGTAGAGTTTACTCCAAGTTTAGTACCTTGGTTCATATCGGCATTAATGTAGTCGTTTACCTTGCTGGAAGCATAGTCAGTCTTAAACTTAGCAACATTAAGCCCTATCTGCTGCGCATATTGGGCAAAATCGGTAGTAGGATCAGAGGCATTAATCCAGGTTCCAATCTTCTGACCACTGTTATAGTAAACCTGGTTTTGCTCGTAAAGAATGTCATGCATTTCCCAGTACTTATTCTGCAAACCAGCTGCTTCAGCAGCCCTGGCACTCGCAAAAGCATTTTGGTGAAGGCTGACTAGGGGAAAGTTACGAAACTGGAATGTCATTTGCTGATTAAATTCGGACTGTGCTTGTTTAACCGCAGAAAATGCTGCACCACAATACGGACATTGGTAATCACCGTACTCAACTAAGGTTACGTTATCTTTTCCAAGTCCCTCGACGTGGTTTGTTAATCCGCTGGTACTTCCGTTACCAGTAGTGGACTTATGATTACTAAGTGCGAATATTCCTACAAAAACTAAGATTATGACTGCAACTATAGCTAGAAACTGTTTAGACATATGCTCGACTCACTCCTTAAAAGAATTATCTTTCTAGTATAACTCAACTACCATAGATCTTTTATTTCAGAGCTCCCTTGAGTTAAGCTATGTAGGCATGACCAATTTAATTCTAGGCATAGTTTTTCTTTTACTGGCGCTGCTCGGTATAGTTCTTAAAAAAACTTACTTTGCTCTTCCTCTTCATGAATTAAAAAGACGGGCTGAAAAACATGACGAGGTGGCAGTTAAGTTATACAAGACGGTTGCATACGGCTCTAGTTTAAGAAGTTTACTATGGCTGTATATTGGCTTATTAAGTGCAGCCAGCTTTATCCTTTTTGCTCGTCAAATGCCCATATACTTAAGTCTACTTATTATCGGTCCTTTAATTTATATTGTATTTTCTTTAATTCCTTCTAGACGAGTAAGCAAAGTTGGCCTAGGAATTACCAAACTATTTACGCCAATTCTTGCCTGGCTGCTTTATTACTTGCATCCTCTATTAACAAGAAGCACCGGATCAATTGAAAGGCGTTATTTAAGCTCAAATAATCATACCGGTTTGTATGAGCGCTATGATCTAATTGAACTTATCGAGCGTCAGCAAAAACAACACGACAACAGACTGAGTAATGAAGAGCTGGATATAGTTAAGCACGCCCTTAATTTTGACGAGAGAAAGGTTAGTGAAATCTTAACGCCCAGAAAGAAAGTCAAAACGGTACTCATGGACGATACCATCGGTCCGATACTAATAAATGAGCTGCATGAAAGCGCTCAGGATTACGTATTTGTTAAAGAAAGCAAGAAGGGTCCGGTTATTGGTACTTTGGCATTTAAGGATCTTGGCGTTCACAGCAAAGGCCAGGTTAAGAACCATATGAGCGACAACATTTACTATTTGCATGAAAGCGACAGTTTAAGCGAGGCGCTGCATGCCTTTTTTGTAACTAATCACTCTGTTTTCGTAGTTATAAACGGTTTCGAGGAATTCGTAGGCATTGTAACGATCGAAGCTATCCTAAAAGAGCTATTAGGCCACATCCCGAGAGAGGATTTTGAAGATTATTCCAATATTGGTTCAGTTGCTTCCAGACATGATCCTAAAAAGAAAGAAGAGGCTGAAATTAATGAGGAAACAGAAACTAAAGAAGCGACACCTGTAAAAACAGATAAGGAAGTGGTAGAATAACTTCGACATGAGTGTTTATCTGAACCAGTGCAGTTCAAATCTTCGGACCGGCGTCAATTTACTGCCGACTATTTGACGCGTTATCGGTCCAAATTCCCCAAAAGGCAACTTTAGATAAACTAACGGAGATCCACTAAATGAGAATTTTAAGTTCACAAGTAAAAGAGCATGTAGGGGAAAGCATACATATTGAAGGCTGGCTACATAAGAAGCGAGTACTGGGGGGACTGACTTTTATTAACGTTCGGGATAGGGGCGGATTAATTCAGGTGGTGCTTCAAGACAAAAGTGAAGTTGAAAAATTACGCGGCTTACAAATTGGTACGGTACTGGCTGTTGACGGCAAAGTTATAGAGGAACCCAGAGCCCCAGGCGGTGCTGAACTTCATGATGCTAGTCTAAGCATAATGGTTCCTGTCACTGACGAACCACCAATAGAAATAGATAAGCCAATACCGCATAAGGCTGAAAATCTAGATACGTTATTTGAATACCGAGCTTTAAATCTCAGAAATCTTCAGGAACAGAAGATATTTAAAATTAGAGCCAGCCTACTTCAATACTTACGCGAGTTTCTAAACCAACACGACTTTACCGAGATTCAAACCCCAAAGCTGCTCGCTGGAGCTGCTGAGGGAGGAGCCGAAGTATTTAAACTGGACTATTTCGGACAAGTAGCAACGCTAGCGCAAAGCCCGCAGCTATATAAGCAGATGATGGTGGGAGCGTTTGAGAGAGTCTACGAGATAGCGCCGGCTTTTAGAGCTGAACCTAGTGCTACGACCAGGCACATGAGTGAAGTCATGATGCTAGATATTGAAATGGGATTTGTTGATAGCCATGATGAAGTTCTGGATATGGTGGGGGACATGACTCTCTATGCTATTAAGCAGGCTTACACTAAGCATGCCGCAGATTTAAAAGCCCTAAATGCTCCAGAACTAGTCGTGAATGGTAAAGTTCCGAAAATAACTGTAGCGGAAATTCATGAGCTATATTCAAAGGCCACCGGAAAAGATACTACTCAGGAAAAAGATTTAATCCCAGACGAGGAAAAATGGATATGTGATTACTCTAAGAAGAAATTCGGCTCTGAGTTAATTTTTGCGACTCATTTTCCGGTAGAAGCTATGAAGTTTTACCATCAGATTAACCCGGATGATCCGTTAACTGTTATGTGGGGGGATCTATTATTTAGAGGTCTGGAAATTGCCACCGTGCCTTTAAGAGAATACCATCATGAAAAGTTAGTGGAGCAAATGAAAAAGGCTGGAATTGACGTAAATCATCCCGGATATAAATACTATCTTCAAGCATTTAAATACGGTCTCCCTCAGCACGGTGGATGTGGGTTCGGTATTGATAGACTGGTTGAGAAAACAATTGGTCTAAGTAACGTTAAAGAAGCCACTCTATTCCCAAGGGACATTAACCGTCTTGCTCCCTAAAGAGAGCTCTAGTGGATTTCTAGACTACCAGCGTTTAAACCGTCTAGCATAGTCTGGGCGACGTCAGTAGTTAAAGAGAATGCTAGTATTTGCTGAGATGCACTAAGTCGATCAAAAGGCTTTAAGTGAAAGCCGGGTGAGGAAATTAGCCGTGCCTCAACTTCTTCACCAGCTACCCTAAAAGTTGGGTCAAATAGTAAGGTACTTGATATACCTTCAGGCGTATCTGCTTCTGAAGGACTTAGAAAAGTAATTACCGGTCCATCGGTAGTTATATCCTGGAAAGAGACACGGGTGTTTGGCAGCCCTGCATTGCTGCTAATAGTTGTCAGCTCAAGCTTATTAGTCTCTAAATGATGTTTTGTTTCGGTTAATTTGCGCTTCTCAAAAATAGCTTTAATATCTAATAGGTTACCAAGGGTAGCATCTTTAATTTGCTCAGATGTTACCCTTTCAATGGCTGCTCCGCCTAATTTAATCATTAGTTTCTGCCTGCGTGTTAGTTCAGACAAGGGTCTATGTGCCATAACCTCAAGCATTTTTCGAGTATTTAACGCTTTTAAAGTTCGTGCTTTTCTAGCTGCCAAGAGGTTAGGACCAGATTTCATATACTTATTATAACAACAATAGAGCAATCAGTCAATATAGCTTCTGTTTGCTAAATACCTAACAGCCAAACTTAAAAGTTTAATACTTCAGGTAAACTACAGTCATAGTTCCGTCGGTTCGCAGTTCACCACGCCAAGTTCTATTAACCAGCCTATAAGGATTGTCCAGTTTAATATTTTTTGTTTTCTTCACAAGCTTCTTGCTCTTTAGCTGAGACACAATTAATTCTCGCTCCTGATTAGTGTCAGGATCCACCATATGGGTAATTTGAAGATTATGTCGTATTGGCACAATACCTTTATCTAAGGATGCCGCACCCACCCATAAAAGCTCGTCTCCCTGGACGTGAGACCGTCTGTGGTGCCAGTGAATACTGCGTGCGGATAATTGCTCCTTTTCTTCAAAGGTTGTTGCCCAGAAGCGTACGTGATGCCTGATTATATTTGCACCGTTTACCGGAATTTCAAACGCTATGTCCTGCTTACGGCCGAATAGGTATAATTTACTAACCGGAGCAGTTGGATAGTCCCAGCCTAATACTATGGCTAGGACATGCTTTATTAAGTAGCGCGGCGTATGAGGGTCTGCCATATACCACCCGGACTGTTCCATAACTTCTATTAGCTGTCGCCGGGTACATATAACACCAATATTCAATGGATCGGATGCAAATCCATCAGGTGTTACACAGTAAAGGGGCAGATGTTTAGGTGTCCAGAATATTCTGAATAAACGAATTAAGGCAGGAATAAAAACGTAGGCCGCTAAGGCGTAGGTAACAAGTACAGCTAAGGCATCAGGAATACGCTTATCCAGATAAGGCAAGGTATATCTGAGTGAGACATAGGCTATAGCAATACCGGGTAAAAAAACAGTGAATCGCTTAGCGAATCTAAATAAAACTTGAAACATCGACTACCATATATAATACACGTGTAGGGTTCAATCAATGTTAGATTAATGCGCACAGTAACTATATGCTTATGCTTTCATGATAAAATGCTAAGATATGCAGCCTGATAATCCACTTACTGACGAAAATGGCGATCAACCACTAGCCACGCCTCCCCCACAAGCAGCCGATCCAATGATTGTAAATAAGGCTCCAAGTTCTGATGCTGATCAAAATACAGATTTTCAAGAAGCAGATAAGAAACCAGATGAAATTTCTAAAGGTAAACCGAAGCAACAAGCTGGAGCTCAACCGCCAAAAGAAAAGACAGTTACTCTAGCTATAATAGCGACGGTAGTTATAGTTTTAGGACTGGCAGCTCTGGCAGTCTATGCCTACTCCGTCAAACACTAAGTATTAAATATTTCTTCTCAATTACTTACAAACTAATGTAAAGTAATTGGTTAATGCTGAAAGATGCTTCTAATAAACTTAAAATTCCAGGTTCGGTAGGAATAATACCTACCGATACTGTTTATGGCATTGTGGCTAGAGCCGAGGACGAGCAAGCCGTAAATAGACTATATAAGCTTAAATCCCGGGATAACAAACCAGGTACAGTTATTGCCGCTAGTTTGGAGCAGTTAGAACATCTAGGATTTAAACATCGCTACTTAAAAGCTGTAGAGCAGTTTTGGCCTGGCGCGATCAGCGTAATAATTCCTCTGTCGGACCCAAATTTAAAATATTTGCATCAGGGCAAAATGAGCCTGGCTGTAAGACTACCGGACAGCTCTGAACTAAAACGGTTATTAAGCGAAACGGGTCCGCTATTAACCACGAGCGCCAACGAACCAAACAATCCAACAGCCATCAATATAGATGAGGCTAAGAAGTACTTTGGCGATAGCGTAGATTTTTATATTGATGGCGGCAATCTAAGTAATCGTTTGCCATCAACAATAATCAGGATAATTGATGATGCAATTGACGTAGTGAGAGAAGGAGCCGTCAAGATAGACGATGCTACAATGGAACCATGACATTTGACGAGTACCAAAAAAGAGCCCTGACGACTGTAATTTCTAAAGGCGACGACTTTAAAGATACCCTTCACTGGGTGCTTGGCATAAATGGGGAAGCGGGCGAAGTAGCGGAAAAAGTTAAGAAGATAATACGGGATAAGAACGGCGTAATCTCGCAAGACGACAAAAATGAGCTAGCTAAGGAATTAGGCGATGTACTTTGGTACTTAGCAGTTTTTGCTAAAGATTTAGGTTTCAGCTTTGACCGCATTGCTAGTAGCAACTTGGAAAAACTTCAAAGTAGAAAATCTCGCGGTGCCCTACAAGGATCTGGCGATAACCGCTGATTAAATCTATGCAGGACGATACTTTAAATAAAATTTACGAACAACTTTCCAGCGTTAATATTATGCAGCTTGCAACTTCGGACAATAACCTGCCATGGATCTGTAGCCTTCACTTCTATGCCGATAAGGGGATTAACCTATATTGGATAAGCCGTGAAGACCGGAGACATTCCAAGGAAATTAAGAAAAATTCAAAAGTTAGTGCCGTAATCCTAATTCACGAGAACACATCTCCTGAGGACTATGTAATTGGCCTTACAGTAACCGGAGAAGCTGAATTAATTGGAGAAAAACCAGGAAGAGACATTGCGACGGAGTACGCTGGGAAGCTTAACAAACCAGCAAATCTAATAAGCGATATTGAAAATGGAGCTAATCCCCATAAGTTTTACAGACTAAAGCCATCTGAATTAGTACTTTTTGATACTAAAAACTTCCCTCAGGATCCCCGGCAAGTTATTGTTCTATAACTACGAACTTTAATGTTCTACAACTAATTGTTTGGGCTTGAAACAAATTCTTTCCTGAGCCAATCGTCCAAACTATCGCCGCCTCCACCCGCCATACCTACGACCATGTTTCCTTGCTCTAGATGCATTTTTATTTCGGCTTTAAGATTATCATCCCTGGACATTGCTACTGCAATAGAAGGATTATCTAGATGAGATATCAACTCCTCCGGTGGAATAATGCGGTCCTTAGGATCTTCCCGAGCTAAATAGCTAGGTATCCAATAGACTTTCTCTGCTCCGCTAAAGCAGTCTTTATATTCATTTAAGATATATTGTTGTCTGCGGTTTGTCAGCGGTTCGTAGATGACGATTAACTTTTGATTATTTTCATCTGCCATTTCCTTAGCTACACTCATGGCGCCGCGAATTTTTTCCGGAGTATGCGCGTAATCCGAATAAAGATTAGGGGTCAACATCTCCATACGTCTGCTTAAACCTGGAAAACTATTAATAATTTCTACTAGATTTTCTACGGGTCTACTCGTCAGATGACTAACTGCGGATATTGCCAGCCAGCCGTCAAGGCGGTTGTACTTTCCTGCCAGCTTAATTTGCTCTATTTCCGGGCGAGAACTGTCCAGAATTTTTAGAGAACTAGAAGAATCAACACCTAAATACTGAGCATCCTCATCCCAAATAAATGTTTGTTTTGTCTGGCTAATAAACTCTTTAAACGCTTCCTGATAATCTTCCCGAGTTCTAAATATCTCATGATGATCCCAACTTACGCCAGTTATTAAACTGGCCTCCGGTTCGAAGGCTAGGAAGTTTCTGTCAAATTCATCTGCTTCATAAATAAAATATTCACCTTTCTCTTCGTACTCTCCCATTTCGGCAAAGGATGTTTTGGCTGGCAAAAGAAAACTAACAGGCTCTTTTAATTGCTTGAAAAGCCAAGTAACCATGGCTGTCGTTGTCGTCTTGCCATGCGTCCCGGCAATCGCAATCAGCTTTAATTGTTTATCAAGTAGGATTTGATTTAACAGTTCGTCTCTTTTAGAAATCTTAATGTTGTTCTGCCTGCAAAATAAAAGTTCTGGCGCATCAGGATTTTCTAGTGGAAGTGCCGAAGTATAAACGAACCAATCGATGGGGTGTCTTTTATGTAATTCTTCTATTGACTCAAGGCTTTGACCAATGTGGATGTCTTTAATACCACTTTTAATTAAATAATCTATATAGCTCGAGCTTTGTTTATCTGAACCAGACACCGCATGCCCTGCCTTATTTGCCACCTGAGCTAGTGGTCCGATGCCGGCTCCACCAATGCCAGAGAAGTAGATATGCATGCTAATAGGTTACAGTTATTGCTAGGCTTACGTCCAGCTGCTATATAATCTAACCTAGGTTAATCATAAATAAAATGAACAAAAGACATCTACATCACATAACTACAAAGACTAAACGAATAAAACCGATATACTTCCTGCTACTTGCCGTTACAAGCGGAGTTATCTGTTTGTTTGCGCTTAGAGCTAACAATGAGCACATGGTGAAGCTTAAGGATGCAGTTTATAGCGCTGATCAGAAAAATACCGATGTAATTAAAGCTCTTCAGAATCTTCAGGCCTATGTTACGAGTCATATGAACACGAGCCTAACTAACGGTTCTGGCACTGTCTATCCGCCCATACAGCTGAAGTATACCTATGATAGGTTGTTGCAAGCTGAAAGCAGCAATGCGGCAGCTACTAATACTGTGCTATATACACAGGCCCAGGATTACTGCCAGACATCAATACCAAATGGCTTCTCAGGCCGCTACAGGGTGCCTTGCATTGAGCAGTATGTTCAGTCACATGACACAAGTTTGGCACCCATACCAGACTCACTATACAAGTTTGACTTTGTTAGCCCATCTTGGTCGCCAGACTTAGCTGGCTGGAGCATGGTCGTAACTATACTAAGCGGAGCTTTATTTATTGTTAGCTTCGGAATAAGTAGAGCTATTAAAGTTTATCTAAAATATAACTAATTAAAGTTAAGGCTTAGCTGGAGCTGTGCCAGCAGGTTGTGTGCTACCACCAGTTGTTGTACTTGGGCTACTACTTTGATCAGCACATTTTTGGCCATTAGGGTTTTGCTTCTCAAACGTTGAGACAGCTTTTGCAACTTGTCCATCGGATTGAAGATTTTCCCAGAATGTAACTTGAGTACGGTTTATTACCATTTGGTCGTAAGGTCTGTGCAGTTCACAACCGAGCTTAACTAGCGTTACGTTATTGTTGCTGCTGGAGCTACTGCTAGCTGAGCCAGTTGAACTTCCACTAGTTTGCAAGTAGAAAATATTCGCTAGCACAACGTAGCTACTATTAAGGGTTTTAACATTACCGAAATATACCTGACCTGTGTTTAAGAAAACCGCCTGTAGCTTACTACTATCTACATATGTTGTTTCAGTATTCTTTTTGCTGTTGGCGTTAGAATAGACTACGAAAATAAGTCCAACAATTAATACAACGACTGCAAGTACTGCGGCTAGGATACCAACTCTTGCCCATACATCGTTATTTCTACTAGAACCTGACCTGTTATGCCGAGGCGCTTGTGCAACAGATGGGCCACCATTTGTAGGAGGCATAGGCTCTGCTGTAGTTTGCGGGCTACGGTTTGAAAAATCCATATAACTTCACTCCACCTTTTTTATTACTGTTATGGTTACCGACTCAGTGTAATACAGAAGCTGCACTTAGTGCAAGACATTTACCACACGTGTTTTAACAGACGTAAAAACCCGTAACATTTCATGCAAACAGCTTACGCTAATCTGTTCGTCTCTTAAAAAAAGGGTTGACAAACAAAAACCCACCAGAGTATGTTAGGGGTACATTACTAATGGTAAGAGAGAGGGAGTCCATTTATGGCTTACAAGCACACGAACTCAAAAGGCGTAACATATTACTTAAACTCAAAGGCAGTTACACTGCGCGGCGGTAAACTGCAGACAATCTATTACTTCAGCAAGGATGAGAGACCTGAAGCTTCAGATCTTCCTGATGGTATGGAAGTAAACGAAAACCCACGAAACGGTTTTCTTACAGTTAAGCGAAAGTAACTTATATATCTCGATTAGTTCGAGAAATTATATAAAAATAAAAGTTCAGTCCGGGTCTCTTAAATTTACTTTAAGCAAGCCCGGACTTTTCTTATGCACTTAGATCTAAAAGTTGGTATAGTAATTAAAAATGTCAGATATTATTGTAAAAGTTAAGGATCTAAAGAAGGTCTACGGTGACAAAGTTGCCGTAGACAGTATTTCCTTTGAAGTGAAAAAAGGGGAGATCTTCGGTATTCTAGGACCAAATGGTGCCGGTAAAACCACTACTCTTGAAATGATAGAAACCATCCGTGAAATAGACGGCGGGACTATTACAGTGGATGGTATAAATGTCGCTGACAAGCCTAGGGACATTAAGTACATTATTGGCGTACAGCCGCAAACAGCATCATTCATGGATAAGCAGAAACTGACTGAAATAATTGAGATGTTTGCAGCCTCTTATGGTGAGCAGGTTAGCCCCAAAAAGTTTCTAGATGAAGTTCAGCTTGGGGATAGTGCCAATAAGTTCGTTGAGCAACTCTCTGGAGGCCAGAGACAGCGTCTGAGCATTGCAGCAGCGCTTGTCCATAATCCTAAAGTATTTTTCCTTGATGAGCCTACAACCGGACTAGATCCACAGGCCAGAAGAAATTTATGGGATCTGGTGATTGAAGTTAGGGACAAAGGCGTCACTGTTATAATGACGACTCATTACATGGAAGAAGCGGAAGTGCTTTGCGACAGAGTAGCCATTATGGACAACGGCAAGATAATTGCTCTAGATACTCCTAAAAATCTTGTTAGGCAGCTTCTTAGTCGTGGCTTTAAGAAGAACCAGGTCGTAGAACAAGCCAATCTAGAGGATGTATTTATAGACCTTACTGGAAAGGGACTTAGAGACTAAATGAATCCCGAGAAACAAAACGAATCTAGCCGTTCAATAAAGAACCAGCTAAGAACTGTTTTGGTACTTACGAAACTGAACACAAAGCGCTTCTTCAGAGATAGGTTAGCCCAATTCTTTACTATCCTTTTCCCATTAATATTTCTGTTCGTTTTCGGAAGTCTCAATAAAGGAACGGGCAATGTTTCATTCCATGTAGCACTTTTAAACGAATCTAATTCATCCTTTTCCAGAACTTTTGTAAAACAGATCGACTCAAGTAGCACTTTTAAGGTGGATAAAACCACTACGACGCTAAAGCAGGCCGAGGATAAGATGAGCAAGAGCCAAATAGACGGCATCATTGTTTTGCCGCCAAGCTTCGGAAGTATTCAGGCTGGACAAACATATCCATCCGGACAGGCACAAGTTCTTTACACGCAAAGCAGCACTGGCACCGGTGAAACCCTGACTTCAATTCTTGTGGGAGTATTTAAGGGCATCAATACTAAATTCGTATCTACTCCCGAACCGTTTTCCGTCCAGGGCAAGACAGTAAATGAGAAGAGTCTGACACCCTTCGATTATACTTTTTCTGGGCTACTTGGGTTCTCAATAATTGGAATAGGCATATTCGGCCCGGTTAACGTGTTTCCAGAGCTCAAGAAACAGGGAATACTAAGGCGGCTACATACAACTCCCCTAAGGGTATGGCAGTACTTTATGGCGACAATGTTATCGCAAGCTATTACTGGAGTAGTAGCTATAATTATTCAGTTTGCTGTTGCCATAAAGGTATTTCATCTAAAAGTTGACGGTAGTTATCCGGAGATATTTATTTTTGCAATATTAAGTATCTTCATGATTCTGGGCTTGGGACTAGCTATCGGAGGCTGGGCTAAAAACGAACGCCAGGCGGCCCCGCTCAGTAACATTGTAGTATTCCCTATGCTATTTCTTTCTGGAACATTCTTCCCGAGGTATTTAATGCCAGATTGGCTTCAAACATTAACAAACTACCTGCCTTTAACTCCAGTTATAGATGGACTTAGGCTGCTGACTACAGAAGGTAAACACCTGATAAATCTAGGTCCTCAACTCGGCCTGATTGCAATATGGTTCGTGGTAATCTATGCGCTCGCATTCCGTGTTTTCAAGTGGGAATAAATCACAAGCTTAGTATTGAAAAATAGACATAAGCATGGTATAATACTTTAATGGCTCCAAAACGTCATGACGTAAGTCCTGAACAAGGAATGTTGTTGGCTCCAACACCCGCAGCATCAGCATTTGGTAAAGTTTTAGAACACGAGGGTGTATATTATAATGCCTCAGCAACTTTTTTAGCAGATCCAGAAAAAGAGAGATTAGAAAGATTAGTCTCCGAAAGAGCAGCTTTAGAAGGACTTACTAGAGAATCTTCATTACTTGGTCAAATTACGAACTTGGATAATAGGCTTCGAGACGTTGATGGGGAATACTTTAAAAGGCCCGAAAACGAAGATAAGTATGTTGAAAGGATGCAAAGCGATCGAGAAAAAGCTTTAGAGTCTTTGATGGGAGTTAGGCTAGGAATTAAAGGCAGCTTTGCTCGTTCTATAGGTATAGAAGTTTATACTGCAAAGGAAACTAAGCTTGGTGAAGATGGCAACCCACTAAAAGATAAAAATGGAGACCCTCTCAAAAAAGCTATTATTAAAACAGTGGATGCTGACAAGCAGCAGGAGCTAGATGAGAAATATAGGGTGTTTCGTATGACTTATGAGCACAAGGTACATAAAAAACGTAGAGACCGCCGAATAGCCGAGGTTAAAGTTCAAGAGAAAGAATTAGTAAAGTAAAGTTTTAAACCCGATAATTTTTCTCTTCAGCATTCCTTTATTTCTATTGATAACATCTGTCAATAGTTATATACTATTTTTCCTTAAGAAGACTTATATTGATGAATGCACAAACAGAACTTTTTCCTTCGTCTGCTACAAAACTAGATAGTTCTGGTGGAGTAATAGACATTGATCCTGCAACCATTGGAATTGATCCTGATCAAAGGATGAACATTACTATAATGGCTGGCAGAATGGGTTTGGCTTTATCCGAAGTATTACCTAAGAATACCTATACCGATCAGGCGTTAAGGGTATATAGAGATGACTTTAGAAGAGCCGCACCGGCGCAATTATCTTCTGGATTATATATGCCGTATGGTGATCCTCGCAGACGAAATGCCAAACAACTGGCTGTAATAGGAAATGAAGAAAGTGGCTTACAGTTACCTGGAATGGTTGGCAGAAACGATGGCGTAGTTGTTTCGGAACAAGAATATATCTGGATTGTTCGAAATGCAGCAGATCTGGCTAAGGCAGTTGACGCTAAAGCTAGACGTGCCAATCTGGCCAACACAGTTAAAGAAGAAGTTGAAGAAATAGCTGGCCGCTCGGTAGCGCATACAATGCAAGAAAAGCGCAGCACCTTATTTAAACTCGAAGACAGGTTAGTCGGCCAACAAATAGTTCTTAGAAAAGTTGCACGGGATGCCCGGATAGTTTGGCGGACAACATATAAGTCCAAAGACATAAATGAGTATAGAACCGTTGCCGATGAGCTGATTCATGAAACTGCAAGGATAGCATGTATAAATTTAGAATTCGGCACAACTGTTGTTAATGCTCTACATCGTGCTATTACTTCAAACTTATACAGGAGAGGATCCAGCAGAGAAATAGCACAGTCCTGGAGAAGATATACTTCTTTAGTTGGGCTATATATTAATGCTAAATTGGGTAAAATTGATCAATCAAGAAGAGCTTGCGATAGACAACTTAACATGCGGGCTCACTATTTAGAAGTACCAAGTGAAATATAATAATAAGTAATGTATTTAGACCTACCAAAACCGTTTATGATTCTCGCTCCCATGGATGATGTAACGGATAGTGTATTTCGTCGTGTTGTCATTAAAGCTCAGGCGCCGGATCTTTGTTTTACCGAATTTGTTAATGTCGATGGTCTTCAAAGTCCAGGTAGGCAAAAATTATTAAAGAAGCTTTACTTTACTCCTGAAGAACAGCCACTTATAGCGCAAGTCTGGGGTAAAGACCCGGATAATTTCTATAAGACATCTAAAGAAATTGTAGGTGGCACCATAGCTAAAGAGATGGGCTTACCTAGGGGCGTTAATTTTGCAGGAGTCGATTTAAATATGGGCTGTCCCCAAAAAACTGAAGTAAGCAGTGGAACATGTGCCGCATTAATGAATGACCGTCCCCTGGCTCATGAAATTATAGAGGCCACCAAAAAGGGATTAGGCGGGGAGCTGCTTTTAAGCGTAAAAACGAGAATAGGATTTAATACTGTCGATCTTTCATGGATTGAATTCCTGCTTAAACATCAGCTAAGTATGCTTACACTTCATGGTAGAACCCGGAAAGAGAAAAGCGCGGTTTTAGCTGACTGGGAAGTAATTGGAGAAGCCCGAAAGCTAAGGGATAAAATATCACCCGATACTTTAATTGTCGGGAACGGCGACGTTAGAGATAAACAACATGGCTTAGAACTAGCAGCTAGATATAATCTTGATGGAATCATGATTGGCCGGGGTATTTTTAGTGATTTATACGCATTTGCTGACAATAGTCCTTGGCAAGAATTAGAATTTGAAAAAAGAATCGAGCTATTTAAAACTCACGTCGAGTTATTCGCGAGTACTTGGCAGAATAACGAACGGCCAATTCATACCTTAAATAAATTTTGCAAAATATACATATCGAACTTCGAGGGAGCTAAAGAATTAAGAGAAAAATTCATGAGTGCAAAAAGCGCTCAAGAACTAATTAAAATTATAGATTTCGCACTTGAAGGACAGATTGCCTAAACAGACGTTAATTGAGAATACTCTACGCCCATTCTTTCTAACGAACCATTTGGGAGTATCTCAGCGTCAATATATGCGGTTCTAGTGTCTATGCCGCTTTCTCTCATAGCTACACTAAATATGCCTTGTAAATAATCCGGGTGCTCAATAACGTCTTTGGCTCTTGGTTCAATTGCAACTGCGACAACACCTTCACCAGTCTCTTCTACAACTACCGCTGCTTCATCATATCCGACTGCTCTTTCTTGAGCTATAAAAGCATAAACACTAGCTCTTCCTGCATACTGTTCAGGAAGTAGTCCTTCATGGAGCTCAAAAATATTAATTTTTGCGCCCCCTGCATTTCTTCGTGTAATTTCACCAAGCATAGGGCCGGCTTTTATTTTATGTACATCAGCGTTTATCATTTTTATTTTCCGCTTTTTATTAATATTTTTTAAACTCAATTAATATTATAAACCCATGAGTCAAACTCTTCAAAGTAATTACAAAATCATGCAAAAAATTTTATGTATTGTATTTATAATTTTAGAGCGGATAATTAGCTTAGATAACGATAACCGTTTTGTCGTTATAAAGAAGAGATATATAAATCTCTTTTAGACTTAAAAACGATAAACTAACAAAAATGCCTGCAACTAATAGCGCTGAGCTACAACTCGGTATGGCACATTCACCCAGCCATACTTTGAGTGAGGTCGCGTTAGAATCTGTTTTAGCTAGGTCACTTCCTTCAGCCGTTACAGCACCTAAAGCACCGTCGCCCGAAGATACATACGCGAAATTTTATGATCCTGAAGACCCGACAACACACTGCGAAGTAAAAGTTACAAGTTCCGTTACCTTAGAAGACATTGCTCGCGTAACACCGCCGGAAGACATGGAGCGGCTGTATGATTATGCCGAAGAAATGAAAGGCAAACGTATAGTGCGTGTCAATGCTACTGCTGCCGGCGGTGGTGTAGCAATTATGAATTCCCCGTGGGTGCATTTAATGCAGGAACTTGGTGTTAATGCTAGCTGGCACGCGCTTAAACCAGACCCTGAAGCAGCA
The DNA here is from genome assembly GCA_003153395.1 of Candidatus Saccharimonadota bacterium. GTDB lineage: Bacteria > Patescibacteriota > Saccharimonadia > Saccharimonadales > UBA4665 > PLYP01. The sequence continues at coordinate 91,910 of PLYP01000001.1, forward strand.
GAGGTAACTAAAGGGAAGTTCCATAATGTTCTTCAGAATGTCGCCGGTGAAGGTGTAAGACTGACTGAAGAAGACAAAGAAGTGTACGAGAACTGGATAGCAGAAAACGTGCCGTTACTTGAAGAACCTCTTAGGGAAGCAGCTGTAATCATCATTGATGACTGGCAGCCATCGCGACTCATTAAGTATATAAAAGGCTTCGAGGAACAAACGGAGCACGGTCCGGTTTTTCATCTAGGAATTAACCCAAACGCCAAGATACTTTTCAGAGATCATATACATACTCGGGCTGATCTTATGGGAAAAGAGGGTACTCCACAACACACTACCTGGAAATACTTATGGGAAGATAACCAAATTAATAAAGCCGATGTCTTCATTGTTCATCCTAAGCCGGAGTTTGTTCCTCCGGACGTTCCAGATGACAAAGTAGTATATATGCCAGCGACGTGCGATCTACTCGACGATCTAAATAGACAATTAAGTGAAGAGGAAAGGCGAAAAGGGATAGCCTTTATAAATGAACATCTTGCCGAAACGGATGGTCAACTACCTATTGATCCAGACCGTCCATACATAGCCTTAGTAGCTCGTTTTGATGGATCTAAAGGTATGCCACAGGGAATGGAATCCTATGCAAAAGCTAGACAGCTCTTACTAGACCAAGGAGTAAAAGAAGCAGATCTCCCGCAATTCGTACTTATAGGTAACGGCTCTATTGATGATCCGGATGGCCCAAAACTTAAAAGAGAGATGCTTGATTTAAGAGCTGGTATATATGCTGATATTAAAGACGACATAAAAATTGTCCGAGTTCCACATAACGATGCTGCTATTAACGCGATTGTCGGCGGAGCTAAAATTGCATATCAGCCATCTACCGCGGAAGGATTTGAATCCAGAGTTACAGACGCAATACTACAAGGTGTGCCGGTAATAGGCTCAGACAGGGGCGGAATACCGCTGCAGATTGAAGAAGGTAGATCCGGATATGTTATTGATCCGTATGATACTGACGAGTGGGCTAGAAGAACGGCAGAATTATTAACTGACGAAGTCGCCTACGCCGAAATGAGAAGGACAACTTTAGAGCTCGCTAGAAGTAAAAACTACGCTTTTACAACAGTTCCAAACGTTCTCAGGTGGCTATGGCTAAGCTCTAATGTTAAGCCAGGGCTCCAAGGCAACCAATGTCGGGTAGATGAACTAATGGCATACATGGAACTGGGTTTAGAGGACCAGGTGTTTGCTAATAATTAAATGCTTATGTTTATTGACTCTAAACTCTAATCATGATTATCTGTAGTCACCGGATAATTAAGTAAACAAAAATTGAAAATAAAACGGATTAAATCTTGAATCTAAGCAAAACAAGTATGTCAAACTCACTTAAGTTATTTAAGGATAACTACCGCTACATTATAGGAGTAGTTTTTGTTGTGCTGTTTGCTTTTATTGGCGTGAAGTTATTATCACAAAGTGGTGCTAGCTCGCCACCCCTTTACAGTAAAATGATTGGCCTCAATGGAACTTATTCTGATAGTGGCCACGACTACGTCCAAGATGCAAAAAATATGAATGTTCAATGGATGCGGATAGAAACCTGGGGAGATAATGCTAATTACGAAACTACTTGTACAAGTAAACTTATAACTCAAAATGCTTGTGGAGTTCCAGCAGCGTTTACTAATTTGGCTAATCACGGTATACACCCATGGATTATGGTTAACGACTATGGTACTAGTTGGGTGCAAGACGGGAATTGCGTTGATTCAAATAACACACTAGTTTCAAATTACACCGGTACTTGCACAGGTAAGGCAGCTTGGATACAAGCAGCAATACATGCCGCAACTACATACGCGAAAGGTGGGACTTTTTGGAATGGTAAAACTGATTTAGGCAGCCCTACTATTGAAATTGCGAATGAACCATATGGAGCTTGGTATAAATGGCCGGACAGTGGTTGGTTGTTTCCAGGTGAATACGCAAAAATGGTTAAAGAAGCAGCCATTGCGGTAAGCACGGCTACTAATGGTCGAATTAAACTTACAGCTGCAGCTACCGGAGATTATCAAAATTCTGCAGGTCAGTGGCGGCATTGGTCATCTGACATGCTGGCAGCAGTGCCGGACCTTGAAAACTATATTGCAGGCGTAGTTATTCATCCATACGGCGATATACCTTCTATTGATGATAGTAATACCCCCACGCCAAGTACTTTTGGAAGATTCACGGGTTGTTATGGACCTACAAGTGGACAGAGCGGGATATGTTCATTAGGAGCAGGTACATCTATAACTCAGAGTGGCAATGTCATAACCGGACATGGAGTAAATTTTGCTGACCAGAAATATAGCGACTATTTAGGTAACAATGGATGGAGCCTAAACGGAAGCACAATATATTATGCCGATGGATCTACTGGAATAGTTGAATACTCTAGCCCTACTACTTTAATAAGTACTGTAAGTAAGAATATAAGCACTCCCGAGACGTATAACATTAGTTATGACGATGCTAACTATTCACATCAATCTTTATATACAATTCATGCCCTATGGAACCCCAATACACCTATATATGTAACTGAAGTCGGTGTAAAAGCTGCACAAACATATAATGGCGGCGGTCAGGCCGGCTTCAATATTCAAGATAAAGCTATGGACTATTACTTTAATGAGCTAAAAAATAATAGCTGGGAAATGGGTATGTTCTGGTATAACCAAAAAGATTACCAGTCATTTAACTCTGGCGGAGATAATGGTTGGGCATTAATGGATCAGAATAATAATTTAAAACCTGCTTGGGCCACGTATCAAAAAGATGCATTAGCCATAGAAAATTCAGGTTCAAGCTCTACTATTGCTGTAAACATGTCTAACCCTGTTCCAAATTCAACACTTTCTGGGACTACTAACTTAGGCGCTCAGCCTACAAGTTCAGCAAACATTACTGGCGTTCAGTTTAAATTAGACGGTAATAATTTAGGGCCGATAATTACTACTAGCCCTTATAGTTACAGTTGGAATACTTCTCAAGTGGCAAATGGACCTCATACCCTTACAGCAGTAGCCACAGATAGTACGGGCTATAGCGCAACTTCAAGTTTAGATACCATATATATCAACAATACTCAGAGTGGCGGTGGTGGAGGAAGCGGAGGTGGCACAGGAGGAAATCCAACTACTGTTCAAAACTATGTATGGAATTCAAGCACCAAAACACTCAGTTGGTCAGCTTACCCAGGAGCAAGTTCATATACAATCGCAGAAGTACATAACCCAAATGTGAGCTCCACGGCAAGCAATTACCGAAATCCAACTAATTATTCATGGCCTCATGTCGCTTCCACTTCTTGTGTTGTGGGATCTTCTTGTTCAATTCCAGTTCCTTCTTCGGGCGAGACAGTAAACTTCGGTATTCAAGCATTAGATACAAACGGCAATGCTGTTACTGGATCTACCTGGGCTAAGGAATTAACAGTTGTGTGGCCGACGATTAAACCAGCAAGTCCTCCAACTCAGCCTACTAACCTAGTAGCAAAAGCGTTGAATAGTACTCAAATAAACTTGAGCTGGACAGCTAGTACCGCTACGGCAAACAACATAACAATATCCGGGTATCAGATTTATAGAAGTTCTGGAGGTTCTAACGCTACACTAGCAGGAACATCTAACACGAATAGCTACGGCGATACCGGTCTTTCACCAAGTACGGCATATTCCTATTATGTAATTGCAGTGGACAGTTCTAATAGTAAATCAGTCGCATCCTCGTCCGCTGGAAGTACTACGCAACCTTCAGGAAGTTCTATAGTAACAGTGGATGGAGCAGTGACCAGCAGTATATCACCTTATAAAGGCCTACTTAATGTTTATGTACATACTGGTAAATATGGAACTAAAAACGGTGCAGCAACTGCACAAACTAACTCTTCAGGACAATATATACTTACAAATATTATAGCCAACCGCAAGCACCTATACTCTTACCAGCTTAAAGGGTATAAAAGTCAGAGCTTCAGCATATATATTAAATCCGGTATATATAATAAAAATGTTAGTTTAGTACCTATAAAGTAAGGTTCAAATAAAATAATGTCATTAACAGAAAAAAATTATATAAACCCAAATGAAAAACCTAATTCTTCTACATGGAGAGCTGCACTTTTTAGCTTAACTTTATTTATAAGTTTTATGGCGCTGACAAGCTATTTAGCTTTTTGGAATAATAATAAAAAACCCACGGTATCGCAAAGCGCAAACGTAGCATCGTCCATAAATGCACCCGCACAAGTTAATATAACCAACAAGGGATTTGTTCCAGCTAGTATAACTATACAAATAGGCCAAGCAGTTATCTGGACTAATAATGACGTATCTCAGCATTCAGTAATTTCTGACGACCCTTTGCCTACTAATAGTTCGATGCCAAGTGTTAACTCCAGTCTACCATTAAGTCAAAATGACAGCTTTAGCTACATTTTTAATGCTAGAGGGACTTTTTCATATCATGATGATCAGGGCCCTAATTTTACCGGATCTATAATAGTTAAATAAAAAGAATAATAAACTTCTTAAGTTAGAAAAACAGAACTTTATCTATATTTGATTCTGTGCTCGAAGTACCAGTGAGCCAAGAATCTCCCTAGGTAACCACAAGAGTAGTGAGCGTGTCCATGGCTGCTCAGATTCTGAGTCGAATTGATCGGGAAGATTAGCTGGAACACTGAACCTAATATCGAGTTTATCTGACTGCATGGCAATACGTCCGATATGATGCGCTTGACCAGTCATCATGGCGTGTTCTAAACCCTCACTTTCCATAAATTGTTTAGCCTCAACAAGCGTTCCCCAGGTTCCAACACCTTGATTAAAATTGTTAGTTACAGGTCCTTCTACTACATGAGCAACTTGTGCATCACCATCAGGGAAAGCATTAACTAAAGTACGGTCAGCTATAATCGGCCTGTCTTTAGCTCGAACGATAATTAAAGTAGCCAAAAGACGATTAACGCTGTTTTCTCCGACCGAAGTTCCAAATGAGTTTCCAATGACACAGTCGGCATCATCAGGATTACCTGTAACTTCGTAGTGCCCCAAAGCCGACTGGACTATGTTCATAATGCATATAGTACAATAATTACATAAATAAGCAAGTATGGTGGACTTAACTGGATATTTTTGGAATCAAATACGTGAACAACTGACTTCTTGGTATAAGGAATTCTCTGGGTCTGTGATAGGCCAGGGAATAATAACTGCCAAGCTTTAATTGAACCAAGAAATGAAATTAATAGTGCATTGATTGAATGACTAAAATCGCATCTTTAAAATCTTGATTGTTCTGGGCTTGGTTAATAGTCATTGATGGAGGACTAGTCCCAAAATTACCTAATATTCTAAAATATTTAGCATCTATTGCTCCCGTTGTGTCATTCGGCCCCACTGCAGTTTTATCTACTGGAAGCGATGTTTCGTCGCTAGGAGTTATCTGTAATCCACCCGAGTCTATTTGTGTATTGCTAAAGGCAAGGCTATTCGGCATCCTAGCGTATCCAAATACAAAATAATCAGATTGTCCTAAAAATCTGACAGGTAAGGGCATGCTTGTGTCCTGTGGCCTTGGGTCTCCTCCATTCGCTGTACCATCTTCTATAATAAAATTAAACCCATCACCAGAAGCCATTATTACACTATCTTGGGTTGAGGATGGAGGGCTGTTTGTTGCTAACCAGCTTGATGGATACATGAAACTTAGCTTTTCAACTGGCAAAGTATATGATTTCCAGCCTGTATATGGATTGGTGGCAGTTGTTGAGTTTGTCTTTGGAGTATTTGTTACAGTTTTAGTTATCGTTACAACTTTAGGTGGAGTCTTATGATGATTCTTATAAACCAAATAACCAACAGCTCCAATAAGCACTAGAATAATTACTATCAATATTGCTTCAACGGTACCAAAACCTTTTTCATTATTCTTAAGTATTCGCATCGCATATTTCCTTATACTAAATAGTTGTTTTAAGCATAAGCTAAACAAACTCTAAGTACAAACAAAAAAAGACCTCCAAAAACAGAGGTAATTAAACATAAGCTTTATGGTGGGGGTGCCTGGATTTGAACCAGGGACCAATCGGTTATGAGCCGACTGCTCTAACCACTGAGCTACACCCCCGGAAATTAAAGTGTGTCAGTGAATAACAACAGATGAGAGTATAGCAGATTTTGCCAAAAGTTATATAATGTAAAAGTTAGTTATATGCAAACAAAAACACAATATAAAGCACTGGTATTAACTTTTTTTAACCGGCTCAATGACATTAGATTTGTTGGCCAGTTATTGTTTGTAATTATTGTCCTCTTAGTAAGCTGGAGTGGGGTTAAATCAATACAAACTAACTATGGCTTACAGAAACAAATTACAGGGCTAAAACAACAGAACGAGATACAACAACTACAAAACGATAACCTTCAGTTGCAAAACCAATACTACAATACCAATCAATACCTTGAATTATCAGCCAGACAAAACTTTGGTTTAGCAGTCTCAGGAGAAAAAGAAATAATTGTCCCGCAGCAGGTAGCACTTGCTCATACAATTGATTTACCAAACACAAATAGTCAGACACAGACTACTAGTAGCAAATCAACAATGCAAAACAATATAGACTCCTGGATTAATTTCTTTTTGCACAGACCGAATACTGGAAATTGACACATTTACCTCTGTTTTGATATACTAATATCCCATCCGCCGCGGGGTGGAGCAGCGGCAGCTCGCGTGGCTCATAACCACGAGGTCGCAGGTTCGAGTCCTGNNGTCCTGCCCCCGCAACCATAAGCACTATCACCTCTGTTATCACTACGGAGGTTTTTATTTACCTAAAATCCTCTAAGAAGTTAATTGGTTCCAGTATTGCTAGGGGTATTTGCAAATAACCTAATTTAACTTATGCTTAAAGCAAATAACTCAATCAAGGAATATCAACGTGGGCAAACTCAATTACAACGAAAGCGGATTTAGTGCCGTTGAGACCATACTTATACTTGTCATAGTAGTTTTACTGGGTGCAGTTGGATACCTGGTTTACAGGAATAACCACAAGCCCACGGTAGCTAATGTAACAACCGCGAAATCATCCACGTCTAGCTCGGCAAAACCAAATACCTCACCAGCTACGCCACAAGGCAATTATGTAAATGTGATTCAAGACAATAGCACTGTCACTCAAGTTACACCTAGTAAGATTGCGATGACAACAGACCAAGCAAAAATCTTGCAGGCCATGCATGAAACTTGCAAGGATTCATCGTCGGCAAACGTTACTGTTAATCATGCAGTATTTGATGGTAGTGATAACTTTAGGCAAAGCGGTAATTATGCTGCGATTAATGCAGGCAAATGTAACACACCCGTGACAACGCTTGACCAATTAGGTGGTTCAGGAGCCATGAACTTCTTACACAAAAACTCTAAGGGAGCATGGGTATATGATTTTGGTGGACAACAGGCACCATTATGTAGTGATGTAGACGGTCTTGGTTATCCGACTATTGTACTTCCTACATGTGTTACCGCTGACGGGAGTACTAGAGCGCCCAACTAATAAAGGCTTTAGTGTTGCTAGGTAGAGTAATTCAACAGATTATCAACTCCAGACAGCGTCTTCCAGCGACTCAACTCCGCAAGGAGTTGGTTCCAATTCGAATGTACCTGGGCAACCATAAGTACTTGGCCCCTGTTATAATGGCAGGGGTTTTTATTTCCCCTAAACATCCTTAGGAGTTCAATGGTTACAGTCGTGCTAAGCCTTTGCTATGATATAGCAATAAGAGAGAGGCTCATATGACACTGCAAGGTAAAGTTGTACTTATAACTGGGTCGTCAACTGGAATTGGTAAAGCCACGGCTGTCAAGTTTGCTGAAGAAGGAGCCAAGGTAGTTATTAATTACCATGCAGGTAAAAAAGAGGGTGAAGAAACCCTTTCCCAAATTAAAAAAATAACTAACGACTGTATGCTTGTACAAGCTGATGTAAGTGAACCTGAAGATGTAGAACGATTATTTGAGTCTGTTCTGGAAAAATTCTCTACGGTCGACATACTCGTTAATAATGCTGCCATACCTACTGACAAAGTGGACTTTATGAAAGCATCTTACGAAGACATGAAAGAAATGCTGGACAATGATATTACAAGTGTATTGATGTGCTCTCAAGCAGCAGCTCGAATTATGCTTAAGCAAGGCCACGGAAAAATACTAAATACCAGTTCAGTGCGTGGATGGGAGTACGGTGGACGCGCACCTGTCTATGCCGCATCCAAAGCAGCGGTGAATAGCTTCACAAGAACATTCGCAAAAGAACTCGCACCCGATATACAGGTTAATGCAGTAGGACCTGGTTTTGTAAAGACTAGGGTTTATGACACACGGTCACCTGAGCAACTAGAAGGTTTTATTGAGCAAACAAAGTTAAAGCGCTGGATTACACCTGAAGAGATTGCAGATGCATTTATCTTTTTAGCCAAGAATGACGCTATAACCGGCCAGGTCATATATGTTGAAGCTGGCTTTATGCTTAAATAGGCCCACTATTACTTGATAGCATAAGCCATCATATTACCGCCTATATATCTATCTTTATGCTTAGACTTATTTTATCAAGCTCTTGTGTTGTTTTGTTATGATGTGAAGATATGCAGAACTTCCTATACATCATTATTTTATTGCTTGGCATAGCCACCTACGGATCGATGGTCGTTCAGATGTATAACGGCTCGTATTCACCTAGTTTTTTCAGTAGGGGCGTCTGGTTTCTGCTTGGTATAAACAGTTTTGCAGGCGTGCTTCTTGGTGGTGGAAGCAAAGCTTCAGTCATTTTGGCTTCCACGCTTCTTATTGGAAACACTTTAGTATTTGCAGTTAGCTACAAAAAAGGTTCACGAAAATTTGGCACAGCCGAAAAAGTAAGCCTTGTTCTGCTTGTTATAAGTACGTTCTTATGGGTGTTTTTAAAAGCGCCGTATATAGGACTAATTATTAGCCTAACCGCGCATTTTATTGGTGGCATACCTACGATTACGCGGGTAGCAAAAAAGCCGGATAGCGAACAAGCTTATCATTGGTACTTTTACTGTACGGCTAGTATCTTGACTCTCCTAGCAAGTGATAAAATTACGTTAAAAGCCGTACTATTCCCGCTTTATTTTGCTAGCTTCGACGGATTAATAATCTTACTGGCAAATCGGAAGCGTGTAGCACGTATATTATTTTAATTGAAACTTAAAGCACATAATAGTGCGCATACGGTAGCCCAATTCTTATAGTTGATGACCAGTGAGCCTAATTATAATTAAAATTATGGCAATAATTACTAAAATAGAACCGCCAACTTTTTCAACTCCCTCTCTCATTCTGTCATTTATTTTGCCGCCCAGCCACAGCCCTAAACGGGAGGCTATAAAAGCTTGAATACCAATATAGACCATAACGAAAACAAGTGAAATATGAAGAAGCCCTAAGCTTAGTCCTATGGCTAACTCATCGATACTTATACTAATACCCAAATTAATAATGGCCCATCCTCTGGATTGAGAGAGTAGCTTAATCCTTTGCTCTTCTCTATTTTCTTCACCAGGCCAAAGCATAATTAGTCCAGCTATCCCGATTACTACAGCCGCTACGTAGTTTGCATAGTGGCCAATTAATGGTCCTAAACCATGTCCCAGTAGCACACCCACTGCCGGCATTACTGCTTCAAAAGCAGCCAGAATAAGGCTCGTTTTAAACTGCTCTTTTTTTGGCATTCCTATGAGACCCAGCACGGTAGAAAGTACAAATGCATCAATAGACAGAGGGATCAGTAAAGCTAAAAGAAATAGTATGTGCTGCACGTTCATTAGATTCACCTATTTTCTCATACATAACTAGAAGTTAAATCTCTTAACATACCAACTTGTCTCAATTTGCTTTACAATTATTAACCATGCAACCCAGCCAATTGTCTGCAACGGGAGGAAATGGCAGTCAAACCTCTACGCAGAATCCCCAGACTGCAAGTCCTGGTAATATCTCCCCAGGTTCATCTAGTAGTATTCAAGCTCTAAATTCTGTTAATCTATTTAATGGGCAGAATGGTGTTTCATTAAATCCAACTCCGTTGCCAACAGTAAATTTAAATACCACTACAACTCAACCTACTGCTACACCAAAAACAACTGTAGCTAATCATCATATCAACGGAGCTCTGTTAGGATTCTCGATAGTACTTTTTATTCTAGCCGTAGCAATGTTTTGGTTTACAAGCAAAGGCGCAAATAAAACAACGATATAAGGGATCTGTCCTTGCTAAACGAACTACACAAGCGTTATGATTAGCGTAGAGGTCAAGCGAAACAAAAACAACAACAACATACAAATTTTGACAAAATAACAAAATTGTGTATAATATATATAGTTTCGTGATCACAAAACAAAAATATTACCAACATTAAAAAATAAGGGTAAAAGCCATGTCAACCGGTAACGGTTTGGCTTTTGAAGTCTTATCTTCAAGTCAGGACTTTGTCAAAATAGACAAAATACTGAAGAAGCTCTAAGAATAGCAAAAGCTAAATAAAAAGAGCCTGCTTTAGTAGCGGGCTCTTTATTTTAATTAGTCTATTCAAAACAGATGATGCAATCGTTCGGAGACTGTAGCACTGTCTTCTCCGGAACAAGACGAGGGGTCTTTATGAGTATCATTATAGCCGGCGGTAGCAGGAACAGAGTTGTATTCTTTATGAATTGTTGTGCTATCTATATTTCCAAAACTTACTAGCAGCCTAGATCTATCTTTAATTACCATGTTGGTAATTGGAGTTAAATCAGTATAATCTTGACCGTTAATAATAATATTGAGCTTATTTTGACCATTTTCGATATAAATAGTTCCTTTGTCATTCTCAATGAAATTCGGGCCAACATACCATCCAAGGTTCTCAAAGAATTGCCCCCAAGTTACGGCATGATCATGTATATGAACCACAGAGTTAATGTTGTCATGCATATGAACCCGTTGCTGGGGTATAGTAATGGCATTACTAGTTGAGCAGATTCCTACTTCCTCGTAAAACTGGGGACCCTTAAATTGTTCCTGTTGGCCATTAATGTATACTGCGAAATTAGCATGGTAGTGTACAAATCCAGGGTTGTAAGTAGCAAAGCGAATCAGTAGTAGAGCAACTACACCTAATAATATGCCGATAATACCTGCACTAATGATTGATTTATTGGGTTTTCTAATTATTGTCATTTTATTGATCACTAACTCTAATCATAGAAGTACAGTGTATATAAAAAAGTATGTGCTTAGCAAATTATCTAAAGAGAAAATGATTAAGGTAAATTGACCTAGAAATATTAATATGTTATACTAAGTATAATGTTTAATGGCAAACCAGTAGCTGAGAGCGTAGAAGTTTATCGTGTTGACCCGCCACGTATATATGTTGATGAGCGTGGATTAATAATAAAGACGATTGCAGAATTTGAAGACGCAAATCATGAGAGAATAGACCTCGGTGTGGTAGCTACAAGGCCAACCCTCTTTGATACTGAAGTTCGTGCTTTTATCGGCAAAGGTGTAGTTTTTAATGAGCGTCACGATACTAACGACGTTGGCAATTCTTGTATAGTAGATGCCGAAGAATTAGCTGAAGCGATGATATTTGCTCGTCTTGCCCAGCTTGGTCTAGTAGGCTAAGTTATCCCTAGTTTAATCTGTATCGAACGACACATGATAGATTACGCGCTCTAAAAAGGTGGCGTTTTTTCAAAAGTAGTGTCTTTAAAATCAACTTTTCGATTATAAATTATTACTAATTAAATCAAGTCAAAAGTTGACATGGCTAGAGTAGGCATGGTTATATAAGCATAAGTACAAAATAATATAAAAATGTGATCTCTGATATATCTGATAATAAAAATAAACACCGGAACTCTAATCGGAAAATTATAAGAATGCCTAGCTTGCAAACAAAACAAAACAAACTAACTTTTATTGTCGCAATTCTATTTATAGCCCTGTTTAGCTTTTTAGGAGTTAAATTATTAAGCGGAAGTCATGCAGCAAGTCTTAATAACCCATATAACACTGAGATCGGTCTTAATGAAGCAAGTAAGCTTGGTGGTACGACTTCCGCAACTATATATAAATCAGGCATAACCTGGACACGAATAAATCCAGGGGATTATAGCCCGCCATCAAGTTGCGCATCGGGAAGTGGATGTACATGGTATCCGGCAGTTCAGGTAGCGACATCAGAAAACTTTAATATTGACCTTATAGTAGGCAACACCAGCGATACATCTCACCTAGACACTGTAAACATTCCAAGCTGGACGGCTTCAACTCTTAGCGAGATACAGAACTATCATTCTAACCCTAATGTTAAGCTATTTGAAGTTCAGAACGAGTCATACCTTAAGGGTGGATGTCCATCAAACGGAGCTGGCTCATGTACGCCGAACTATAAAGCTGAACCAGCTATTTACGGCAAAATGTTCCTGTCCTTATATAATGCCGTTAAAAATGCCGGATTAGCTGATACGGTGAAGCTTTTATTTAACAGTTATGGAAATTATTCAACAAGTGGTTCAGGTTTCCCAGCTTGCTACACTGGCAGTGCTAATTGCTCAAGCGACGATAGCGGCGGCGGATGGTTAAGAGATGCCGTTAATGCCAACCCAGGCTTAGGAGCTGCCATTGCGGCAAACGCTATAGCAATCCATCCTTACGGTCCTGTTCAGAGCGCATCTACTGGTAAGAATACCTATGGCACAGGTTCTATAACTGAAGAGGAAGGCGTAGCTCAACAAGTGCTTGGCACCATACCAGGTTTCTATCTAACGGAAATTGGCTTCGGTATCGGAGCTGGTAATCCCGTAGTACCAGATCAAAATACTCAGGCAAGCGCGCTTAGTGCAGACTTTGGCGCTTACTTAAGTGATTCACATGTAAAGGGAGTTTGGGTCTATACGATAAATGATGATGGTACCGGCCATTTTGGTGTGTTCAACGGCCCTGACAGTCCTAGGCCAGCATTTACGAATGTGCTAGCAAATATATCTTCTGGCGGTGTTGTAGGTGATAAGATTCCACCAAATGTTGGTATGGTTACGCCAACAAACGGCTCAACGTTGTCGGGAACGGCCACTCTTAGCGCTAACGCTTCGGATAATGTAGCAGTCGCGAATGTACAGTTTAAGGTAGATGGAAATAACGTAGGTACGGCAATACCGAACGCACCTTATACTACCGCTCTTGATACAACTAAGCTTACAAATGGTTCACATACAATTACCACTACCGCTACCGACACCAGTAATAACAGTGCCAGCGCCTCGGTTAATGTAACGATAAATAATAGTACGGCTAAGGATACTACACCGCCAAGCGTACCTACCGGCTTAACTAGTCCTACTTCTTCATCTTCTGTTATTTCCCTAACCTGGAACACCTCAACCGATACCGGGAGCAGCGGTATGACAGGTTACAAAGTCTATCGTAACGGTAACTTAGCTGGTACCACGTCAAATGCTAGTTACAACGATACCGGTCTCTCGTCATCCACCTCTTATACTTACACGATTGCGGCATACGATAATGCCGGTAATGTTTCTGCTCAATCAAGTGGCTACAATGCAAAAACAACCGCTGCTACAACAGGATCATCCGTGCAGAACTTTAATTGGAATACAAGTAATAAAACTCTTACCTGGGCAGCATACCCCGGTGTTAATAAATACGAGATCGCAACTGTATATATTTCACCTGCACAAAATACTACCTATTTATATCCATGGGTTGCAGGAACATCGACATCCTATACTCCTCCGGCCTTAAGTAATAAGACTGTTTACTACAGTATTCTTCCAGTAGATGCTAATGGCGCTTCACTGACCGGACCTAATTGGACTCACAGTCAAAATGTAAGCTGGTCTTCTCAGTCAGATACCACACCACCTACTACTCCATCAGGGCTATCAGCGAAAGCAATATCAGGCTCACAAATAAACTTAAACTGGGCTGCCAGTACTGACAATATCGGAGTTACAGGATACAAAATATATAGATCTAGCACTAGCAGTACAAGCCCAGTACAAATTGGTACTTCCTCCAGTAATAGTTTTGGAGTCACAGGACTTTCGCCGAACACTAGTTACACATTCTATGTAGCAGCATATGATGCTACAGGTAATCTTTCTCCTAAATCCGCTTCAGTATCAGCTACTACCCAATCAATAACAAACCTAGTTACTGTTGAAGGAGTAATTACTAACGCCTGGACTAATAAGCCTATTGCAGGAGTCAATATTATTTACACAGCAGTTACGGGAAGGGCTTATGCCAAGACAGATGCTAACGGTTTCTACCGAATATCCAATATTTCACCATACCCAGTTAAACACAGCTATTACGTAATTGCCTCTGGTTACAAGAATCAATATTACTACGTATCACTACCCGCCGGATTGAGTATTGAAAATCTAAGAATGGTTCCGTAAGGGAAAGTCAAATAAAGGAATAAAAAATTATGGAACCAAATAAATCCACTGACAGTAACCAAAAGGTCGACTTTGTAGAGATAAATAAACTACCGAGTTTATCAGATAATGTAATATCAGGACCAGGCAGAAAGAATAATAGATTACTGCTATTAGTTCTTATAATACTTTTAGTGCTACTTATTGGCGGATTTTACCTCGCATATAAGCCTAAGAAAAATACTAAAGTAGTACTAAATAGCCCGCCGAAGTCTAGTAGTAGTAGTCAAACTCCCGGCATAACGGCTAACTCACAGTCTGCTGCGAATGTTAGTGTAACTAGCTCTGGATTTAGTCCTTCGACTATCCAAGTAAAAGTAAATCAAGCCGTTGTTTGGACCAACAATGATTCAGTAGCGCATTACGTAATTGCTAATGATCCGAATCCTAAAGATCAGCAATCTAAACTAAATTCCGTAAATGCGATTGCTCCAGGCAAAGACTTTAACTTTGTGTTTAACAGCGCAGGAACCTACTCATATCACGACAGCGTAAATTCTAATTTAACCGGCGAAGTTGTAGTCACCAAATAGCAAAAGCATTAACTAAAGCTACGAGAGTAGTACCTGAATCACGAATTAGACCTCAA
>PLYP01000004.1 GCA_003153395.1 Candidatus Saccharimonadota bacterium
ACGGTACAGGTGGGACTGCAGCGCCTACCGGATCCCCTAATAGTGACAACGGTATTAATATAAGCCACGGTAATGGTGGTACTGCAGCGCCAAATACTCCTCTGGCAAGTAACTCTATAGGCCAGTCTAATGGTACTGGCGGCACTGCTGCTCCAGCCATAAGTGCTACGTCAATCACAGATTCCCAACCAGTTACTGATACTTCGGGGGTAACGGGTGGAACGGCGGCACCTGCTTCCTCAACCTACACCGTCGCGCATGGTGATACGCTTAGTGGAATAGCAGCTACTAATAACGTTCCTTTGTCGGAACTTGAGAAGATGAACCCTCAAATTAGTGACCCGAACTTTATTTTACCTGGTCAGCAAATTAATCTAGGTAGTGCCAACAGTTCAGCAGTCCCTGCTAGCAGTTCAGGCGGGTCTACTCCGTCAGTAACTCAATCTAGCATTGTATTTCCTTCAGCTTCGAGCTATCAATCATCTTCAGCAACTAATGATCCAAACGTCCAGACGTCGGTAGTCGGTGCTAACTCAGGATGGTCGGCTTCCGGTACAAGTGGAATTCCAGAAGATCCAGTTAAAAACATACTAGAATCAGCTGGAAAAGCCGCAACTGAGCCGAAGAAAACATAATTAAGATCAACATACTGTCTATTTCACGGCTATAACTATAGTCAACAACTTCGGCCAACTCTGTTATGCTTATATTTAAGGTATGGAAGAACAAAGACTAAAAACTGCTATAGAAGAAGGTGTTGCCAAAGGAGTTCCGATGGACTTCATTTCCTATAGTTTGACCCGTGCTGGTTGGCCGGCACAAATGGTTGCTGACGCAGTAAATAACTGGCTGCTGGCAAATGGCCGTAAGCAGCAGACAACCGAGTTTTCTACATGGCTAAAAAAATATTACTCCCAAGCCAAGCCAGGTATTATTTTAATGGTCTTATTAAACACCGTTGCCTCAGCTATAGCTCTACTACAGCCTTGGCCACTCAAGATACTCGCGGACTCTGTTTTCGGTTCTATCCCCGCCCCAGGTCCGCTTAAGCCTTATACCCATACCCCGCACTTAATAATTATTGTTTCGCTGTTAACTCTCGCAATTTTTATATTAGGACAAGCATTTGGTGTTCTGAAAGATTATTTATTACTCAAAATTGATTACTGGCTTAACAGGTCAATTAAGGAAGAAGCTTTTAGGCATATCCTGCATTTGCCTTTGTACCATGAGGGCAGGTTGCCTAAGGGTGATTACATTTACAGGCAAAACGAAGTAACTAATTCCCTATCAGATTTAATTCTTAATTCTACTTCCTCTATTATAGGTTCGGTTATATTAATTATTGGCGTTATGGCAATTATGCTTACTCTAAACGCCAAGCTCACAATTATTACTATCGTCGTTATTCCCTTTTTAATTATGACGGTTGCTATCTTCGGCCCAGTTATGAGTAAACTAGGTTACGCTCTGACAAAACTTTTTAGTCAAACCTCTTCATTAATCGCCGAATCAATAGATAATGCTGAAGCCGTTCAGGCCTTCACGCTGCAGGAGCGGCAAGTCCAGAAACTGAAGAGTCTTTGGATGGACACTTATTTAATATCCAGAAAGGGACTACTTTGGGGTAAATTATTTAGTTTCAGTAACGGCTTAATAGTTATATTAGGTACTTCTCTAGTTATATATTTCGGTGGTAGTGCCGCTCTGCAACACAAATTCTCCTTAGGTGAGCTTCTAATCTTTATGACTTATCTAGGATATCTCTTGGGTCCGATTCAGGAAATAACTAATCAGATTACTATAAGGCGGCAGAAGCTAGTCAATGTTAAGCGAGTTTATGAGGTGTTAAGTGATCATGAAGGTGTTGAAAGATTGCGGGAAGGAAGACATTTGCCTGCAGGGGACGGCCGAATAAAATTCCAAAATGTTTCATACGGATATAGAGGCACTAAAGTACTTGACCAAGTTAATCTAACAATTGAGCCGGGAGAGAAGATTGGTATAGTCGGACCAAGTGGCGCTGGTAAGAGTACACTGCTTAGGCTCCTGGATCTATATATAGAGCCGACGGCCGGGCGAATTATGATAAACGACTGTGATATACAAGCTGTAGATTTACAAGACCTCAGAAGACATATAGCCTGGATAAGCCAGTCACCGCAGCTTTTTTCTGCGTCAATTATTGAGAACATGCAGGACGGAGATATAAATAGAGTAATTACGCCGGAAGAAATTAGCTGGGCGGCCCAGGCAGCAAACGTCAACGAGTTTGTTACTAAACTACCTATGGGTATGAATTCAATAGCCGGAGAGGGTGGATCTAGTTTAAGTGGCGGACAACGGCAAAGGATTTCTATTGCTAGAGCTCTTCTTAAAAACGCGCCGATTATTTGTATGGACGAGCCTACGTCTGCCCTAGACGATAAATCTGAGAAGCTAATACATGATTCGATAGGTTCACTAATTCAAAACAAAACGGTACTGCTCGTAACTCATCGTGTGCCTCTACTTAGCCTTATGGATAAGATTTATGTTCTGGATAATGGCAAGCTTGTCAATGTTGATCAGTACGGCGGGATAGACAAATACGTATTTAACCTGCAGGTAACAGGCAGGCTTTGATTCTTCTGATTCCAGCTGAGCTTGATTCTTCTTTAATAATTTTAAATGTTTTATTACCTTCTGCTAGCTCTAGGGTATGTTCAACGTGGGGGCCGCCACATATTTCAAAACTAAAAGGCTTTTCTTCATTGTCGGCTATCATCTTATAGACTTTAACTCTATCTCCGTAACGATCGCCGAATTGGCCAAGGGCGCCCAAGTCTAGTGCATCCTGAGTTGGAAATTCCCGGTAGCTAACTTTAAGGTCTTTTTTAATTTGCTCGTTAACAATATCTTCAACTTGTTTTATTTCCTCTGGCGTCATCTTCTCTGGATGACTGAAATCGAATCTCAGTCGCTCCTGCGTTATATTTGAACCTCTTTGGATTACATGATCACCAAGTACATTTCTAAGTGCCTGATACATGAGATGAGTAGCTGTATGGTATTTCTTATGTTGCTCAGTATGTCCGCCCAGGCCACCTTTAAAAACTCCTTTGGCTGCCGTCTGACTACGGCTTTTTTGTTCGTTCATAAGTTTTTCAAATTCTTGGTCAGCATTATCTTCAACTAGTAGGTCTCTTTTAAATGCTTCTTCTTTACTAAGCTCTACTGGAAAGCCGTATGTATCATAGAGCTTAAAAATTGCCTGTCCGCTTAATTTATCTCCGACTAGTCTAGTAAATTCATTAAGTCCTTTTCTAAGAGTTTGCCTAAATATTTTCTCTTCCTTTACTAAAATGTCTATAACTTTATCTCGGCTGGCGGCAACTTCCGGAAAATCCTCCTGATATAAGTTGGTTATTACTGGAACTATTTGTTCTAAGAAATTTTGTTCTATACCAAGTTCAAAAGCGAACCTAATCGCTCGCCTTACTAAACGTCTCATTACGTAACCCTGCTCTTTATTACTAGGTGTCACGCCATCTACAGCCAGAAATGTAGCAGCTCTAAGATGATCAGCTATAACGCGCATACTGACTGTATGGCTGTCATAGCTTTTGCTAGAAAGCGTCTCAAGCTTTTCTATAATCGGTTTAATTAAGCTAATTTTAAATACGTCAGGATCGTTAATGGCCGCTACGGCAATCCTCTCCAGCCCACCGCCAAAATCTACGTTTGGTTTCTGCAGAGGAATAAATCCGGAATCTGTTCGCTTATATGCCATAAAGACGCTGTTGGCGATTTCTAGAAATCTACCGCAGTCACAGTTCGGATGGCATTTTTCGCCCCATTTAGTGTCATGTATAACGTTTTCAAATTCATAAAAGACTTCAGTATCTGGACCGCACGGATCGCCTATAGGTGTGTCAGTTTCGGCTCCACTTCGGCTCCACCAGTTCTTTTTGCCATCATAGTAAAATATTCTCTCATTAGGATTAATACCTCTGGAATATCCGGCCTCTTCTGATCCAATATCTGCTGTTTTTGCTTCAATATTCTTGCTCGAAAAAAGCTTTTCCCATATTTCTGCGGATTCATTATCTTTTGGAATATTAAACTCTGGGTTTCCTAGGTAGCAAGTAACATATAGCTTGTTTGGGTCGAGGCCAACCTTGTCAGTCAAAAATTCAAATAGCCACGGTATTTGCTCCTTTTTAAAATAGTCGCCTAAGCTCCAGTTCCCTAGCATTTCAAAGAAAGTTGTATGGCGATTGTCTCCTACCTCCTCAATATCCTGGGCCCTAAGGCAAGTCTGACTATTAACTAAGCGCTCTCCATCGGGATGTGGTTCACCTAGAAGATAAGGAATTAAGGGCTGCATGCCAGAGCCTGTAAAAAGAGTGGTCGGGTCATTATATGGCACTAACGGTGCCCGGGCAATGGTTTTATGACCGTGGGAATTAAAAAAATCTATATATGATTGACGTATTTTCTGTGAGTCCATTATGTAATAGTCTATCGCAGAACACCTTAAATTGACAAAGTTCATTCATGTGATGTAAGTTTAGTTTGATGAGCACTCCCGAAAATGAGTTTGAGTTTGGACTACTGCCTGTAGTTATCAATACTTTGGAGCAAGATGGTTTTGTCGTTATCAGGAGATTTTACCCAAAGATACCTGACAGTGCTAACAGTAGATACGCAGCGCTAGTAATGCCGGAAAACGAGCACGAAGTGAAACTAGCCAACCACAATATCTATAGTCGGTGGCAGTGGGAGCAAGAAATAGCATTGGAGGATGAAGTTGTACGCTCACTTTATACATTTGAGGAAGACCAAGAATTATCTGATAAAACAATCGAGCGAGATGAAAGATATTTTAGAAGTGCTACTGCGTGGGGAGCTATTATGGGTTCTATTGAAAACGCTAGGATTCTTGGCAGGGAGCAAAGACTAAATAATTTCGTTCGTCGTAGGGTTTGTGAAGGGCGTCATCATAGCTTGCCTTCTTCAATGCTAGTCCTGTTACCAGAAGCTGTTAATTCGTAACTACTCCACCACCTAAAACTAACTGATCATCATAGATTACAGCTGATTGCCCGGCAGCTACTCCTCTAACCTCATTTTCTAGTTTAAGTCTATTTCCTTTAAGCGTTGCCTTTATTAACGGGCCTCTGTACCTAAGCCTCGCCTTATACGTCTTGTCCGTTGATGGCTTGCCGTTTATCCAATGAATATCTTCTAGTGTAATTTCCTGTCGCCATAAATCTTTATCATCTAAATCGGTGGTAACATATACCGTATTAGTATTCATGTTTTTATGAGTTACGTAGTACGGCAGACCTCCGCCAACATTTAATCCGTGCCGTTGCCCGATTGTATAGAATATAGCCCCCTCATGCTGACCGATTACTTTTCCGTTGCCACCATCTACTATTGCTCCTGGCTCCTGCGACCCCAGTTCATTTATCAGGAATTCTTTAATTCCCACTTTACCTACAAAACAAATTCCCTGGCTGTCTTTTTTATCGGCGGTATATAAGCCAAGCTTTCGCGCTAGTTTCCTTACTTCAGATTTTTTATATTCACCTATAGGCATTAGGGACTTTTCTAACGCCTCACTTGTTACACGGTATAGGAAATATGACTGATCCTTAATCTCGTCTATTCCAACTAAAAGTTTACCGTTATGAGTCCGGCAGTAATGTCCGGTGGCTATTTTATCCGCGCCATCACTTATAGCAGTATTAAGAAATAGCTTAAACTTAACTTCCTGGTTACACATAATGTCCGGGTTAGGTGTTCGGCCCTTCTTATATTCACTGACCATATAATCTACTACCATGTGTCTGTACTGCGTTTCGAAGTCATATAGCTTAAAGTCTATGCCTAGCTGAACCGCTACTCTCTTAGCGTCCTCATAGTCTTCTTTCCAAGGACAAGTAAAACCGGGCAAATCTTTGCTCCAGTTTTTCATGTAAACGCCGGTGACCTCATGACCTTGCTCCTTAAGTAAGGCAGCCGCTAGTGAAGAATCCACGCCGCCACTCATTCCTACGTAAACTTTGCTCATAATAGTCAATACATCTTATATAAAAGTAATGAATAAGTTAAGTGTTGCAGCTAAATAGAGCAATACACTACAATAATTATAAGTAAATGCCATATAAAGACGATACCGAAGGCCGAATCAATGCTATTCGCCTTAAGAAACTCCTAACTCCCTCCTGGCTTAGTGGGCTAATTAGCATTACCGCTGGTCTAATTGTGACAGCCGGATTTATCTTTATCTTTGCGTTTAATAACGGTACCGTGCGGCAGCAACTTATTAGCTATCAGAACACTCCATCATCTCAACCGGCACTGACTCTTCCAGGAAGTGCGCCACCGGGTAATAACAATAATTCGCTGCAAAATACTTGGCCTCTTATTGCCTTTTGGGGAATGATTGGATTTGTAGCATATTTTGTAGTCGAATTTATTGTAAAGATTATTAGAGATGCTCAGGAATTTACTGAGGAGTTAAATTACGTCCATGCCAAACGAAACGTAATATTAAAAACTACGGCTGAGTATTTACTTTTTAGAGTAGCCGCGGCAGCGATATGGTTAATATTTATAGATGTATTTTTTAAACGTATCATACCCTATAGTATTTTGGCGGCAAATGCTAGCGCCTCAGACTTTGTAAGCGTCGGCGGGATACTAGATGCCCTGCTGTCATTTTTGATGATAGCTGTAAGCTTGCACGTTAATGCCATATTTCTAAGACTGACTCTCAGGAAGCCACGAATTTTTACTAGCGTAGACTATTTAGACATCTAAGAACACTATCACCTGATCGGCTTTGACGTGCATAATCCCACCAGTAATACGAATCCGTATAGGGCCGCTAGCATCGTCGTTAGGAGTTCTAATTAAGACGTCGCAGGGAATTAACAGTGAAATAAAGTTATGGTGTTTGGGCAAGACATCAAAAGGGCCAGTTAGGTTATCGACGGTAATACTAAAGGCCTGGCCGTCAAAGTAATCCCTAAAAGGTGAATAAACTTTAACCGCCATACTAAGCTGAGCACCGTCTTTGCTTTTTTTGTAGTCCTGAGCCGAGCGACGTTCTTCAATTTCTTCCCGAGTTTCAACCGTTGTTTGATTAGTGGCATCAATGACCTTCTCATCCTTAACTCCAACATCTTTATCGTCGCTCATACTAGTATCTCCTCTATGCTTTTTAAGGTCTGTTCGCGCGTATAGAAGTCACCAGGGACGCCGGTATGTTTAGTCATAACAAACATATTCTGAGAAAAGTTAGTTATTAGCTTCTTTGCTTTGGCGTAATCTGCTCGGTCTACGACGCTTAGTTCACTTTCACCAATAATGGCAATAATGCCCCTAAGTGACTCGTATTTTTGTAGTAGTGACTGAACTTGAACGCTAAGAACATAGTGTCTCTCGCCTACAATTTCTGGAGTTAGAAGCGAGGAGTTTAATTGAGTTAAGTCAACAGCCGGTCTGACTCCTTGTTCAGCAACTTTACGAGATAGCACTATAACTGAATCCATCTCATGCTGGATAAACTGTACGGCAGGATCGCTAATATCATCCGCTGGTACATATATGGTCTGTACGGACGTAATTGAACCGTTTTCATTGGAAGATAATCTGTCCTGTAGCATCTTTACGTCGGAGAATATAGTAGGTTCGTAACCTCCTTCATTAGGTACCTGATCAAGAATTGTTGACAGCTCGTTTCTAGCCTGCACATATCTATACATATTGTCAGCAAAGAACAGAATGTCTTTCCCCTCTTCGTCTCTGAAATATTCAGCCGAGGCTACGGCAGATATCCCAATTAAGGATCTTTGTACGGGGTTCTCATTCATCTGTGCGAAAAACAAGCAGGTACTCTTTAAGAGGTCGTTTTCTTTTAGAGTCTCATAAAGTTCATGTCCTTCTCGTATACGTTCACCAATACCCGCAAAAAAAGATAAACCGCTGCCGCTTTTAGCAATGTTGTTAATAAGCTCCATAGTTAGGACTGTCTTACCAACTCCAGCGCCACCAATAATGCCTATTTTTCGGCCTTTAACAAATGGGGTAAAGAAATCTATTACTTTAATGCCGGTTTCCAGGATTTCAGGCTTAGTAACTTCAAATTTTACAGCTTTCGGAGGAAGTTTAAGTATATCTTTAAACTTAACGTCTTCCTCGGTTAAGCGAGCAAAACCGTCCAGGGGGTCACCGAGAGCATTTAGTACCCTGCCGATAGTCTTTTCGCCGAGAGGTATTTCTATACCCTTATTAGTTCGTACGGCCGGCATTCCTTTGATTAGCCTAAGGTCACCGCGAATGTTTAGGCAAAACGCAATACCACCTGGTTCAAGGTGATCTACAAGTAGCTGGGTATCATATCCGTTTTGTATAGATATTAGCTCGTTAACATTAGGAGAATCATCATCAAACTGAACTTTTACGATAAATGCTTTAATGCTTGTTATAACGCCTGGCATAATATTATCCCGCTGATCCTTGTCTAGCTTTTTTCATGCCATTTACAATTTCTTTTAGCCGTTCATCCTTAACGGCTCTTTTAGCACGGTTATATTCAAGATGAAGCCCTGATTTAATTTCATCCGATCTCTCATGGGCGGAACGCATGGCTTGAAACCTGGAAGCGTACTGAGCCAGCTTGGATTCCAGAATTAATTGGCTAACTGTAATCTGCATCATGGATCTTTCCAAGTGGGCGACTACAGCGAAAGTACTAGGTTCAAAAATATATGTTTTCTCATTTATGATATCTTCTTTTTTACTGGCGGACTTACCTATCTCATTTACGGCGCGCGATAGATCAATTCGTTTGACATCTTGAACCATTAAGGAAATGTACTCGGTGTAGTACACTTGGGTGGACTTATATTTCTTAATTTCCTCCACTAACGGCATAACGTTAATATCTGTATCCCTAGACGGCATTTTGTAATATTTATCAAAATGAACCCTGGCTTGAACTAGCTGTATTACTCCATGGTGACCTATAACAATTATGTCTTGCTTTTCCTTGTCATAATTCTTTAGCATCATCCTAATAAGTTTCTGATCAATATCGCCGTTAAAGGAGCCTTCGGCGGTAATTATAATTATTAGATCTTTGTCTACAACCTTCTTGTCCGATTTATCTCTACCAAAACTAAAAACCTGATTTACTCTTATCTGAGTATATATAGACCACAATTCATGGTAAAACTTTGTAGATTGCAGCACTTTATCTTTAATCTGAGCAATACGCATACTGGCAAGACCTTCAAATATACTGGTTAGACCAACAAGCGTTGCCATGGAAGCTTCTTCTTCTGCGACTTCATTAGCACGCCTCATGCTTTTGCCACCGCTTTCTTTGGTTCTTCCGCTACTGGCGTTTCTTCGTCCTTAGCCTTTTTCTCATCTTCAGGGGAACCCTTAAGCTTATCTACGCACTCGCTTTTTAACTTGTCTCTTATTTTTTCGAAATCCTCATCTTTAATAATCTTTAAGCCGTACTCGTTAGCCTTTTGCTTAAGTTTGCCAACGTCTAAGCTCTCCACTATATCTAGGTTTAATACAATGTCGAACATCAGTTGCTGAGCCATTAATGAAAACGTCTCATTTGGCCCCTGAGTTAAAATTTTAAAAATTAGCTTACCGGTATCAAAGGATTTTTGGGCTTCCAGGGCCAGTTCGCTACCGAAGTGAGAGAACTCTTCCGCTGCCCGATAGTCAGCCAGAACTTTAAGAGTTTTTGAGGCATATTCCTTCTGCCGCTTATTATGTCCTAAACCACCGGCACGTGTCACACTTAGACCAATGTTAAGCGCTGGCCTGACACCTTTACGAAAGGTTTCCATATCTAGTATCCACTGCCCGTCCGTAATGGACATAACGTTAGTAGGCAAGTATGCTGTTATATCCCCGTTAGCAGCATGAATAATGGGGATAGATGTTAATGTCTTACCGGTGCTGTCGAGTCTCCCCGCTCGCTCTAGTAAACTGGAGTGCGCATAGAACATATCGCCTGGGTAGGAGTCCCTTCCCGGGCTAGAACTACTCAGCAGCGCCACCTCCCTATAGGCATGGGCGTGGCTAGTAAGATCGTCATAGATTATTATGGTATCGATGTCACACTTTTGCCAGAGATATTCAGCCATTGAACAGGCCACATAAGGAGCCAGGTAATTAATAATAAGGGATTCAAAAATGGTAGCCACGACTACTATGGCTTTTTCTAAGGAACCGTTGGCTTCCAGTCTAGACAGTAGTGTATCGACATCGCTTCGCCGCTTAGCGATAAGACAATAAACTACAATCTGATCGGTATTTTTCTGGTTAATCGTTAATTGCGTAGCCAGTGTACTTTTACCTGACTTGCTGTCTCCAAGCATGGCCATACGCTGTCCCCTAACAATTGGGAATAGCGAATCAATACCAACTACTCCGCTTTCTACCTGATCCTGGATTAGCCTACGAGAATGGAGTGGCGGCGCATCATTAAAAACCGTCCATACTCCGTCAGCAGGTATCGGTCCCTTACCATCCAGGGGATCTCCCGTAACAGATACAACCCGACCTATGAAGTCCTTGCCTACTTTGCAAACCAAATCTCCGTGTTGGGCAACAGCAACCATACCAGTACTAAGAGAAATATCACCAAGATGAAGTACTAAAACGAAATCGGTCAGAATTTCGTGAACGTAGCCCTTTGAACCGTCTTCGAACATTATGAGTGTATTGATTGTGCAGGGCTGAAGTCCGCGAACCTTAATTAAGAATTTATCTACCCCAATTACTTCACCGATGGGGTTGCCTTTTTTAACCAGACTATCGAAATGCTTAGTATTACTCATTGTTATACAATCTTTAGCTCTGTTTTTCTACGGCAGGCGCTTTTAATTCAAAGCCTGGCGGCATCATTTTATTTACTAACAGGTCTCTTTGTTTTACGAATTCTTGTTGCAGAGAGAAATTAAAATATTTGTTGGTTGATCTCAGTATGCAGCCAGCACCAATATTCGGCTGAAGGCCAATTGTAAGCAGCAGCGAGGGATGTATTTCCTTACGAAACCAAACCGTCAGCTGCTCTAGAAATTTCTGTGACGGTTCTTCGCTGAAGCTGATATGACATATCGGGGAGTTGGCTTTAACTTCACTTAGAAATTTACTTAGTCTTTTCCTATCTGTTTCATGAAGTAAGTTTAGTTCATTTTCAGTTTGAATTTGTTCCATCATCCTCGATGTTTTAGGCATCTTTATACTTGAACCGGATTTTCGAAGCTTTAGCTGAAGCAAGTTTTCGTCTACCTCTTCAAGCTCTCTAATTAATCTGCCGACTTCAACGGATCCCACAACTCCGGGAGGAAGAACTAAGGCTGTATCTTCTTTCTCATGCACCATTTTTTATATCCTCAATAATTTCTTGCTTATTAGCTTCCAGTTCGCCAAGGATGTATTCTAGCTGGTCACTTAGATCAATCTGATCACCTACAGCGGCCAGCACGTAATGATTAATAATGTCGGCCATATTATCCTGAAAATGCCCTATAAGCAGACGTTTAGCATCAAAGACCTCTTGCTCCACCTGCTTGGATAACATTTCCCTCTGCTCAACTATTGCCTGATTGGTTTTTTGAATAGAATCTATTGCCATTTGCTTGGCGTCACTGATAGATTGTTCGTATTTGGAAAACTCTTCCTTTAGAGTTTTTGTCACCTCTGTTTTCATATATTCGTTCAGCTGAGAGGTAGTAAGGCGCAAATCCTGCTGTAGGAACATGGCGTTCTCGCCGATAATTTTTTCAAAATGTAGTCGCCCACGGTTGCGTAATTCTTCTCGGAATTCTTCGTTAAAAATATGTTCAACATCCTCTATGGCTGCTTGCTCAGTGGAACCCGATAGTCCTTTGCCTTTCTTCCCTACAGCAACTTTATTGAGCCTTACTGCCAGCCAAATAAAAGCTATCCCGCTTGATCCGAGGAATCCTAGAATTAATAATAGCCACCAGATTGTCATGTTTATTTGCCCACCACGTAGTATGTCACCATGTATAAAACTACATAATTTAAAAGCTTACTCATGTAATTTTACAAAATATATGATCAAAGTACTAAAGCTTTTCTAGGGTCAAGTATACCTTAAATTGCCCTTAAGGTAAAAGTTATTACGCCTGTATTTTATACATTTTTATTTGTTAGGTTTTTTAAGGCTTTAAGAGTGTTAATTAAGTCCTCTTTTTTGATATATCTGCCCATACTAAGACGCAGGGAGGAACGGGCTTCTTCCTTAGTTTTACCGATTGCTGATAAGACGTGAGATGGTTCCTCGCTACTGGCGCTACAAGCTGATCCAGCAGCCGCCATTATTCCAATCTCATCAAGAGCAATTAACAGTCTTTCGTTGTCTACACCAGCAATTGTTATATGAATATTATTTGGAAGCCTATATTTCACTGATCCGTTTAGTTCAATTCCTGGACCAATATTTGCTAGCTGACTTATAAAATATTTCTGCAAGTCCATTAATCTTTTACTCTCGATATGTCTGCTTTTTTGGGCAATGTCCAGTGCCTCGCTAAAACCTATAATGCCGACAACGTTCTCGGTACCTGATCTTAGACCCTTTTCTTGGCCGCCACCGTATATTAAGGGTTCGAGGATGACAGTTGATTTTACATATAAAGCCCCGCTCTGTTTAGGACCGTAGATTTTGCCACCGTTAAGGCTCATTAAATCTACGCCTAATCTAGCGACGTGCAGATCCAGATAGTTTGCAGCTTGAGCGCTGTCAGTATGAAAATACAGAGGCCAGGAGTTATTTTTTCGTTCTTGCCTTTTAGCATTAATAATTCGGGACGCTTCTCTAATCGGCTCAATGGTGCCTATTTCGTTGTTGGCATGCATTATGCTGACGAGTACTGTGTTCTCGTCAATTAGTCTGTCTAGCTCGTCTAGGTTAACTCGTCCGTCACTATTTACTTTAACTATCTTAATTTCGTAGTTACTAGCCGAACCAGTTACAGAATCATGCTCAATGGAACTTATAACAATATTACCTTTAGGGTACTCACGCATGATGCCGTGAATTGCTAAGTTATTGGCTTCAGTGGCTCCGGCCGTAAACACTATTTCCGCTGGTTTTGCTCCTAGCCAATAAGCTACCTTTTTTCTGGAAAGTTCAATGTCTGCTTTTATTTTTTTCGCAGCCATATAGCTAGCTGATGGGTTATAGAAATTTTCTGTAAGGTATGGCTCCATCACCTTTTTGACAACAGGGTCTAAGGGTGTGGCCGCGGCATAATCTAAATATATAGCAGTGCTTTTCATTTGCTTATAAGTATAGGCATTTAGACGCTACTCTTAAGCAGGTGCTTGGAGAATTCGCTGGTATTCAGCCTCAACCCTATCAGCATACTGATCAACGGCTCTGTATAAATTACTTGCTTCGTTCCTGGATAGCTTGCGGTGTGCTTTACCGTCCTGGGATTTAATAACTCCATAAGGTCGGACATCATATCTAGTCGTCATTACTTTCTTCTGGCCGTTATCTATCCATTCCTCATGCCAAACCCAAGTGTTTTCATCTAAGCAAAAAAACTGACGAAGATGGCCTTTAGGGATTTTGCCGAATAGCTGGCCACCAATTTTTGCCTCGTGCCTTAGCAGCGCTTGGCCGTAGCTGTCACTATTATCATTACTGGTTTTTGAAAATATCTTAGACAGGAAATCCATATTGATTCCCTTCTAAGTTTTCACGAGTTACATCCGGCTGCAGGTTATGAGCAGCGAGTACAGCTTGCTGGGCCTGGTCAATTCTCTGATTATATGCCTGATCCTCAGCTTGCTCATGATGATTAAGCATAGTAACTACTTTGACCTCTTCAGTTAGATGCTTAGTGTGAGTAATGGCCACAGGATCGTACTCTACTTCCCTACTAACTTCTATGCCTGGGAAATCGTAGCTAAGCATTACTTTAGCCTTATTTCTAGCTAAGTTAACAATGTATCGACGGCTCTCTATGTCATATATTTGAAGATCACGTCTTTCCGGATTGTTGGTAAATGTATTTGTCATAATGTTTAACCTTGGAGCCCAAATAATTCTGTGGCGTTCTTTGTAGTACTTTTAGCTAATTCCTCAAGACTTTGTTTTTGAAGATCGGCTAAAAATTCAGCCACGCTAAGTAGTCTCTTAGGTTCATTTATCTTACCACGATAAGGAACAGGTGTCAAGAAAGGAGAGTCTGTTTCAAGAAGTAATCGCGTAAGAGGAATAGATTTATATACTGCTAACTGTTTTTCGTTTTTTGTAAATGTTGCGATGCCGTTTACGCCAATATATAGGTTATTATCTATAGCCCTCTGCATGTTTTCCTGGCTATCGGTAAAGCTGTGAAGCACTCCCCTGATACCGCTGTAGTTGTCAAAAATCGACCAAAAGTCATTAAATGCTTCGCGGACATGAAATATTAGCGGCAGATTTAACTTTAAGGCCAGCTCTATCTGAAACTTTAGTAATTTGATTTGGTCTTCTTTAGGCGAATGATTGTAATAGTAATCCAGCCCGCACTCGCCGATTGCTACAACTTTGTCTCTGCCAGCCAGAGCCGCAAATTCCTTGAGCTTAATAGCTCTAGAACTATACAGCTTAGCTTCATGCGGATGAATTCCTGTGCTTGCCCATACATTGGAGTGTTTACTTGCAAGATCGGCGGCTAGCATGCTATCGGGATAATCACAGCCTACGGCTAGCAGTCTGTTTACGCCACTGTTTTTAGCATCTTTGATTACGGAGTCAATTGTAAGCGATTCTTTCTTTGACCACAGTTCACTTGTAGTTCTCTCACCTCCGAGAGTTCCTATGGACTGTATGTGACAATGAGTATCGGTTAGCTCTATCATCTACTTGACTTTTTGCTCGTCACTTTCATGTTTAGGAAATAAGGTTGTTTTAGCCATTTTAACTACGCCGCTACTCAGACTGCTAGTTATTTTGTCTGCGGTTTCCGGCATGAATGGTTCTAGCAGCTTAGCAATTGATAACAGAGAGCCTACCTGGTAGGCGAGAACCTCTCTTAAATGCTCCGTGTCTTTTTCTTTAGCGATTTTCCAAGGTTTTTCCTCGTCAATATATTGATTAAGTCCTCTTACCTGCTCCCAAATCTCATTTAAAGCTACATCAAAATGGCATTCACTAATAGCTTTCTCGTAATTTGCTATATCGTGACCAATATCTGGCAGGTCGCCTATCTTGCCGTCCTGATACTTGATAATCATGGCTATGGTGCGCTGCAGGGCATTACCTAGATCATTAGCGAGCTCATTGTTATATGCCGCTTCCAGCCTATCCCAGCTGAAGTCGCCGTCATCATAACTAGGTATATGCCTAAGAAAATAATAACGAAAAGCATCGACACCATATTTAGAGATTATTTCGTTTGGATGAACGACATTACCTATGGATTTACTCATCTTTTTGCCTTCTACAGTAATAAATCCATGAACATATAGCTGATCCGGTAGCTTAAGACCCAGGCTCATTAGCATTCCCGGCCAAATTGCAGCATGGAAACGCAGGATATCTTTTCCGAGTACTTGAGTGCTGGCAGGCCAAAATTCTTTAAAATCCTTATTTTCAGGATAACCAAGCACCGTAATATAGTTCATTAAAGCTTCAAACCATACATACATGACCTGATTATTGTCACCCGGAACCGGTATGCCCCAGGATATCTTTTCTTTAGGACGGGAAATGCTTATATCCTCAAGTCCGCCTTTTATCACGTTAAGTATTTCGTTTTTTCTCGACGCTGGAACTATCTGAAGTTCATCAGATTCAATAACTTTTGCAATTCTATCTTCGTATTGCGATAGTTTAAAAAAGTAATTTTCCTCCGATATTTTTTCATATGGACGATTATGCGCCGGACAGATTCCGTTATTAGCTTTTACTTCGCTGTCTGAAAAAAATGCCTCATCACCGGTACAGTACCAGCCTATATATTTCCCCTTGTATATATCTTTACTTAGGGCTTTCCAAATTACTTGGGCCCTCTGTTCGTGTCCTAAATCCGTAGTTCGTATAAAGCGGTTATTGCTGCTATTAATAAGCTTGCAGAGATCTTTAAAGTTTTTACTTATTTGATCGGCAAAGGCCTTTGCTTCTATTCCAGCTTCAGCGGCCTTTTCTGCTATCTTTCCACCGTGTTCATCAGTGCCGGTGCTAAATATAACGTCGTCGCCCAGCTGCCTAGCACGTCTAGCAAGAACATCGGCATACAAGAGTTCCATAGCAAATCCAATATGTGGATCGGCGTTGACATAAGGAATAGAGGTCGTAACAAAATATTTGCCCATTATCTAATAGCTTACCTGGTTATTTGCTTAAGTTAAACCGCAACCGGTGGTCTTGGTGCAATTTCTGAGGTAGGAACATATACCCTTGATTGACCAGTAGGCTCTAGGCTAAAAGGGATTGCTGTAGGGCTCAACAGCTCTAAAGCTACAGCGTGGCAGATGGATATACCTTTATCTTCAGTTACACGCCTAGCGAATGAGCTTTCTTCGTCAGACCTGGTTGAAGGTCTTCTTCTTAGCATTATAAAGTCATAAGTTCCAACTACTTCCTGAGTTTGATCAGTTAAACCAGTAAATGGGGTTTCATTGAATATTCCGACTCGCGCTCCTCTTACCGGTTTTCCCACCTCAAATATTACTTCACCTATGCAACCACCTGCTCGTCGACGATCTAATCGCATTCGCTCAAGCACCGGGTATTTATAGTCATCCGTTTGCACTCCATTATCTCGGGCCCACGATATCAGAGATGCAATTGCTTCATTTTCAGCTGATATTATTGACATATTTAGTCTCCTTGTTTCATTAAATAGTTATATAAAAAACCGGCTCTCGGCCGATTTTGCTATTCGTTTTTTGATTTATTTAGACAGAGGACGGCCAAGGTTACATATCGACATGCACATAAACTGTAACCTAAGACCCTTAACTGACATACTATTAATCTACACCTAATCTGTTAAATGTCAATCGTTTTAAGCTTCGCTTATAAGTTCAATATTAGGATTAAATAACTATTTACTCTGGACGATCTACGTAGTCCCGACATAATCTTTCAAAGACCGCGTTGGTCCAGCCAAATCCGGTTTGACTTGGATAGAGGCCCTTTACAGGGGGTTTTTCTGGTGCGACAACATTATATTTTTCCAGGAATACTTGATCGTTATTAAACCACTGCAGATTTGTCTTAAGCCACTTCATAGCTATTCTTCTAGCGTCCTTATGATAACCATAGCGTTCTAATGCTTTTACTACCATAAAATGAAGGGGAGCCCATCCGTTAGGGTATGCCCACTGAGTTGGCACGCTGCCTAGTACAAACTGACCAAGAGGTAAGGCGTCAGTAGTAGCCAGGCCACCCTTATGTTCAAACCTTCTAAGAGATTTTGTTAATGCCGCAGCCTGTTTGTCGTCGACCATTCCGGCCCACATTGGATAGAATGCCGCTAGACTACTAGTAACTCCTCTTTTTTGTTTTACGAAGTTATAGTCGAAATAAAGACCTTTTATACGGTCCCACATTAGCTTGTCCATATTTTCCTTACGGACTTTAGCGACATCATCCCACTTGGCAGCTTCTTTTTTATTGCCAAAAATTCGTGCCGCTCTAGCGAAATCCGTTTCGTATTTATATAGCAGAGCATTTAAATCTACTGGCAGATAATTAAGTGCCCGCCTATCAAATCTAGTGGTCATATCCCAGCCGCTTTCGGCTTCAGCTAGATCATGTAAATAATTGATATCGTAGTACCTGCTTAGACCCCTATATACTTGTCTTTCGTTAGGCTTCTTTATTCCCATCCATACAGTTGCATATTCCTGTTCAGCAATTTTAATTACGCTTTTTAACCACGCATCGTCTTTTCCAAACGACTGATAAACATCGAAGATAAATGTAGTAAGCAGCGGCGGTTGCGAGCGTCCTGTTAAATATGTTCGGGAAGCATTGGGTATAATCCCAAAGCGGTTATACAGCGACAGTAGATTCTCCAGTATTCCGCTAACCAGTTCTTTATGATCCATGTCCAGCATTCCTTGAACCATGAAATAACTGTCCCAATAGTAGAGTTCATTGTAGTCAAAGCCAGTTTTCAACCTATAAGACGGCACAAGGTAAGGCTTAGGAAGTCCAAGCAGGCTTTCATCGTCTTTGGGGTGAAATCTTTCGACTTTCGACCAATATTTAGCAATGTACTCTCTGGCATCCTTGACGTCTTCGGGTTTAAGCTCAATGTCTGGCCTAAAAGACAAAGACAGAGGCACCAAGGCGTGGCTAAAGATGTTTTTTGCTTTGCTTGTAGCTTTCTGCAATTTCGACATTATGGTCTTTAGCCTAGCTGTATTGGTGCCTCTAGGTCAAGGTTGTTTTTTAGAATATTTTAATCTTACTTAACTAATTAAGTATTGATGAAATATATCTAATATCTACGGCTGTTGTCGCGAGGTCGTTCCTCACGTGGTCGTGCTTCGTTAACAACGATAGCGCGTCCGTCCAGCTCTTTACCGTCAAGCTGTTCAACAGCAGCCTTGGCTTCTTCATCGCTAGACATTTCTACGAATCCGAATCCTTTGCTCCTGTTAGTTTCTCGATCTTTTATAACTGTAGCTGATACTACTGTTCCTGCTCCAGCGAAGAAATCCTTCAAGCTGTCGTCTGTTGTAGTCCAAGCTAGTGAACCGACAAATAATTTACTTGCCATTTATACTCTCTCCTCGTACTAAAAAGAGGTAATCTGGCAATCCAGTTAGCTGCTCCTCTTTACTCGCACTTATTCTTTAACTTATTACTCTAGAACCTAACCATTAAAAGTTATTAGCAGCTTTTCTAGCACCGCCAGTGTAACAGATACTTTAACGCTAGCACAAGTACATAATATGTTATAAGTTTTATTTTACCCGTTGATTGCCGGTTAGCCTGACGTCATTTTCCTCTGTTGTTTCTCGAACTGCGTGATAAATAATTCTGTATGTCAGAAGGGCAAGCGATATTTCAATAATTCCGAAAAATATGGCTTTTCGTTGGTCGCCACCGGATCTAGCCGTTAAAACATCGAACCAAGCATCAACGACAAATAGTGTTGCCAGTATGGTGCCACTAACTATTACCCAAATAGCGTGTTTAATCATGAGAAAGATAGTAGCTAATATAACCACAAGCATTGCTATATCAAAGCCTACCCAAAGGGTATCCCAGTGACGGGTAACATGCTTGGCCGGAAGATTGGAGGCGAGATCAAATATCCAAGGTATAAGAATGATTGCCATAAAGGAATAAAGAATCATTACCCATTTAGGCAGATATATCTCGATAGTTCGATTCATGCTGTTTATTTTATATCACGTTTGAGAACTCTTTGACTATTATGCGCTCAAGCGGCGTCTCGACGTTCTGGTCTAAATTGCCCTGGATTAGGGAAACCGTCGTCTCCAACGCCATACTCTGCCTCTTCCTTCGTCAACGGAAGAATGAGCGATTCAACATCTGGAACCGGAGGCCCAGGCCTAACTGCTGCGTCGCTGCTTCCCTCACCAGGAACTTCGCCCGCAGTACCCATACTCTCTGGAGGTTGGCCATAACCCGCAAAGGAACCACCTCCGCCTTCGTGCATCATAAAATTTTTCTCCTTTTTTTTAGATTTATTAAAATATCTAGCAGTCAATAATTTGGTGGAGCTGGCGGAGTACTGCCCTCCGCGTCCGTCAGTTTATCTATGTTAGTCATCTACAGGCTTAGTTCGCTTTATTGTCTTTAAGAAGCGGTATATAAACGAACAAACATTCGCTTCTCGCAGCCCTAAAATCTTTTACAAGCACTTAGAGCGGGGTACTTGTAGCAACCTGATGATATGACACGCCTTTGCGCTATCAGGTGTCACACGCGGCGTGGCTTTAGCCTTGGCTAAAAGCTGGTGCTAATACAAAATTTGCGCTGGGTGTAAAAACACTAGCTACAGATTTTGCAAAGCTTTTAAATGCGTTTGCAATTAAAGGTTTTGCCTATACGCTGACAAGCGACCTGCTGATCTAACTGATAAAGTCCAACGTCGAGCTTAAATTCAGCCCCGTAATTCCCGATCAATTTAATGACGGGCTACTATTATATCACTTGCAAACAGTTAATACCATTAAAAGTTTGATTGATTAAAAGTAATTTATTATTCCCGCCACGATAATACATCGTAACTATGGCCGCGCTTCTGTCCCTTTCCGATATCAATAGCATGAGATTCATATTGAAGGGTAGGATCTTCACACGCTTCATCCAGCACCATTCCTTCCGGACCTAATCTGAATATACCTCGCCGTATAGTACAAGCTGTGTTACAGCCACTGCACGCTCCGTCGTATTTTATATACATATGAGCAATACTTGCTTTCAGTCTAGACTTAAGCTCTTTTGATGCCACATCACCATTAGGAGAAGCAGCCTGCAGCGCCAAACCTAGCAAGCAGATCTCTTCACTTAAAGGAAAATCTAGTGGAGAACTAATTTCCGAAAATCTTTCTGACATAGAAAAGCTCCCTATTTAAAAACCAAGTTGATGATCGCAGGCACCAACTTTGCCCGGACGGCAAATTGTTTTATGAAGTTGAAGAAGTGAAGTGTTGAGATTCATTAGCTGGTCTTCGTTAATCTTGTTGACATCAGAAGTTAAGCTTCGCCTTAACAGCTGAGTTGCAGCTTCTGTTATCTGTTTGCCTAGAGTGGTCGGCGAACTTATGTGTTTTCGTTTGTTACTCTGATCAACTTTTGAATTTAGCAAGCCCTTCTTCTTCAGAAGCTTTATTTGCCGACTAATACTAGCCTCTGTTTGTCCTAAACTTTCACCAATAGCTTTCTGTTGCACTAACGGATTCCATTCTAGTACCATAAGTATCTTGTACTGACTTAAGCCAATGCCAAGCTGCTCCTGAAGTATTTGATCGTTCTGTTTTGAAAGAACAGCTGATAAATGCTGAATCAAATAATAAAAGTTATTTGTGGGTCCCATAATAATTTAATTTTAGATCTACATTACTTAACGCGTCAAGTGTTAAGTGAAAGTGCTAAATTGTGCCATTCTTCCAAGCTCAGTGTTTGAGGTCGCCTTTTTGGATCAATATCTACAGATTTGCAGGCTTCGTTAACTGCATTTTTATCTAGTCTGAGACCGGCACTAAGCGAATTTAAAAGCGTTTTTCTCTTTTGCGAGAAACCCGATCTAACGACAGTAAAAAATGCTTTCGGACTGATGTCCGAGTATAGTAATCCATTTCTTCGCTTAAGTATTATGACTTGGGAATCGATTTTCGGAACTGGTTCAAATAGTTCCTTTGGAACTACAGCTCCCAGAGCGACTTCCCAGTAAAACTGTACCGATACGCCCAGTAAAGACATCTGGCCAGGGACGGCAGCTACTCTCTCGGCCACCTCTTTTTGCACTAAAAGTACAGCGAGCTTAGGAGGGTTTTTAGACTCGGACAACACTCTTAACAAGTTGTTTGTTAAGTAGTAGGGTATGTTAGCAACAAGCTTATATTTGCTTGGTAAATCGTTCAAATTAAATTTAAGTATATCTTCATTAATAACATCTAAGTTTTCGCTTATAAACTTATTCTTTAGCATCGCAGCTAATTTATTATCTAACTCTACAGCAATTACTTTTTCAGCTGCCTCAAGCAAAAGTTTTGTTAGCGAACCATGTCCTGGTCCGATTTCTAGAACCGTATCATTTGGCTTTAACTCAGCAGCATTACCAATTGCTCGAAGGCTAGCATTATCTTTTAGCCAATGTTGTCCTAAAGATTTTTTTGCGGGCAGGGGTAAATTCATATCTAGTTATATTAGTTGTTTGGTGGGAAGGCTGATATACCTGTTCTGTAATAACAGCCTGGGTTTTGACTGGCTATGCCTCCGGAAGACAAATTAGTATTTTTAACTATTGCGGCATCTTGAACTGATGGCGGGGCATCACTTGGAAGGCCGGAATAACCAAGCCTAGCCCACGTACCTGGTGAGAACTGATATGCGCCGTAGTATCCGTTGCCTGTATTATCTTGGTAGTTGCCACCTGATTCACATGATCTTAGTCTAAGCAGCCACGTACCTAAGCTACCGCTGACCGGTGCGGGAGCCGTACCTTGGGCTATAATTTCTGTGACTGGTGCAGTTACCTGTACTGATTGAAGCTGGGTCTTAGCCCCAGTTTTAACATCTACTTGATAAGTAATTAGCAGTTCTCCGGGTGAACCCTGCTGACGAATGGCACTAGTTCCTGATGACAGCGTCGGATCATTGACTGTTTGCACTGGAGCCGGTATGGGCTGTGTTGCAGTGACAATTGATGTACCGGCATGAAGAATGAATATCTGCTGATTAGGAGAGATAGGTGAGTCCTCTGAAGGTTGAACCGTATCACCATTTTTAAGGACTATGTTCTTCTCTCGAAGCATTTGTTTAACAGTCTCGGAGTGCGTACGAGTTACAATCGGGGTGCCATAAAGTATTAGATTGATTGGTACCGATCTTTTGATGGTAACCACCTGACCAATGGCTTGCTGGCTTACGAAGTTATTGGCAGGAGTTGTAGTCAGTAAGTCTTCCGGATACAGGCTAATACTGGACTGTGAAGCGATAGATCTAGGTGTGGTTGCAGCACTAAAGGTATAGGTCTTTTGGTTACCGTCAATAATCTCAACTGGCAGTGCCCTATATATATTTATTCTAAATTCATCCTGGTTAATTCTAGCGCTCAGGCTAGGTTCGACTACGTCACCTTGATTAAGCGTAATGTGTAGTTTTTTAATTAAAGCCCCGACTGTTGGCTCAATGCTTGGAACAATCTGTTTAACGTGATCATGAGAAATAACTACTACGAAAGGGCTGGTTTTAGGTTTGTGATGTTGAGCGGCGAATATAACACCGACTAAAGTTATTAGTAATAAAGTGGAAATAGTAACAACTGGTACAGCGAAGGGATGCCGGCTGGCTTTTTTAACTTTTTTTACCCTTCGCGGCAGCCTTACACGGCGGTATCTCTCAAATTTAAGGCTCATAAGCCGGAGTTTCTTCTGCATATGTTCTTGGCTTTATATTGTAGCAAAAACAGCGGTGATTAGATAGATAACTACTTCTTAAAGCTTTTCGAGTGGCGCAAAGCTTAGATTTAATTTCCTAGCGCCTTTACCCTTGAAATATATAGTGGCGTTATCTCCATCAACTTCCACTACAGTGCCGATACCAAATACCTGATGGCGCACCCCATCGCCTTCGTTAAGATCAGGAACGTACCTCGGTTCATTAGATATTTTAGATGCTTCAAAGGAAGCGTTACTGAGGAGTACGCTTTCCTGAGCATTACTAAAAGAATTAGAAATAGTCTGAACTTCACCGTCTATTTCCGATAAAAAGCGACTAGGTGGATTATGCTGTACACCACCGTACAGTAATCTCGAACTGGCGTGAATGAGATATAGCTCGGCTTTAGCTCTGGTCATGCCGACGTAGCACAAACGTCGCTCTTCTTCCATTTCTGACTGGTCATATAAAGCCCGGCTGTGGGGCAAAATGGATTCTTCCATACCAACCATGAAGACAACTGGAAACTCTAGGCCTTTTGCAGAGTGCAAAGTCATGAGTGTAATTGCATTCCCGTCAAAGTTGGCATTATCTAAATCACTAACTAGAGCCACTTCTTCTAAAAAGCCACTTAGCCCATTATCCTGGTATTCCTGAGCCACACTTAACAGTTCCTTAACGTTCTCACTCCTGGCCTCGCCTTGTGGGGTGCCGTCTTCTAAATAATGGAGATAATCTATGCGCCGGAGCAATGAATCAATAAGCCCACTAACAGAAGCACTTTCGCTTACTCTTCTAAGACTAGACAAAATATCTCCTAGTTCACTTAGGCTTTTTCGAGCTACTGGCGTAATGTCAGCGCAATTACTGCTTCGGTTCAAGGCTTGTTCGAGAGTAAAACCATTTTGCTGCTGCCAACTAATAAAGTTAGACAGGCTTTTAGCCCCTACCCCTCTTGCCGGAACATTGACTATGCGATCAAAGCTCACTCTATCCTCAGATTGAAAAATTAATCTGAGGTACGACATAATATCTTTAATTTCCTTACGGTCGTAAAACCTTACTCCGCCAACTACTCTATATGGTAAACCATAATGTACTAGGCCTTCTTCTATGCTTCTACTTTGGGCATTAGTTCTGTATAAGACTGCATAATCGCTGAATTTTTTTAGACCACTGTCTACTCCTACTCTTACTCTTCTAATGACTGCTTCAGCTTCGGCCCGTTCACTGGCAACCTGCATAATCTGCACCGGCATGCCATCATCAGCGTCTGTCCAAAGTATTTTGTCAGATCGCTGAGAGTTTTTAGTAATTACGGCCTGAGCGGCGTCTAATATGTTCTTCGTCGATCTGTAATTCTGCTCCAGCTTAATTACCGTGCAGTTCTTAAAGTCAGATTCGAACTTTAGGATGTTTCTAAAATCCGAACCTCTCCACATGTATATGCTTTGCCAGTCATCACCAATGACGGCTATGTTATTAGACTCATTTGTTAGTAGATTGACCAGTTCGTACTGTCCCGAATTAGTATCTTGATATTCATCGATCATTATATATTTGAACTGCTTTTGCCATTTCCTTCTTACCTCCGGTTTAGTTTTAAGCATTAGAACGGTCTTATTAATTAAATCATCGAAGTCCAGCGCTGAAGCTTGTTTGAGAGCCTGTTCGTACAAGGGATATACTTTTGCTGCTGTCTGCTGAGCTGGAGAATTAGCGAGCGACACATAATCCGAGGGAGTTATCATTTCATTTTTCGCACTGCCTATTAGGCTGCTCAATAATTTGGGTGGGAAAGCTTTTTCGTCTAAGCTCAGCTGCTTACTTACTTGCCTGACTGCTGCTTGACGATCCGACTCATCAAATATTACAAAGCTTCTTGGTATTTCAATTGATTCACCGTCCTGTCTGAGCAAACGTACGCAGATACCGTGAAAAGTGCCCATATATGGCATAAAACCGCGGTTGTCAGCTCTTTCATTTAGTAGTCTAGCCACCCGCTCACGCATTTCCTTGGCGGCCTTGTTTGTAAAAGTTACCGCCAGAATATTAAATGGTGTAGCTTGATTGGAAGCTATAAGATAGGCGATTCTATGAGTTAGGGTTTTCGTTTTTCCAGAACCCGCTCCGGCAAGAATAAGCATCGGCCCCTCGGTAGTCTCAGCTGCCCGGCGCTGCTCCGGATTTAACCCTTTAAGTAAGTCATCTAACACCTTAATATTCTAACGAAAATATAAGGTTAATAATAGTTTATGGCTAATTATAATTCCCTAGCTGCACTTACCGGTGCTAGTTCCAGCACTAGTACTAGTTGTTATGTTGTCGACCAGCCAATTATGTCCTGAAGGAACTAGGTTCATTTCTAATGAATTTATACTAGAAGTTGTACAGTTTGGTGAATGGGAAAATGTCTTTACGCTGTAGGTTATAGTTTGGCCTTTAGCGCCGTCCTGGGCCGTGTAAGCTTTATACGTTTTAACGGATTTAGTTATAAAGCCTGAAGAAAAGAAAACCGTGCATTTTTGGCCGACATTTTGACAGGTGTCGTAAAAACTTGCTGACCCATTACTGGCTAGAAAGGTAGCTTTTGCTGAAGTTGATTCTAGTAAATCTGCAGCAGTTTTATCCTTATTTTGAATCGCTTTAATAAAAAGCTGAGAACCTAATAGGACTTTGGTATTTAGCGCAACTGCTGGAGTTGGGCTAGCTGGCGCTACAGAACTTGTAGGTGCTGGGGCAGTGGCAGCGAAGAAATTAGTATGAGGTAAATTTGAAGAATTACTTATTAGTCCAGCATCAAGAGCTATATCAAGCCAGGCAACAATAAGCAGTAAACTGAGAAGAATTCCTAATATGACGAAGCGCTTGGAGCGTCTTTTCTCAATGGTGTTTATAGGCAAATAGTACTTTTTGCTTTCAGTTAATTTTTGCAGGGCCTCTTCCCTCTCAGCTTGTCTTACGAGTTCTTCTGTTTCTTTCTGCTCTACTGATTGATCATTTTTTGCAGTCGACTCTTTCTTATCTCCGCTGTCTATAGCATCTTCTTTGGGTTCATCGACTTTCGGAATAGGTTCTTCAAGCGCTGCTTCCTTTTCCGTTTCCGTTTCTGGGTTATTTTTATCTTGCTCCTTATTTTCTTCAGGCTTTATTGGTGATTCTTCGCTATTATCTGTCTGTTCTTTAGTCTCATCTTTCGCTATAGAATCTTCATCTACTTCTTTAGATGTTTCTGGTTCGCTAATATTTTCTTTGACATTACTTTCGCTTTTGTCTTCAGTTTCTATAGGCAGTACTGGTGCAGAAAAAGGCTCAATACGGTCTTTGGAAGATTTTTCAGGAAGCTCAGCTTTAGTTTTAGAGTCAGTGTTGCTTTCTTCGCCACTGTCTTTGTTTTCGTCATCGACCACCATGGGATCTTTCATGATGGGACGATTTGTAACTATTAAAGGCCGCGAAGAAGGATCGCTAGCTGAGGAGTCCGGGCTAGAGACATCAATGATTGTTCTGCTTGAGGGTTTTTTATCGCTGGCCATAAATATATCTAATCCTAAGGCTTCTTATGCGTTAAGCGGTAAGCGCTATTAACTATCTCTGAGAACTTATGGTAATTGAGGCTGGCGCTGCCAGGAAGTAGTCCATTGACGCCTTCAATCTCTAAATATCCGGGTGCCGTTTGATCATCAACGCTTCCGCCGTAAATAATTCTAAGGCTGGCGGCGGCTTTTTCTCCGTAAAGCTCCTTTACGTTATAACGTATAAGATCTATTATCGGTTTTACCACTGACGGTTTTGCTAGCTCGCCACCAAAAGTGGAGATTGCCCAAACTGGCTCGTAAGCAATAACTACTTTTTCTACGTCCTCAGCTGTAAGGTTACTGAGAGCCGTTGTTACCTGGTCGTGAATTACTCTTTTAGTTTCACCTTCAGTTTTTTCCTGATGACTTTCACCGACGCAAAGTACGGGAGATATATCATTTCTGATTGCCGCCGTTACCTTGTCCCTTATTACTTCCAAATCTTCATGGAAATATATTCGTCTTTCGGAATGTCCGACAATTACGTATTTAACGAGATTGCGAAGCATATTGAAGCTTACTTCGCCGGTATATGCTCCCTCATCTTTATAATAGGCGTTCTGAGCCGCCAGACTAATTTTCCGAGTGTCTATCTGCTGGCTGATAGGTTGAAGGGTCAGCATGCTCGGAGCTATGGCAACTTCAACTTCTCTATGCACTTGAATAAGATCGCTTATTCGTTTAACTAATATGCTGGCTTCATGAACATTGAGGTTCATTTTCCAGTTTCCGATAATTAATACACGCTTCATAATTCTTATGGCTTAATTGTACCTTATATTTTATCCATTAGGGCTTCAACACCGGGTAATTTATGGCCGCATATTAGCTCTAGAGATGCGCCACCACCAGTTGAAA
Source organism: Candidatus Saccharimonadota bacterium (assembly GCA_003153395.1). GTDB lineage: Bacteria > Patescibacteriota > Saccharimonadia > Saccharimonadales > UBA4665 > PLYP01. The sequence continues at coordinate 27,583 of PLYP01000004.1, forward strand.
CATGGTCAAAACCATCCATTATCTTTCGCTTTTCGACGTAGCCAACAGTATCGCCGCCTCCAACTAAACTAAATGGTTTATGACCTAGGTCGCCAACTAGCGCCTCTATAACCGTTTGGGTACCATGAGAAAAAGGTCCAATCGGGCCCTGAAGACCATCAATTTCCGTAACGCCCATTGTTCCATTCCAGACTACTGTTGCCGATAACTGTACGGCACCGGCTATAAAAGAAGCGCTAAATGGTCCAATATCCAGTATCTTTTCCGCAGCGTTTAGTTTAGTTTCACTCTCTGGAACCCTGCCAGGGTAATTAATAATATCGGCAAAGCTATTGCTTGAAAAATCCACTATTCTAGTCCTTGCAGTCTTATCTATTTTTGTTGCAACAACACTGTCATGAGGCACAGAAAATACAAAATTGCGCAGTTTTGATTCCGCATTGGCTTCTTTAAGTACTTCCTTTGCCGTCTGTACTTCACTTTTATCCATTAGACTTTGCTTAACGTCTACGCCCTTGGCTACTAGAAATGGATTGGCCAGTGCTCCGCCTACGGCCAGAAAATCCGCAATCTTAATAAAGCGTTTTATAATTTCGATCTTATCCTCTATCTTAGCTCCGCCCACAATAGCCATTAGGGGTCGCTGGGGGTTTTCCATGACGTTTGTTATTACGTCGACCTCTTTTTCTAGCAATAGACCAGAGACGCTAGGCAGAAAATGAGTTACGCCTTCCGTACTAGCATGAGCCCTATGAACGACACCGAAACCATCCTGCACGAATACTTCGGCAATTGAGCTCAGACTTTTGGCGAAGTTCTTATCGTTTTTTTCTTCCTGGAGGTAGAAGCGCAGGTTTTCTAAAAGCAGAATATCCTTACCCTTAAGTGCGTTAGCTGCTTTTTTAACCTTTACGCCAATACAGTCATCAACAAATTCGACCTTTTTACCCAGTAGTTTTTCAAGTTTTTTGGCAATGGGAGCTAGGCTCAATTCTTTATTGACCTTGCCGTCAGGCCGGCCCAAATGAGAACAGATTATTAGCTTCACGTTTTTAGATAATAAGTATTCTATGGTTGGCAGCGATTGACGGATTCGGTAATCGTCAGTTATCTTGCCACTACTAAGTGGTACGTTATAGTCAGCGCGCAGTAGGACTGTCTTTCCTTCTAGATCGATATCTCTGATAGTTTGTTTATAAAACATCCCGCCCTTTTTATGTAAATTAACTTTATTCTAGCACGCGCACTTTTATGGTGTCAGTGGTTCCGACTACCCCTGGATATCTGCCTGAGGCAGTTACAACCATGTCGCCCTTATTAAACAGCTTGTTTACTCTCAGCCAATCTGTCAGCTTGGAAGCAGCTAAGGGATCAACCGGACGCACATAAGAGCGTGTACCATAAACGATAGATAACTGTTCAGCAGTTCGTTTATCGCTCGTAACGGCAATAGTTGGAACGCTTGAGCGGTGTGCGGCTATATTTAAAGCCATGGCACCAGATTTCGTTTCTGCAACTATAGCTTTAGCAGTTATATCCTCGGCTAGACTAATAATTGCCTTGGATATCGAAGATTGACGGGTATGTACTTCCTTATTATCCGTAAAGCTGACTTTAAGAGGCATATTCCTCTCCGTATACAGAATAATTTTCTTCATGAATTTTACAGCTTCCAGAGGATGCTTGCCGCTAGCTGTCTCGTCGCTTAACATTACACTGTCTGCTCCCAGAATTACGGCTGTGGCAACGTCAGATACTTCCGCCCTGCTCGGTTCCGGACTGTCAGTCATGGTACCTAACATTTGAGTGGCTACTATTGTTGGCTTGGCATAATGCTGACCTAGCCCAATAATCCGCCGCTGCTCAATCGGTACACTCTCAGCCGGCGTTTCAACCGCTAGATCACCCCTAGCAATCATGACGGCATCGGCCTCTATAACTATTTCCTCAATGTTATCTATGGCTGCCTTTGTCTCAATTTTAGCTATAACCTTGGCGCTACTGTTCATAGACCGCAGTATCTTCTTCAGCTTCTCAATATCGTGTACTGATTGAACGAAGCTAAGCGCTACATAATCCATGTCTTGAGATGATCCATAAACCAGATCGGCCCTATCTTTGGGCGTTATGATATCTCCCTCAAAGTCGGTATCCGGCAAGTTCATGCCTTTTCTTTTAATTAAAATACCGTCGTTAAGCGCTTCGACATGAACGATACCGTCTCTTACGCTAGTAACTACAGATTGAATTTTTCCATCATAGAGATAAATTCGCTCGCCTCGTTTAACCTTTTTACTAAGGTCATATTGCGTAGGCAAATGACCGCTCTGGCTATAATCCGCCTGATACTTAAAACTAAGTGTCTGGCCTTTAGCGATATTTACTATTCCCTCGAAATCACCTAGGCGAATCTTAGGTCCCTGTAAGTCTTGAATGATAGCCACCGGCTTATTCAAAGACTTACTGGCTTTTCTTATCCAGGCTATCTGTTTATCTCTTTCTTTATTGTCGCCGTGACTGAAATTTAGTCTTAGTCCATTAGCTCCGGCTGCAATTACGTCATGAATGGCTTCATACGTATTTATAGAAGGACCAACCGTTACGATTATCTTGGTCCTTTTGAAGTCTTCTAAACTTATACCAGCCACTGTCCCGCCCCTTATTTTTGCTAAGAATATTTTCTATAAAATATGTGAATATATTTAACGCTAATGCTTTTACCTTAGTATAACCTGTTAAGCGTCCATCTCCAATGAAGTAGAGTGAATAAAGACGTAACTGCAATAAACAGACCTATTACGTCTCCCGGACCAGAATTAGCAAGCGTCGGCGCAGACCTGGAGGTTTTAGAGTTATTCGAGCTTGTACTAGGTGCTTTGTGCGCAAGGGTTGGTGCATTTTTATCAGATGTGGGATGAGAAACTTTAGTGCTACTAGATTTAAACGACGTAGCAATAACAGTTATCAGCACCGCAATTAAAGCAAGGTAGCAGATATATAACACTGTGGTTTTTAAAGTCATAATTCACCTCCCCTTAGTAAATAAAATGACAATAAACTATATTTACTATGTTAACAAATAAATTTTCTTTTTAAGTATATCTAGTGAACTGTATGCTTAGCAGCAATTACTGGATTAGTAACGCTAACAGGAGCTTTAACGAGAGAACCAGCATCGATAATACCGGTGCTTATGGACCAATTAACTGCATTGGTTTTAGGAGAGCTTGACGAAGTTAGTTCGGCGTTTGACGTCAACGAACTAAGTGCTGCGGCATTTAGATAAGTACTTTGATGAGCCGAGTTTATATGTCCTCTCTCTACATAAAAAGGAACGAGGAATACAAAAAGTAGCAATAAAATAGATATTACTTTATGTGTAGTATGTTGTCTCATATACTTATTCTACTGCCAATTCCAATTGTTTTCAATAGAAGTAAGATCATAATTTTTCCCGCTTGCAGTATCGTGACCTATCAGAACTAAGTTTCCCTGACTTGTTGGCTGATAAATATATTCAAGTATTCCGGCGCTTCCGTTGCTAGATTTAACTGTCGCCTGGTAGGCTTTACTGCCCGAAAAGGTCGTATCGTGCTGGTTAGATGCTTGGCCGCCGGGTGTTGCTTGAACGACATTAGTTATATCCGGCTGAGAAGACTGATCGAGATTAGCAGCCGTTAACTGGGGCACTTGGAGAACTTTTACTACATACTCTTCGCTGCCTCCGCTGTCGACTGCCGTAAAAGTACAGCTGCCGGTAGTTTTAGTAATTTTAAACGAGGTTGAAACTTTTGTAGTAAAACAGGGTGTACTTATAGATTGCAAGCTTGAACTCGTTGAAGTTGATCCGCCGTTAGCTTTAATTATTGTCTGAGCGTTTTTAACCCAGAAGAAGATAGATAGCGCGAGTACCGGAATGGCCAGAATTATCCCAATAATAGCTAGAACTCGTTTACCGGAATGAATCGATATTGTGCCAAAGATTATTGCTAAAATACCTAAAATTACACCGACAATCGGTATTAGCCAGCCAATAAGTCCGAGCATACCAAGCACAAAGGCAGCTATGGCTTTACCATTGTTTTGCGTTGGATTGTTATCTAAGGCATTAGGAGCGGCTAGTGGCATAGTGCCCACTGCTACTCCACCATAAACAGGCTGGCTTAGAGGCACCGCTGCGTAATTTGCTGTAGGTGTTGGCTGCTCGGTAAATGATTGCTGAAATACTGGTTGGTTAGGGGGAGTAGGTGCCGGTGTGGCTGCTTGCGGAACAGTTGTTCCCTGCAGAGGCGAAACAACATTATTCTCTGCCGCCTGAGGTTGTGACTGGGGATTTGCATTAATCTGAAACCCGCAATTACCACAAAATACAGCACCAGGGCTAAGAAGTTGTTGGCAATTTGGGCAATTCATATTTTATTTTTCGGGTATTTATTAGGTAATTTAATTTGAATTATATATGTCTGCCACAGTATTCACAAAACATTTTATGATTTGCGTTCGGCTTTCCGCAAAATTTGCAGTAATTTAAGGAATTTATTGGAATACTCGCCACAGCCGCCTTATCCAGGTCATTGGCAGCCATGAAGTATAGAAACAGACCTATAGTAAGAAGTAAGGTAATCATGAGAGAGAAAATGGCAAGAACTGCCAGACCTGACCCCAGACCAAAGTCATAGAAGCCGTGCATGACAGGTAGCAATAAGCATGCCAAAACAAACTTTGTTTTGTTCGCCTTATTTATCTTCATATTAACCAAGTAGTAGCCTAATATGCTGGTGGAGGCGGCATGGAAAAACGGAGTCATAATTAGTCTAGCTATACCAACGTTAGAACCATAGCTAACGGTATACATAATATTCTCAAAAAGACCGAAAGTAAGACCGCAGATAGCAAAGAATATAACTCCATCAGTATGTTCTTTGAAATATGACTTCTTATATATAAATAAAGCTAGAGGAATAAACTTTGCAGCCTCTTCTAAAAAACCAACACTCATAAAAAATGTAAACCTTTTAGCGATTGGGATGGATAGTGGAGATACGGCAAAATCTTTAGGTAGTAAGTTAAGCTCCAATAGCATTGCCGCGATAATACCCAGAACGCCAAATCCGCAGGCTATCCAAAGAGACGTTACCGGAAGTCGTCTTCCATGATCGTGTTTTAGCAGATACCAAACTAAAACACATGCCAGGACTATGAAAGTAATTATTATTTGATACATTATTTTTTATTTTTGTTTATCTACTACTAACTATATATTATTTTTGCTAAGACTCCAGGGCGTTAACGTCAGTAAATACCGACCAAGTCCATACTAAGAAGAATATGGCTATTGGCAGCGTAAAGATGTATGAAGTTATATTTGCAAAATGAGTAGTTGCTAAGTTCACAAAATATGAAACGAGAGATACTCCGTAGTTTACCAGCAGAATTATTAAAAAGGCTTTAACAAGTGTGACATTCTTGGTAATTAGGAAAAATATTGAGCCAATAAGGGGAATAAAGTCAGCTATTAGACTTACGAAATATATGAGTTTAATGCTAGAGGAGGTATGCCCTCCTCTAAAAAGAGTAGTCAGTGTCATAACGGCTACTAATGCAACCATAAAACCTAAGAGGCTTAATACTAGATCGACTATGGCAAATAGTTTTAAGGAAGGTGCTCTTTCACAGACTTTTAAATGTGACGGGTCATATTCATCTGTAGGCTGTTGTACGGCACTGGCAGGCCCATGTGTCGGATTAGGGTAAGGACTCGGAGCCATAGCAGCAGCTTGCGCCGGCTGAGCTAAAGGCTGCGGGAATGGTGGTTCGGCATTTGTTGGCAATTGCTCAGGTCTAGGTTCCACGACTGGAGCGTTAGCAGCCTCTGTTTCTTTTTGGACTTTCATTTCTTCAACGAACTGCGCAGAAGGTTGCAGAACTCTCTCATGTACAAGTGAAGGAGTTGCGTGAGTACTTTCTTCCGGTGTTTCTTTTGGTGGATCAGACTCGTCCATTATAATTCAAGCATAACGCGCTAATGCTTTTTTTACAATATTACGTCTTCTTGGGGTAATTTAAGGTGTAGATTATCATTTAAAAATTATGCAACTAAAACTTGTAAAGCGCATCGGCCCAGCATCGCATTTGGTTTAAGTTTGAGCTTTAAGAACATTAATAAGCTTCCAAGCAATGATACGCCGTCTTGAGGTTTGTATTCTCTGGTGCCTAACTTATTAAGGAGCTCAATGTTTAGCTCTGTTCTGTCTTCTACGTGTTGAGATTTCTCTGAATATATAATTTCTAAAAAATTTACAATTAGCTCTTCATCATATTCCATACCAATGCATTCAAATAACTGGACACAAAGCGCTTTAATCTCTACATTATCTGTATCTGGGCTATTATCCAGAACTTCTAAGTTAATCTGATTGTTGATGGCTTGAGTTACCAGCTCTAGTATTTGCAACGCTTTTTCTGCTTGATCGCTTTCTAGTGTTTCAAAATGATACATGAATTGCTCTCCTATTAGGTGTTGTTCGCTAGGTAATTCGTCTGCAACTGCAGGATAATCATCTTCATAATTTGCTACGCCAAAAGAATGCTGTTCGTCGACAGCTTCTTCTCCATCATTATTAATATCTATAAGTACATACTCTGCTCCCATATTAAGTAAAATATATCCGGCATAATCAGTATCAAATTGCAATTCGTCTTCTTCTTTGTCATCGAAAAATACATCAAAACTACTCTCTACGTGTTCCAATCCATTATTCTCTAGTTCTATATCGCCTTCTTCAGAGAAATATTCTTCAGACGTAAGGTCGGGTTTTGGTAAAGAAAATTCATCTAGTTCAACAGAGCTTATAGCTTCTTCTCCAGATAGCCGATGGGTCCAAGTCGTCTTATCTTTAGTTGAGGTAGTAATTACCTCTAAAGGAATATTGGTAATATTTGTGGATAAACTATTAGCTGTCCTTATATTTTGAGCCCTAGAGCCTTTAAGTTTTTTTAGAGGAGGATCTCTTTGAGGTAAGACTGTTTCTGTTTTTAAAACACCTGGAATCAGTGCTGTGGGTGTTCTATTAATGGCTACAGGTTTAATTAATTCATCTGGCTTAGCGACTTCAGCAGTCGATTGCTCTGTCAAGTAATAATGTAGTGCAGCCTCTCTGGCTATTCGCGCACTCGCTTCTGCTGTAGAAGTTGCCAGCTTTTGATAATCTGGATTTTTTTCACCAGGTTTTGTACTGCTTGTATTTGTAGAATGCTGGGCACCTTCGTTATCTACTGTTTTTGATTTAATCGCTAAATCCTCTTTTTTTTCTGTAGTTAAGCCATATAACGGTGAATTTGTCTCAGCTGTATCTAATTTTTTTTTAGCTGTTCCTCAGGAACACGTTCAATGTTGCCTTGTCCATCACGCCTTGCAAAAACACTGATTGCTGCACTTACAGCTTCACCAGGATCTTGACCTGCGTCTTTAGCTTGATTAGCAACCAATAAAATTGCCTCCTTTAAATCTGAGTGTTCGGGTGTGCCAATAATATCCGCAACTGTGCCTCTGCATTCAGGACGCGGTCCTATTACTAGTATTCCTGACACGTCATAACCAACTCCAATATCTAAAAGTGCTTCTGCGCCAACCTGCATTGTATTTACAGCTTGGCCAGCCGCTTGCTGCTCTGGCGGGGCAGATATAGGAAAACCTTCTCTTGCTGACATATATAGTTATCATAAGCAGTTTAGAAGTAAATGTCGAGCGATAACAAACTTTAGTCAGTTATATTACTAAGCAATTCAGTTAATTAATAATTTCGGAAATATAGTTGCAGTTTTAAATGGTGACCCATGTTGACCAAACATGGAACTCCGTGCTCAGAGGTTTAGAGCAAATTGATGCAGCTTTTGATGAGCTAATGCTCGATGGGGAGCAATAACATGGCGCGGTCACGGGCTCAGGGCAATGATCTAGTATTCCCTATCGTCGTTCTCATAGGCGCTGCTGCCTGGACGCATCGGGCGCAGCTTGTGTATATAGCCTATATAGCCCTCGGTGTGATGGTCTGTTTGCTACTACTTAAACTGTCGTGGAAAATCATACATCGCCGTCGCCGTGTATGGCGCCGTGACGTTGATACTATGGGCGGCCTGGATTTTGAGAAGTACGTCGCGGAGTTGCTTCGAGCTAACGGCTATCGTAACGTCTCCGTAACGGAACGATATGATTTCGGCGTGGACATCACAGCTGAAAAGGATGGTGTACGTTGGGGCATTCAGGCCAAACGTTACGCTGGACTGGTCAAGGCTAGCGCCGTTCGCCAGGTGGTAACTGGACTAAGAGTATACGGTTGCGACCGTGCTATGGTCATAACGAACAGCACCTACAGTGCAGTTGCACGGCGGCTAGCGAATGCAAATGACTGTGTGCTTGTTGATCGCGCAGGGCTGAAACGGTTGGCTCGACAGGGGTGTATACTATGAACATGCCTGGATACATGCCAACCGACGAAGACATTGCCGCAATGGTGCATGAACTTGAACAAAAGGATCCCGAAAACGCCAACCCAGTCTATGCCCGCCAGATGCTCATCCGCATGAAACTGATGTACCGCGAGCTCGGACGCATCGATGAGAAATTGCTTCACGAAGAAATGGAATCGTTCAAGACTGAGTCGACTGAAAACGATAACCACCGACAAGCCTCCTAGGTTCTGGTGTCATCTTGGTGCATCATTGTTGCTCAGAGTATAACTGTACTATTAGATTCTCACGGAGTTAAATCTTAGCGTAGCTAACCTTCAGTAGATTCCACTATTTGAAAGGCTATAACTTCTCCTGTACTTAATATGCGCAAATAATATTATTTTTGCCGTTGTTTTATAGCCTTAACCCAATCTTCTAACGTAGTAATGTCTTGGTCAATTTGATCTGGTTCTGGTAATTCGGCAGTTGAAACACTTTTGGGTTGGTCGTGAGCATAATTTGAACAGTGTTTCATGTTCTCAAAAACAATTTTTTTATCATCGTCAGTAATGATAACTTTACCCAATTGTTGAGTTGAAATATTGCGGCTGTACCGTTTAACTACGTCGTTGAATAATTTCTCTTCTACTGCACGTTCCCATGTCTCTCTTAAACTTGTATATAAAAATCTGGTGTTATGGTCATACTCTTCAACAAGATCATTATTAAATTCTTTTCTGACATTTTGAGCGCGTACTTTTAATGTACCAATACGTTTTTCAGTCGAAAGTGCTTGCCAAGGCAGTTCGTCGGTTACATTCCCCGTGTTTAACCTTTTAGACACTGTTCTAGGTGTCCATTCAGCTTTCATTTCTTTGGCAGTTTCCATAAGTTCAGAGGTAAAGAACAAATTATGTGTAAATACTATTACCTGTCTGGCTTTTGATTCTTCTACTATTCTTTCGGCGATTCGAGCTGTATTAAGCTCGTCAAGCGATGTAACAGGGTCATCGAAAATAATTGCAGACTTGTGTGGAGATAATGATAACTCAGTAAAAAAGCCAGCAATAGACGCTATCTTTTGTTCACTTTCACTCAAAATTTCGTCTGGCTTGAAACTACCTTGTTGCGCCTTTTCACCTGATTTTATTACTATCGCACTGTATGTAACACCCTTTGAAACATGAGATTTAACTAATTCAACAATTAAACCTTTTCTGTTTAGAGCCTGTAATTCTGTATTGTAGTTATCTGAGAGTTGTTTACTTAAATATTTGGTTGATAAGTCCCCTCCTTTGCGACTAATGTTAGTGGTATCAGCTTGACCAGAGCAAACAGTCAGCATTTTTATATTTTTTAGATTGATTATTTCCTTTTTAATATCATTTCTTTGTTTGTCCAATAACTGTCTAACTTTGTATTGTTTAAGTTGTTCCCGCAACTTGCTCAGTGCTTCTGCGTGTTTAGTGCTATCATTCGGCTCAATATCCTTAGCCATCTCTTCTAATAGCTTTTTAAAGTTTGTTCGTGGCGCGAAATCAAGCATTAACACCTTTGGCAGATCGGTCTTTTTAAAATCCGCAATCTCACTTAGCAATCGAGCATGTTCTTTAACACATGATTTGTATAAAGCATTTAATTCATCAAATTCAGGGTATTCATCATCTTTTAATTCCTGTAATACAGCTTCAATTTCTTCTTTTGAAATTTGTGGTTGAAAATCAACTTCCTCGTATGCCTCGTTATAAGCTTTATTTGCCTTTGATGAAAGCAATTGCGATTTATCATTTACGAATTCGGTAAATTCTACAAATCTTTTTTTAGCAGGCCTGCTAATTGGTTGCTGACATAGTACGCAAACTGAATCAGTTCCCGTATATGGAAATTCGTGCTGATGAAATGCTTTCTGATTTGAAAATTCCTTTGCGGAATCCCATAATATTTTCCACAAATCACCACCTGTACCTTCAATATTATCTTTATCAAACTTTTTGCTTTTTGCAGTTTCAGCAATTTTTGTCGCCTCAATGGCAGAATTTTTGAATTTCCATAATACCTGTATTGCATCTTGATCAATATATTTCTGATAACTATTGAGGTGATTGTGAAAGCGTATGAAACGATTTCTCTTTAACTGAATTGTTTGGCTTAACTTTATCGGATCATTTGCGTCTTTAATTTTGATTTCTTTTTCTAGTTTTAAAATATTTTTTATCTCTTGTTCACTTAATACGGCTATTTGTATAATAGCCTTGGCATTATCTTCGTCTGACAAATCTGAGACTTTTGCATAGATATCAGTATCAGCGAAATCGCTAAAGATTAATTCAATATTTGGTGATGCACTTCGTCTTTGTAATATTTCCTGATTAATTTCATAATTAACCTGTTCAAATAAATCTGCCAATTTATCAAAGATATCTAATCCGGCAGGTACGTACTTAACATCGTTCTTTTCAGATAATTGTATTCTGGAAGTTCTAGCGTCAAAAATATGTACAGTTTTGAGTAAAGCATCTGATTCTGCACTTTTAGACCAATTATATGTAATCGGACTATTTGAATTTGAATAAACGATACTTGCTTCTGGATCAACCACTTCTTCGCGAGAAATATTTCCGTGAACTTCCTCCGTGTCTCTGCAGGTACACGCAGCCTTAAATATTCTTGAATAACCCGACTTGCCGACAGCATTTGAGCCGAAAACGATCGTTAGACCAGTCTCATTAAAATTTATAATGCTATCGTCTTTGATTGCATTAATATTTTTCGTAGAATTTATTTCCAGAATTTTTACATTCTCAGATTTGCTCTTACCGGCTTGTAACTTAAAATTCTTTAACGGGTCGCCCAGTAACTTAACTAGCTCGTCTTTGTCTTCTTGTTCGAGTTTGCAATATCCTACAAGTTGGCCAACAGTATCTTCATCTACGCCGTTATTTAATATTTTGACAACCGCAACTTGTTGCCATAACGGCAACCCTGATGCCCAATCTACAATTTCTTTTAGTACTTCCATTTACAGGCATTGTACTCCTTAGCAATTGCATATACACAAGCTTTTATATGCCACTAATACTGCCAGCTGGTATGCTTATTGTAACTCCCCTCAAATTAGCTATTGTTGCTGACAAAAAGGTTATAACCTTCATTTCAATCAAGAAACAACACTTTTTTGTCTCGTGAGGTCTACTTCACTGGACATAGGTTGAAACCGTTGGCCGGATCAATAAACAAAAAACTCCCGATCAAGGGAGCTTTTCTGGGTGTCATATTGGTGCTGGCGAGAGGACTAAAACCCAACAATCTCAGTAACTGTTACTTTTAGGGCTTTTGCAATCTTGCACAAAGTTTTAAGTGACGGAATGCCGTCGCCGCGTTCGACTTTAGCGTAGTAGTTCGGATTTAAACCAGCCATATCCGCAACTTCCTTTTGGGTGTAGCGTTGCTGTTTCCGAATACTTGAAAGGTTTCCGGGAATTTTACTTGCAAAGTCATCTGCTTTTGTGGCCATAGAGATATTATACTCGAAGTTCTGTAACCTACTCTTTAAAGCGCCACCGCCTTATCAAAAATTCGTTTGGCTTCCTCGAAAGATATTTTTTGATTCTTGAATGAATGCGCCATCATGTGGACGCCAACACGCCGCAAGTGGATTTTGGCTCGGTTGAGAAATTCCGGATCTTTTGGCCCGCGATACAAGTCGTAAACCTGTTCTACAAACTCAGGAGAGTATAAGTAAAGCTCGGTAAAATCACCTGCTGGGTCACCAATACAACGGTCGCTAAAGTCAATAACTCCCACTGACTTATCTTCCGAATTCCAAATGATGTGCTTTGGTGATATGTCGCTGTGGGTTAGAACATGCGGTACTTTGGTGTAGTCGATTTGCTCTGTTTCTGCAATTACGCCTTCAACTTTTCTATACTCCTCAACACTTAAGTTGGGCTTTAAAAATTCTTCACTAAGACTTTTGAGTCGCTCTTCAAGCGGCCTTTCGTGAGCAACATGATATTGCTCCACCATTTCATTAACATCCAGTGTATGTAAAATCGTGAAGAACCCTGCCAGCTGTTCGGCGATGTTGCTGCGGCCTTGCTCGGAAAGAGTGCCAAAAACAGACTCTGTTAGTTCTGCGCCTTTAATAAGCTGGTAGCCAGCGAAGGAGTGGTCAGAGGCGACGTACTTATACTGCGGAATTTTGATTTTTACCTTGGCACCGAGGAAGTGCAATAAGGCTATCTCGTCCTCCAATACCCTTAGATATTCGGGCGAGTTGGGGAAGCGGAAGGCCAGCTTATCGTCAAGGATGATAACCTCATGGTCCCAACCATTATTTAAATAGTTATAGCGTTCCCACTTTAGCTCTGGAAATTCTTTGTGTATCTGACCTAGCAGTGTTTTTTGGTCAGTACCTTTTTGTTCAGACATGCAGTAATTTTATCAAAATAACAGAAGTTATTTAAGCTAAATGCTGTTTGATAACACTCAGAAACTCCCTGTAATCAGTAGCAGAGTAGTCAGCTTCACTCGATTGACTCCACAGTAAGCACGTTTGCATACCGACCTTCTTTGCAGGTAAAACATCGACTTTTGCTCTATCACCTACGTAAAGCATTTGGTTGGCTGGCAAAGCCGAAAGTTCTTGCATTTTCTCAAAGCCTTCGAGGTCGGGCTTTCTCTTTGTAATGTCATCACCGCTTAAGATATGCGTAAAGTAGCTTCGTGGAATATCCAGTAGCCTAAGGACTTGTGCGATTTTTTCGGGCTTAAAGTTGCTAAACAGTGAAACAGGCACAAGTTGGCTAAGTTCTTTTAGTGCGGCTTGCTCTGTCGGGTCGGGAGCAATCAGGCCAGTTAAATCGATGTCGTCAAATACTTGCTGCCAAAAGTCTGATGGTTTTCCAAGGGAGCTAAAGACCGCTGAGTTGCTACCATGCTCCTTGTACAGAGCATTATAGAGGCTTGTCGCCTTTGCTAAGTCGTGTTCTCCCACTATTTCCGCATAGGTCTTGTACCGCAGAACATCATGTACGGCGTCAAACTCCGGGGTTTCTCGATACAGCGTGCCGCCAACATCAAGCCAGATGTGTTTAATCATGGCTTAATGGTAGCATTTTTGCTTCACATTAGCTGTTCATCAAAAGGCTTTGTGCCGTCTATGACGATGTCGGCGGTTTCCATCGGGTTGTGTTTTTTGATATGCGCGTCTTCCTTTGGCTGCCAGACTTCCCGCCACTGTTTTTCTGCTCGCTCCCTTGGCATATCATCTCTTGCGATGCCGCGCTCACGAGAAATGTCGCCCAGTACCTCGACCCAAATTTTTAAATCCCAATCTAGTTCAAAATCAAAAACAAAGCTCCGCTCTATGCAAACGCCTTTTGTTATTTTTAGAGTTTTCTCGCTAATGTGCGGTTCCGCGTGCCAATCGTATGGCCGATAACGCAGAACGGTCTCACCGGCTTTGAGCGGCTCAATGACATCCTTGATAAATCGCTCATCGTTAAAATCACCCCAAGCTATTGAATCTTCAACAGGCTCAAAATAATCATCGCCGTTAATCATTACAAAACCAGGCAGTAATGCTTCTATATGTTTGAGCAGCTCCGTTTTGCCCGAGCCACCACGCCCATCAATAGCAATGAGATAAAATTTGCCGTTTTTTGGTGGCCTCTTCGTCAGCCGTTGCTTTAGTGTATCCATGTCCGTTGTTGCTAAACCTTAAAGTTTATCTATTTAATCTTAGAACCTGGGTGGGTAAATAGGTGTCTCTATCGAAGTAGTGCCGTTCCTCACGGCCAACCTCTACAAAGCCATGTTTTTTATAAAATTCGCGGCTAGGGTTTTTAGCAAATATTATGACCTGAAGAGTATTATCTGTTTTGTTTTTTAGCGACTCCAGTAGCTTGTCTCCCACGCCTTTGCCATTAAACCCCTCTGCCACAAATACCCCTATGTCCCCCATGCCATTCTCTAGGGTGTCATAGCAAACTGTACCGATTATTTCATCATCTAAAGTTGCAACCAGATTTTTATTCTTATTAGTTGGTTTGGCCAGCATTGCGTGGTAATGATCGATGTCCTCGGAGCTTGGAGGCAGCTTAGCTAAAGAAGAAGCAAGCAGTTCTTTTGTAACACCGGATTCTGGGTTAGCATACCTAGCTTGCCAAGCTTTTTTGCGTATAGCTTGCACGGCTAGAGTATCTTCGCTTGTAGCTGGTCTTATTAGAACCTTTGATAGGTGTTGATTTTTGCTCATAGCAATATCATATCAGATAGGGCATTGATAAATTTTGCATGGTTTACTTCAAGCTCACCGACTTGCTTACTTCTTCGTCGGCATCCCGCCAGATATGCATGTCTGGCTTAGCAGATTTTAGGGTGTCTGTTGTCGTAGCCAGGAACTTTATGTCTTCATAGGTTGTCTCCAGTTCTTTGCGGGCCAGCCTAAGTATGCGCCGCATCAGCGGCTTGGTTTCGAACACCATTAATATAGTCGGGGCGCTGCTGAGACCACCCTGCCAGCCCTCTTCCTCGGCGTATTCAATGTACTTCTTTATCCTGGCTCTGTGCTGGTAGAAGGGTTTGCTTGCCTCGTAGTAATCCAAGAATAGGTTGTTCGGCTTTGACTGGGCTTTGCTCGGCCTAATCCTTTGTAGGTACGCGTCTGGCAGTTTCTCGGGGAAGACCTCGTCGTCATCAAATTTTTTCAGTTCGCTTCTACTAAAGAAGTGAAAGGTATCCGGGTGCAACCTCTTAAGTTCTACGTATATCCTGAACACCCCTAGCTGGTGGTTAATGAAGTCATCGCTGGCCTGCTTATCCCTATAGAGTGAATTAATCACTTTGGGTACGGTGTAATCTTGCTTACTGAGCGTCTTTATACCTTTAGGCAATAAGTAATAACTAGCTTGCTTACCTTTAATCCTGTAGCTACTATCATAGTTCCTGCCAATGTATTCCTGATCTAATAGTACTTTTAACCTTGTATTAATAACTCTGACATTAGCCCCATGACTACTAGACACTAAACTAGCCGTAATAAATCTAAATTTATACATACTGCCAAGCAACCTCAGCTGCAGTTTATTCAATGGTTTACGATATGTTGGTAAAGGCATAGTAAAGATAAGTTTATGACTATATATAGTATATATAAAGAAAGCAAACACAAGAAAAGATAAAAAACAGAGTAGACTATAAGCCTTAGATATCCTAACGATGAGATATCCACAGGGTTGTAAAATGTACTTGTCTTTATCCTTATTAGTGTACTATAATTATCCCTATAAGGTAAGCTTTCGAGGGTAAAATGAGCAGACCTACTGGATCAAAAAATAAAGAAAAGCCGCCTAAAATAGTACAGGCGGAAGAGGCGGAACGGCTGGAATACTTGGCGGCTTTGCTGCTGGAGATTGCAGAAGAAGAGCTACAAAACAGTGGGGTGGCAGTATGCAGTCAGAACTAGCCGGTAAGAATGCAGTCGCAGCCATACGCGTCTCCACCACCAAGCAAGGTACTGAGGGCGACTCACCGGAAGCTCAGAAGGAGCAGATAGAGCGCTTTGCCGCCAATAAGGGCGTCACGATCAAAAAGTACTTCGTCTTTATGGAGTCGGCCAGCAAAGAGCAGCAGCCGATGCAAGAAGCGGTTGATTACTGCAAGAATGCGAAAAACAACGTTGACCTGTTTATTATCAAGTCGATTGACCGCTTTACGCGTGGCGGATCACTCAGTTACGACATGCTGAAAACCCAGCTTGAATCCAGCAAGGTGCAGCTTGTTGATATCTATGGCGTTATTAGTTCCCAGCAGGTAAATACCCTAGACCACCTCGGCTTTGAGTACAAATGGAGCGTCTATAGCCCCAGCAAGAAGTCGGAAATACTCGAAGCCGAGCGGTCTAAAGACGAGCTGCGCGACATTATGAGCCGCATGATTGGCGCTGAAATCCGTTATACCCAAAATGGCTACTGGATGCGCCAGCCGCCGTATGGATACCGAAGTGAAAAGGTTGATACGAATCAGGGCAAACGTACCATTCTCAAGCCGTGCGAAGATGAAGCCGTCTTCATCCGCAAAATGTTCGAGCTACGAGCCGAAGGTCTACTGACCGACCCAGAGATTGTCGATAAGCTCAATGACACTGGCTATCAGACACGCGTGCATTATATCCGTAACAAAGATGACCTAACCAAAGTGATTGCCAAAAAGGGCGGCAAGCCACTTACCGTTAAAAGCATGCAGCGCATTATCACCAACACCATATACGCCGGGATCAACGTCGAAAAATGGACGAACTACGAACCAACAAAGTGTGCGTTTGAGGGGCTTATATCAATTGATCTATTTAATCGGGCGAACCGCGGCAAGAAGTACATTGCCTTTAATGAAGCCGACGGCGAGTATGAAATCCAACGACAGGCTCCTAAAAAGCATCTGGTTGAAAAAGTCATGAACAATCCTGACTTTCCTTATAAGAAGTTTGTGCTCTGCCCTGAGTGCCGGGGTTCATTACTTGGTAGCGCAAGCCGGGGCAAGACCGGCAAATACTA
>PLYP01000010.1 GCA_003153395.1 Candidatus Saccharimonadota bacterium
TGGGAGTTAATTCGTGATTCGGGTGAGTAGTAAATTGACTTAATACATATTTTATGTTAAACTAAACATAGTTTAAATAACATAAAATTATGCCTAGACCTGAAAGTATCTCCCAGCCTAATATTACTCTTACTGCCGGTAGTGATGTTAAGTTAGCGCCAACTAGCGCTTTACAAACAGAAATAACTTTTGCACCATCAGGTGCTAATATCTATCCTCTTAAAACAGAACCAATTAGCGATACATATGTTGAGCCAGATATTAAATTAGGTAGGGGTGCTGATCCAGGGGAAGAAGCCTTGCGCTACGTTTCAGAAATATTTCCTGACTCAAGATTAAGCGTATTATCTACCGAAGGAGTTTCTGCGGTCGTTTTACAAGATGACGAGGGAAGAGCATATAAAGTTCATAAAACCCCAGACATGTACAGTAATGTAGAAGAAGAGGTTGCAATACTTAGCATGTTAAGTGCCGAAGGCTTAGCACCCAAACCACTTTTATTAGTTGATGCAGCACTTCAATACAGGACAGATGGTTCTCTAAGAGGACCCAAAAGGTTTTTTGCAGATATAAAAATTCCTAGACAAGAAGGCGTAGGCCCTTTTCCTATTACAGTAATGGATAAAGTTAACGAGGCGCCTATTGAACAAGCTCCTCTAGAACGCGTACTTGATTCTTTTGAAAAGCTAGCAGCATTAACTATTAAAGAAGGTCTTGTATTTCATGACATAGAGCCTGTTTATGACCTAGATGATCAAACTGTCAAACTTCTAGATTGTGACGGTATTGGAAGAGTCAGTGTTGATAAAGAACGATTTTATGAAAGCCAGAGCGGCCTTTTAGATCTCTATTCAGATATGACCGACGAACAACTAGCTCGTGCAAAAAGTCTTAGATCCTTAGCAGTATATTTTATTCGCAATAAGGAATTTTGGCCTTCAATACAAGAAGTTAACGCTATTCTTGAGGAAAAAGGAGTTCGCGGAATAAGCGAATTAGTGCAAAAAGCATTAAGCACTTAATCCGGTTAGATTAATTCTTTACTCTGAAGGATCAACTCTACGAGCTGCGGCTTCTGTATCACTAGGAACTGATAGTTATGTGGCAGATAGTAAGGCAGGCTAGGGAAGAAAGTACTGTTGCAGTCTAAGCGAGTGTTATTGAACCAAGTAGTTTCTAACTGCCCACAACACTGCCGTCTGGTCTATAGCTATGGTTTTGCGTAAGCTCACCATTAGCCCCCATTACGCGTAGCAGAAACGCCCAACCTGTACTAAACAGGTAATCATTTTTATGTAACTCACCTGCAGGTCCAACTCTTTCATAAAAACCAATGCCACCCCCTTCATTTGCATAGCCCCCTTCAGGTAGCTCTAGCACACAACAACCCTCTATGTCTTCGGCTTCACGGGCTCCTTCGACATTGAGTCTTTCCAAAATTTCTAGCATTGTGCCATTTGTCTCTGGTCTGAAGTCTTTAAATATAATAGTTATTCCTGGCCCGATACTGGAACCGTCATTGAGTTGGCCTCGACGCCGTTCTAGAAGTTCAGCAACACGCTCTGCACCAAACTTTCGTCTTGTTTTTGCATCAGCTTGCTCACGAAAGCGTTGATGTTCGATAGTCCAGGCCATTTTATAAAACCTTAGACCTACTGTTCAGCATCAGGACCAACTTGTTCTCTTTGCAATGGCATCCAACCATCAACTCCACCGGAACCTGGTAAGCTCCAGCTCTCAGGAAACATAATGCTTTCATGTTCTTCCCCTTGAAGTTCTTCATACCAACGGTCACTAATACCAACCGGGTATGCATCACCAAATGGATGACTATATTCCGAGGGCAGGTCAGCTGTATCAGACGTTATGCCCTGTCTCTCTAAGTATGAGGTTATAAAGGAGTGCATCCCCTCTTGAGATAGGTGCAGAGAGAAACCATCGGGTCGTTCACCCCAGCCTCTTTCCACCTCCTGCCATTTTTGGCAAAGTGCAGAGTGGGGTCCTGGTTCTATCGTTTTATCCTGCTCTGACATGACAGTCCCCGATATTTAATAAGAAAATTTAAACAGCTAAGGGAGCACAATGCAAGCATAAGCTTGACAAATGGTCAAATGGTAGGCGTGGGTGACTCGAATTGGAACCAAATTAAGTGAGAACTGATATCCATGTGATAGATAGTCAATACAGTTAATGAAGAGGCTACTGCTGTAGTTTAAGTAAGTGTCTTTGAACTTATAACTTTATAATAAAATTGATTATCGGGTAATTATAAGTAGTAATTTATTGTAAATGATATTAAAGAGTTATAATCGGATATATAAACGAGGGAGAAAATCAAATTATGAGTAGAATTACAGGGAATTCAGGAATTTTATCAAAAATAGGATTGGGCGGGGCGATAATTATAGCTCCACTTTTTTTAAGTCAGACAGTATTAGCTGCACCTAAAGATGCATATCTTGCTCCAGGTGGAGCTGGAAACTGTTCTTCAACAAGTGCAGCGTGTGCTACATTTGCTGAGGCAATAAATTATGTTGGGAAAGGTGGAACTATTCATGTCGCTGATGGAAGTTACAACCAAGACATCACGGATACGACCAAGAATCAAATAAATATAGTAGCGGATAATCCTGGTAGCGTTAATGTTACTCTTGATGGTCCAAGTTCCTGGGGTGTATATCTAGAAGGCGTTAATGATATAACAATTTCTGGAATAAACTTTAATGTTTCATCTGATAACAGTACTGTTGCGTATGCCCTACATGCACACAATGCTAGAACCCTAACCTTACAGGATGATAAATTTACAGGTCCAGGTAAAACCTCTGAGTTTAAGACGGGAGGCGTAGACATAAACAGTAGCTATAACGTTACGGAAACAAACGTAAGTGCCTCGGACTTTAGTAAGAACGGCTTTTCATTCACTTCTCAATATAACGTAGGTGATGAAATCAGTTCACACGTAACGTTAACTAACATTTCGGCAACTGATAATGAGTGGTCAGGAATTGCATTCTATACAACTACTAATACTGGCAATAGTACGGGCCATAGTATTCATGGAGTAACTTTCAATGGGAATAATAGCATTACAGGAAGTGGAGGCGCAGCTATCTATTTTGAAGGCACTACTGATGCAACAGCCAAAGAGGGAGGTAAACCAACCTTTCAGATTACGGGCTTAAAAGATATGAAAGTCAAACTAGGTTCTATAAGTTTTGTTAGTAATGCGTTTGACATCATCAAACCCGAATCACGAATTAACTCCCA
>PLYP01000002.1 GCA_003153395.1 Candidatus Saccharimonadota bacterium
GAGGTCTAATTCGTGATTCAGGTTAGTTTATTGGTAGCTTCTAATGTTTTTGCGTTTACTTTATTTTACTGAGGATGCCGCTAATCGACTTTTTATATATTGCCTGTAGGCTAATGTAGATACCACTGTAACTAAACCAAATATAGCGATGTCGTCTCCAGGACCAGTGTTAACTAATGTAGTTGGCGCGGCAGCAGGTGTTACGCTCGTAGTTGTTGTAGCGGGCGGTGTTGGTGTAGGTGACGGCGTAGCAACACTAACTATGGCTTGGCATACTGAAGGAGATACAGGTTGAGAGTTACTGCTAAACGTTAGAGTGGCTTTTATAGTAAAAGTACCGCTCTGGGAGAATGTATGGCTGGCTGAAGTCTGAGTACTGGCGGGAAGTATAGTACCATCTCCGAAATCGAATACCACATTCTGTAGCACGGCTCCATTTTGCGCCTCAAAATTAACAGTAGCATTAATATTGGTCATATCATTCTGGTTCACCGCTACTTGCAAGCTTGTACACTGTGCGGCCGGGCTAGGCGAATTATTCTGCGTCTGTACAACAGTAGTGTTAGTACTACAGTTTCCTCCTTGAGACGCTATTCCCGAGTTGGAATTAGTAGTATTCCCATTACAAATTGATTGTGAGGGTGGGGATGTGGGAGTGGTTGTGGCCGGTGCAGGCGCTGGCTTCGGCTTTGGAGCCGGAGTCGTCGGCATTGCTTTAATAGGATTGCCGCAGCTAGCTAGAATTGCAAAAGCAAATCTTCCGTCTTTCATGACAACGTAGGCTGCCAGTGGACTGCTAACGAAAGATACTTTTGGCGACCTTACAAAAAAGGTGGTTCCACCACTGGTCACCCTTGTACTACCGGATATATCTTGCCTACCTCCAGTAAGCGCTTTAGTTGCAACTATTTTTCCATTACTATCAATCACATCTCCGCCACTTGTAACACTTCCAGATTGAACATCAACTGCACTATTCGTCATTGAATTAACATCCGCGCTTGTTATCCCAAAGAAGCTAAAGATATTTTGAATACTAGCTGCTGAATTATGACCGTCACCTTTGTTAAACTTACTAATTAAACTACTGTCAGACCCGGCTCCGCACCATATAACGGCGTTAGCATCACAGTTACGGGCTGAGTCTATATTAATATTTTCGGCATGGACTGACGCTAGCTTTACTCCAAAGAGAATTAGAAGTACTCCGATAGACAGAATAAAGAGCCAGGTGTGTTTAATAAAGTAGCTTCTTGATAATACGTTTCCTATGTTCATAACAAAACCTATGCCCTCCTGATTACCACCCTGTTAAACATATACAAATAAGAAGTTATCTTACCTTGAATTTGCTACTTAAGTTTTATGCCATTATGCGGCTAATGTATATCTACGTCTGTAGTTTTTATTACTTATGATTTAGAAGCGGGGGTGGCTTGCTTAGTTTTATCTGGTTCGGTCTTCGTTGGATTATCTGAAAGTTTAACTTTATTGAATACAAAACCGAAGGTGCTGCCTTTGCCTTCTACGCTATCAAATATTAATGCGCCTCCTTGAGAAACAATAACTTTCTTTGCCATAAATAGCCCGAGTCCTGTGCCATCTGGTCGAGCCTTCCTAGCATTACCAGCTCTATAGAATTTAGTAAATAAGTGATGCTTCTCGCTCTTTGGAACTCCTATTCCGTTGTCTATTACCCGTAGTTCTACGGTATTTGCCGTATTTGTAAGTTCAACAGTAATTTCTCCTCCTTGAGGGGTATAGTAAATGGCATTATCCGCAAAGTTCATAATTACCTGTCGAATTTTGGTTTCATCTAGCTGCAGGATAGGGAAATTCTTAGGCTGGTTATATATAAGTCGTACTTTATGGGCAGCTGCTGTTTCTTTAAGCTGATCTATTTCCTGCACAACAATCTCTGCTAGATTTACTGGAGCGTTTTCTATAACGAATTTACCTGTTCTTAAACGTGATACATTGAGCATGTCCGCTATTAGATACACCATTCGCTGGGAGCTGAAGAAAGCCTGACCTAACATCTCCTGTTGTGTTTTATTAAGCTTTCCTGCATCTCCTTCTAGAATCATGCTTAAGTAGCCTTTTACGCTAGTTAACGGAGTCCTAAGCTGATGAGAGGCCATACTTATGAAGTCATCTTTAGTTTCATCTAAAGTTTTAAGTTTTGCATTTACTTTTCTTAAATTACGAGTTGCTTCTTCAACAGAGGCTTGAAGTGTTAAGTTAAAGTTACGTATTTCTTCAAATCTTAGTGCATTTTGAACAGCTAGTGCAGTTTCATGAGCCAATATTAATAACAATTTTTCGTCTTGACTAGTAAATATATCACCCCCACGTTTATGGCCAAACAACAGATAACCAATTACTTGTTCATCAGATTGTAGTTTTAAACTTACCGCTACGTCAGCACTAGTTAGTAAATTATAAAGTGGATGCTCTTTATTTAAATTATCGGTCACTAAAAGCTCTTTTTTTTGTTTTGTGATTTCATTGCCAAGAATTATGGAATCTTCATTGACAATCTTGCGTGGGTAGCCCTCGAAATAAGGTTTTCCCTTCTTGAATAATACAAATTCAACAAATGATGGCTTAAGCGTTTTGTAAAACTCCAGCTCAATACCATTTAATATTTTGTATAGTTCAATTTCTGCAACTAAAAGATTTCCGATTTTATCTAACACATCCTGAAAATCATAGCTGTCTCGATAAAATAGTTTGTTTGTTATTCTATCAAAGAACCTTTTGATAGACTGAAAACTAAGTGCCAATGGCGTTACTAAAACAACAGACAAGACTTGTCTAATAAATTGGTTATTAGAACCACTAAATAGGACATCTACAACCCCGAAAAGTACGACTCCGTATACGATGCTTAGGCTTCCTACTATTAACACATAGGTTACTGTCCTTGTAACAGCAGCACGTATATCAAATAGTTTGTGCGCAACAATAGAATAAGTTGTAAGACCTAGAAATATAATCGTATAAAGAGGCACAAATGGAACAAATGTGTTGTTTTTGAATATTGCAACGGGAATTAGAACTGTAAAGAAAAGTAGACCTAACATTAACATTATTCCAATAACTACATATCTAAACTGTTCTTTTGAATAACCTTGGGAATTTTTTAATTTATTGTACAGGGCTTTGACAGAAAGAATCGAAAGACTTAAAGCAAAAATAATAAAAAACAGCATTCCCGGTCCAGCCGTTGCCTGTGCACTGTTATGAATAATCTCAACTTTTTTAAATATAAGAGGTGAAAATGCATCCCCAATCAGCAATAAAGACACAACTAATAACAACTTTTGCCTGCTTTTTGAAAGTTCTATTGTTCGATTCGGCATAGTATTTGCTAGCAAATAGAATAGAGCTATTTGCGGTATCGCAAAAACAATGCTTACGCGAATCCAAAGTAGAGCATGAGACAAAAATTTAGGATCAACGGATAAATAAACATCCCCGAGCCATAAACTAGTTACAATAGCTAACCATCCGAAAATAATATTAGTCGCGCTTTTTGGATTATTACTATATACAAATGTTGCTAGCAACAAATTTATCACAACTGTAAAAATAAGTATTAATAGTCTTAGTTCAAGAGTAGACATTTCAGTTTTTCTTTAGAAAACTAACAACTAGATCGTTAAAAGCTTCGGCTGCTTCAACTGGTGGCATATGACCTACACCCTCTAATACTATAGTTTTTGAATTTTTAATTTTATACAAGTTTCTTTCTACGGTTTTGAAAGGCATGAGAGGATCCTCTTTTCCCCAAATTACAAGCGTAGGAACATTAATAGATTCAAGTTGGTCTGCCACATAAAGTTCTTTTCTCATACCGCTAAAATGAGCTAACTTGCTAATAAATAATACATTGTGAGATTCTTTAGATAATTCATAAAAATAATCTATGAATTCATTCATTAACGGAAGTTTTTTATCATTAAATACATCTCTCATAAACATTTCTAAATTTTTATTTTTTCTAACTGGTTTCAAAACTGTTTTAGACATCATTAAAGCAAATGGACTTATTGATACAGGCCTAAATTTAACTGGCATATGTCTTGTAAACCCTATAGGGTTAGCTAAAATCAGCCTATCTATATATGGCTTTCGTTCTATTGCTAACTTTAGAGCTATCCATCCACCGAATGAACTACCTATAATATCAATCTTGCCTAAATCCAATTTCTCAATAAACTCATCAACAATATTTAAATAATCTTTTACGAAATCAGTATCTCGAAAAGTCACTTTAGTCGACTCACCTGCACCAGGTAAATCTATAGCATATATTTTAAAATTCTTCGCAAGTTTAGCAATATTTAAATGCCACTGAGGCCAGCCTATATTTGCACCATGAATCATTAATATTGGCTTACCTTTACCGGCGACTATATAATTAATGCTATATTTTCCGATTTTGATTTTGTGACTTTCAATTTCAACAGGTATTTGTTCCGAAAGAGCTTCTATTGAATTCCTCAGTCCATTTTTTAAGATTAATCTTGGCGTGTGCAACGGCTCTATTTGCTGACTATAACCTGCCCTCATAAAAAATACTGGTTCTTTTTTTGTGTTTAGTATCTTGGCAAGATTAACACTGCTCGTCTTATCTTGTATCGAAGCATATAGGGGATGGGCGCTAACTTGGTACTGTGTAAGCTTTAACCATAGACTCTCTATAGCTCTTCCTAAGTTCAATGCTGCTGATTCGGTTACTTTACTACTAGTCAAGAAAATAATTAATGCATCAGACGAGTTCAGTAGTTTTTCATCCTGAGCAATGGATTTTAGAAGCAATTTTGGATTCTTTTTTAATAATGTTTTTCCAATTATAGATTTGCCGCTTGAATTTCCTACTACGAATCCCGGCATGCCATAAGATTCTTTAGTCTTATTTGTTTTAAGCCAATTTATAAGCTCCCTGGCAAACTCTGGATTTGAAGCAACCTTAGCGGCCGCACTTAAATGATTTGAAATTAATTCTTTTTTTAATTTACTATCTTGAATAACTCTAATCTCAATATTATCGTCGGACAGTTTTTGAATTTCATTAATTATATCTTTTGGTATTTTTTTTACTTTGTACTCTAATTTATCTGAATATCTGTTAATAATTGAGACGACTGAAGTTTCATCTTTTTTGGATAATTCTTTTTTGGATTCTTTGAATTTAATACCTATTTCCGTAGCATTTTCAACATTTACTTCGGTTTCTAATCCGAATACATTCGCAGCCACACAAATATTTTCAATCATAGCACCTATAGCTATATATATGCCGTAATTATTTGGATCAGCAATTTCTAATTTATTATTGAGATCAGGGGTAATCTTTAGCAAATTACCCTTAATATTTAATCTCCAAGGCTGAGTATTATGAACAGAGGGAGCTAGTATCCCATAGTTTGCTAGGAAATGTATTTTTGCTTCTATTGCAGAATTTTTTGGAAAATCCTTATAGTTAACTTTCCAGGCTTTGTAATTAGGTAGCTTGTAATTCATTTGATTTATTTTTATAACATTATAATTTTAACTTGTATTTATAATTATCGCTATCGATTCATTAATTTATCTAGAATATCCTTTCTTTCGGACGTTTCATTCAGTTCATCTGATTTGATATTTACTAATTCAGCAAACTTTACAAAATAACGTCCCGACAATACTTCTTTTTTTAATAAAATCTGTCGAATAATATATGCCGCAAGGCCGCCGTCAACGGCAATTGTTGAATATAGCTGCGGTCTACCTACTAAACTAGTACCTATATTGAGTAACGATTTAAGTGCTAGGGTAGGCACATAATTTGGCCCGACTATACTAACCGCATATCTCTTTAAATCTTCTTCTGTAATCTTATCCTTTGATAATATATTTTCTGCTTCTTTACCTATTGCACCGTTGAAAATTGGCAGGTTTCTATCTGTATCATACCTTTCAATATCTATGAGTATGTTATCTCCCAAACTAGTAAACATAAGAAGCGGAATTCCAAAGTTTTTCGCTTTAATTCTTAGTTGAACTTTCATTTTAAAATCATCTATTTCATCTACTACTAAGTCAATCTTAGGATCATTGAAAAATTCATTTATATTTCCTGAATTAATATCTTGAAATATGTCTATTTCAGCAAAAGGGTTTAACTCATATATTTGTCTTGCCGTCAGCATTGCTTTTGAAGAACCAATGTGACTCAGTTTTTCTTTTAGCCTATTTAGATTAGTAGTACTCAAATTATCAAAGTCGGCTATTTTTATATCGTTTGAAATACCAGAATATATGCATGAAAGCACGATACCAGAGCCAACTGACATTCCTGCCACCCCTAATTTGGAATTTCTTAATATATTTTGTTCTCCACTACTAATTAATTCTTGATTACGATTAGTGCGTAATTCATCTAGCTTATTAGCATCTAATACGTGAATTAATTCACCCGACCAAGGATAATATACCCATGCGCCAGCTAAATCACCAGTTCGATAATCTTTTTTAAATTCATCAAACGATTTGATTTTATTAGGATGTTTAATTTCATAATATTCTTCTAATTGTTGAGCATATATATCAATCTTTTTCCATACTTTAATGTTTTTTAGGAAATTGTTAAAATCACCTAAGTTGAAAGTTTCAGGATATAATATTAGTGGCTTTTCAGTATTTATACTCACTTTATAACCCATCTCTGCTTACTGCCTGGACGAAAATAGGTTGCGTCTTCATAATCCCATAACTTAATAATAGGAATAACGTCTTGTCCTACCATTCTGCTTGTTTCTCTGTATTCCGAACTTTCAACAAGTAACCTTTCGTGGATTACTTTTTGTATTAATTCTTCTAATTTCTTATTATCATCAACGCCTTTTTTTGTTTCTATATTAATAAAAAGTCTTTGTCTTCCATTTATGTCGTAATCTACTTTCATTGAAAATTTACCAGTTAAAATTCGCTCAAAATTATCCAGTTGAAGTGTTCGTTTTATAGTCTCTGGATATATTAGAAAAGCATAATAACTTACACTAAAATCATTTCTTTCGTAAACATATACATAAGGTAAATTCCATGTTTTGTCGCTAAGCTTATTTTCTTTAAGCAATTCAGCTATATCAATATCGTTTTTGTTTAATTTCGAGTGTAGATCAACTCTCGAAAAAACACCCCCATAATCTTTTAAATCATATCTTACTAATGGCAAACCGCTATAGGCGGTGCAAAATAAATTATGTTCCTCGGCCTCAAAATAAAATAATGTTGGATCATATTGAGCTAAAGTCGCCATTCTATTAGATTCAGGAAAAATATATCCAAGCTTTTTTTCCTGCGAGAGAACACGCCTGATAAGTATAGATTCAGGAGTTTCATGTGCCATAGTCCCAAGATCTACAGTACCGTAATGGTTCAGGGTTGAGAGCAACGGATTTTTGGGATTTGTCATCTTAAATACATAGTCTCTAAATTTCTCAGTAAACGCTTCAGCAGAAAACACAAAACCTACATTTAATTTCTTCCAATTTATCCCTGCCTCTTCCCCGTCATCAAGAATATCTTTTAAAAAAGGAGCGTAAGCACCTATTATTATTTGATCGAAATCTCCGCCAAGCTGCTTGACCGCATTAATAACTTCTTGTTTGTGAATTCCAGGAGTAATTATGCTCATATCGTAGTCACCATTATCAGCTATTATTTTCAATGCTTGGTATGTAAATAGACCGCCGATCCAAGCACCCATTGGAAATGCAACTATATATAAAGTACTTTTATTTTGTATTTCGAAATTATTTCTTAGATAATTTTCTGCTGTTATTGCGTACTGCCAATCTTGCGACTGTTCTCTAGGAAAATAGTATGGTTGTCCAGTAGATCCAGAAGTGGTTGAAATTACCCACTGCCCGTGGGAAAATTGTCCATCCCAGCACAGCTTTTCCTTTGGATATACGCGCAAATAGTTATCTTTATTTATTGGAGGAATTTTATGAAAATCTTTAATTGTTTTAACTTTATTTGGAGAAAAATTATGTACTTTTAAAAAATCCTTATAAGCAGGCACTCTAAGAGCCATAGAATGAAATAAGGATAGTGCTCTATTTTCGCTACGAGCTACCCATGCTTTTTCGGACTCCGCATGAAGTCTTCTGAGTAATCTCTCGCTATTACGGTAACCTCTTGGCAATAATAATTGACGCATGTCTGTTTTCCTATTTTAATATAATTGTAACATGTAAAGGTTGGATTAGTTGTAATTCATTTTAAGAGTTGTACAATAAATTTAGTAACATAAAAATAAAAATGACATTTATAGCAAAAAGACTAGATTATTTTGATAGTAGCGACTTTCAGCGAGCTGTAGCAAGGCAAGCTGAGCTAGTTAATCCAATTGATTTAAGTATTGGGATACCTGAAGAGCTAACTGCCGAACACATTAAAGCTGCAGGTATTAAAGCTATTGAGCAAGATAAGACAATATATACACCTGCGAATGGAATAGCAGAATTAAGAATAATGCTCGCTACAAAATTAACTGTGGAGAATAAGATTCCTAGTAATGGCAATAACGTAAGCATTGTACCCGGCTTAACTACCGGCTTATTATTGGTTTATCTAGCAATATTAGACCCAGGTGACGAGATAATTGTTTTTGATCCATATTATCCACCATACCCACACTTAGCCAGTATGATAGGCGCTCACGTAGTGTACGTATCGACTCTGCCGACTTTTCAACCAGACCTACCTACTATAGAAGCAAGTATTACCAATCGTACAAAAGTTATTGTCGTTAATTCTCCCAACAATCCAACTGGGGCAGTATATTCAGAATCAACACTACGTAAAATTGCTGAAATAGCAGAGAAGCATAATCTTTTGGTCATATCTGACGAAATATACGAACATTATACTTATAATGTGCCGCATTTCAGTATTGGAAGTATATACCCAAACACTATTACCATGAATGGTTTCTCTAAGGAGTTTGCGATGACAGGATGGAGATTAGGCTATATTGCTGGACCACAAGAAATAATAGATGCTATAAATCAGTTACAACAATATGTAGTTATGTCTAGCTCTTCAATTGCTCAGCATGCTGGTCTAGCAGCCTTGCAACATAGGCCCCAGGTTGCAGTTAAATATAAACAAAAGCGTGACTACGTTATAGAACGACTTACACAGATGGGTTATTCAACTTATGGAGCAGATGGCGCATATTATATATTTATAAAAGCTCCTAATGATTTAACAGATGTGGAATTTGCAGATAAAGCCAGCGAACATGGATTGATTATTGTACCGGGTAGATCATTTTCAAGATTAAATGGTTTTGTGCGTATATCTTACGGAGCTGCTATGCCAGATCTTGTAAGAGGCATGGATGTTTTGGAAAAAATCACTACTCTAGCCAAACCCCCTGTTATGCTAGACTAAGAATAGTATGCCAAAAATCGCTATTGTTGAAGACGATCAAACAATTTCTCAGATGTACCGCTTTAAGTTTGAAGCTGAGGGTTATACCGTTCAAACTGCTGAGAACGGCAAACTAGGTTTAGAGCTTGTTCAAAAGATGAAGCCAGACATTATTCTTCTTGATCTCATGATGCCAGAGATGACCGGCGATCAGATGTTACAAAAACTTAGAGAAACGAGTTGGGGCAAAAATATAAAGGTTATTATTCTAACCAATATGGGTGAGCAGGAAATTCCACCGGTTGTTAAGGAGCTAAATATTAGCGGCTTGGTTTTAAAAGCTGATATGACACCCCGCCAAGTAGCAGAATTAGTTAAAAAACAACTCGCTTAGAGAATATCAGTTTTATGAGTTTTAGCACTCTAGATGAGATAATATAGTTATGAAGATTGCAATTGTAGGATTCGGCATAGAAGGTCGTTCGTCTTATGAATATTTTTCTACTAGTAGCACTAACCACCAAATAACTATATGTGACCAGAACGAAGATATAGAACTGCCTGAGGGTGCTCTATCTCAATTAGGAGATCGATATCTAGATAATCTCAGTTCATTTGATCTCATTGTGCGGACCGCAGGTATACATCCAGACCTAATTTTAGATAATAATCCTAACGTAAAAGGCAAAATTACATCTCAGCTTAATGAATTCATAAAAGCTTATCCGACGAAAAATATTATCGGGGTAACCGGAACTAAAGGTAAAGGTACCACAGCAACATTAATTACTAAAATACTGGAGGCATCTGGTAAAACAGTAGTTTTAGGTGGAAATATTGGCATACCCCTTCTAAGCCTCTTGAAGGATATATCTAGCGATACATTTGCAGTTATGGAACTATCCAGTTTTCAGCTTTTAGATTTCCGTGAAAAATCTCCTCATGTCTGTGTTTGCTTACTGATAGAGGAAGAGCATCTGAACTGGCATTTGGATATTGAAGATTATATTAAAAGTAAGGCTAATTTATTCGAGCACCAAACAAGTGAAGACAAGGCAATATATTTTTCCAGCAATGAGTTATCCAAAAAAATCGCCAGTAGTTCTCCAGGGAAATTAATACCATACTATGCTCCTCCCGGGGCATATATTGAGGATGATACAGTTAAAATAAACGACTTAGTAATTTGTAAGACTAGCGATATTAAGCTAATTGGTAAACATAATTTGCAAAATATTTGTGCTGCAATCACAGCTAGCTGGCAATATATTCAAGATATTGAAGCCATAAGAAATGTACTGACTTCGTTTGAAGGTTTGCCGCACCGCATTGAATTCGTCAGAGAAGTAAGCGGAATACGTTTTTATAATGATTCATATTCAACCATTTTGTATGCCACTGAGGCGGCAATTGAAGCAGTTGAGGGAAGCAAAATATTAATTGTCGGGGGGTTTGAAAGAAATCTTAAAATAGATTACTTTGCGGATTTTGTGAACAAGAATACAAAAGAATTTAGGAAGATCTTAATCATTGGGGAAAGTGGCGGCCGCGTTGCTAAACTTTTGGATAATTCAGGTTTTACCAGTTACGAAAAGGCAACTGATCTTAAAAATATGCAGGAAATAGTGAGTAAAGCAGTTAGTTTAGCTCAAAATGGAGACGCAGTAGTTTTATCTCCGGGGTTTGCAAGTTTTGACATGTTTAAAAACTTTGAGGACCGGGGTTTGCAGTTTAAGGAAGCGGTGAATAACCTATGAGTAAGTTCAGTTCATTTAATTTTGAGGGATATGAGTTTAACAAAAGCGAGAAAACTCTTCTACTGCACTACTCTTATGATGGTGAGCTAGAGTTTAGTGATAAATACCATTTCGATTTTGATTTCGCCGATTATGACGAAAAGGCATTAGACCGAGCGATTCAGATTCTATTTTTTATGGCCGGAGTATCTTATTACAAAATGTATTTGGCGGTGGCAATTATAGTCAACGCTGGGCATATTGATGCTAGGTTAGCCAGCTTTCTTAATAAGACATATCTAAAGGGACTCGGTGAGCTTTTATACATTAATAAACTCAATCCTAGAATGCCTGTAGATTTTCCAGTAAATTCGGCAGATTTAGAGCCTATTGAAATTAACAGTAATGGCTCAAAATTAATAGGTATAGGCGGTGGCAAAGATTCTTTAGTATCAGTTGAGTTTTTAGAAGACACCCAAAATCTGGCTTCTTGGAGCTTGAATCATAGACCTAAGCTAGAGCCTTTAATAAGCCGTATTGGGCTAAAGCATTTTTGGGTTGATAGAGCGCTAGATCCTAAAATAGCTGAACTTAATAAACTTGATGCCTATAACGGTCACATCCCTATTTCTGCCATATTTAGCTGCGTGGGAGCGGTTGTATCCATTCTTACTGGGTACAGAGATAATGTAGTGTCAAACGAAAGTTCCGCCAACGAACCGAACCTGAGCTACGAAGGAATTGATATTAATCATCAGTATTCGAAATCTCTGGAGTTCGAAAAAGATTTTCAGGATATTCTTAAACACAATTTCGGAGACTCAATACGTTATTACTCCCTGCTCAGACCATTTAGCGAGCTTAGGATTGCGGAGTTTTTTGCTAGGAAAAGTTTCAATAAGTATAAAGATGTTTTTTGTTCATGCAACAGAGCATTCGCTAGCAATAATCCAGTTCTGAAATGGTGTGGAGAGTGTGCCAAATGTGCTTTTGTTTTTCTAGCGTTGACTCCGTTTATTGATAGAGCTGCGCTGGAGAAAGTCTGGGAAGGAAAGAATCTGCTGCTAGATCCAGCCTTGGAGTCTATGTACAGAAAAATACTGGGGATTGAAGGCGATAAACCTCTGGACTGCGTTGGGGAAGTTAAAGAAGCAAGGGCTGCAATGCGTTTGGCTCAAAAAATATATCCCGAACTAAGTAAATATATATTTGATATCCCTGAAACATATGACTATAAATCTTGGTCAACTAGCTGTATGCCCGAGGAATTACTCAGCTATATAAAAGATAAAACTAAGACTTAAGACTCTGGTTTTTTTGCGTCTGCTATCCTCTGAGATGCACGAATAACATTTTCAAATAATGCACAAACAGTTAAAGGTCCTACCCCGCCTTTTGTCGGAGTAATGGTTATGTCATCCCTTTCTTCAAATACTTCAGGGGCAACATCACCAACAGTTTTACCTCCTTCGCTAGCAACGCCAGCATCGACTACAACTGCTCCATGCTTAATCATGCTAGGTTTAATTAGACCGGCAACACCAGTAGCAGTTATAACTACGTCCGCCTTAGCTATTTCTTTTGGAACATTTGGCGTATCTTTCACTAACACTCTAGGTGTAACACCCGATGCGATTAGCATTTGCTCAAGCGGAGCTCCGACTAATTTACCCCTCCCTACTAAAACAACGTCTTTTCCAACTAAGTTTATGTTATACCCGGAGAGTAGCCATAGTATTGCCAGAGGAGTTGCTGGATCAAAGTTTGGATTTTTCCCAAGTCCATCAACGTCTTTTTCTGGAGCAACCAAATTTACGATTTCCTCGGTTTCAGAGGGATCTTCCAACGGAAGTTGCACTATAATTGCATGAACGCTATCGTCCTTGCTTAACTTGTTAAGCAACTCTTTTACTTCGTTCTGCTTGGCATGATGAACATCCACATCTATTAGTATTTCTGTACCGTAACGTTTTTTTAATTTTAAATACACATTAATAACAGGATTATCGACAGTGACTACAATAGCTAGCTTTGGTGTTATTCCGTATGATTGCCGAAGCTGTCTAACTTGTTTCGCCTGTCGCTCTTTTATATATTCGGCTAGTTCTTTGCCATTGAGCGATCTCATTACTTTAGAGTATAACCTAAGCCTTAGCGCTTGCCAAAACAGAGGTACTTTGTTACAGTTTTTTGCAGTTTAGTATAAGTTAAAATAAGTATGGGCCAGTAGCTCAGCTGGTTAGAGCACCTGCCTCTTAAGCAGGGTGTCGAGGGTTCGAGTCCCTCCTGGCCCTCCATAACGCTTATGCTTAAGAACTTCTCTGCTAGGTCTTTTCTTTGATATGATTAAGCCATGAAGCTTTTCCTGTCGTCCC
The DNA here is from genome assembly GCA_003153395.1 of Candidatus Saccharimonadota bacterium. Taxonomy (GTDB): domain Bacteria; phylum Patescibacteriota; class Saccharimonadia; order Saccharimonadales; family UBA4665; genus PLYP01. Next base: position 13,544 of record PLYP01000002.1, read on the forward strand.
TGGGTATTTCTTATGAGCAAGCACCCTCATTTGTCCAACTCGTAGGTAAGCCCGCTTATGATATAAGACTAGCCTTTATAGAATATGATGATGGCGAAAAAGGCGAAAGCGTACATGTTGATGAAAACCGAATAGCTATACAGGCACTCGGCATCAGCGTTAAACCAATAGACCTTAACGATTACAAAGATGGCTTGCGGAAGGAACCGCTACTTCATACCTTGCGCGGATGTGACGTTATATGGTTGGGCGGTGGCAATACCTATTATTTGCGTTGGCTACTGAAAGAAACGAGGGCTGACGTAATTATTAAAGGCCTTATTGAAAGAGGAAAAATTTACGGTGGCGGAAGTGCCGGTGCAATTGTGGCAGGGCCAACGCTAAAACACTTTGAACCAGCCGATGACCCTGCAACAGCCCCAGAATTAATTATGACTGGATTAGGTCTAACTGATACGGTGGTCGTTCCCCACTGGAATAATGAAAAATTTGGACCGGCGGTGGTAAAGATAGCAGAAAAACTAAAGGCTGATGGGTACAAAGTGCAAGTCATTACTGATAGCCAGGCGCTTGTAATTGATGGAGAAACCCAAGAGGTAGTACCTTAATGCCGGTTGCAACAACGTCTGCGGTAGAGCCCGCACTATAAAAGGCTTCAGCCAACCTCTAATTGGTGCCAGACTAACTGTTCAAACTGGTGATATGCAGCCGATGGCTACCCTGCACTGCAGCAGTAACTAGGTCTATGATGGCCCTCCAATACGCTTATGCTTAAAACAGAGGTAACTTACCTCTGTTTTTTGTTATAATTGCCTCATGACGAAAAGATATAAGATACTAGCCGCCGTTGTCCTGCTTATCTTACTTAGTGGAGGAGCTTATGTGTTTCGTGGCTGGATACGGAATTCTGTAATACCAAGCTATGTCTCCGTATTTTATAAAGGTGAAGCTAGCTCAGCATTCGATAAGTCATTCCCGAAAGTCAATCAAGAACTAGCAGCTTATGGTATTACCTTCAACAATCATCAGTATCAGCACAACATCTCTTGTGATGCGAGCTTTGAAGGCTTTAGTGAATCTGTGACCTGTGGTAAGGGCGCGCAAAGCGACCAGTCTAATTTCCCGTCCAGCTTTAACGATTATTGGACCAATAACTCGCCGACTCTTGAAAAGCATTTGTTTTCTGATGGCTGGCAAGGTGCTTCTCATCAGCCAATCGATAGTCTTGTGCGTGGAAACGAGGCCACTTATTACAATAGTCTCGGAACAACCTACATTAGGTACTACGGGAAGACATACTGCAAGCTAATGTTTTCTGCGTTCGGGGCTAGACCAGCTCAACTAACAGTCAGCGAAGATTGCACCCGCACTGTAGTGTTTTTCCACGGACAACAAAACTAGCACACGACTCGTATTGAATTGTGGCTAGTTCTAATTTCAGTTGCGATAACGTCTACGGTGGCCCTCCATCAGTTTCAGAGATGTTAATTTTATGTCCAAATAGGCACGAGTTAGCACCTACCTCTGTTAGTTGCTATTATGTAGCTATGGACAAGAAGTTAGTAATTGTAACTGGTTCAACTAGAGGTATCGGCAAATCAATAGCCGTTCAACTATCACAAGCTGGTTACATAGTTCATGGAGTTTATAACACCTCTAATAAAGAGGCTGGAGCTATTTCCAAAGAACATGGCATTGTATTCCATCAAGCCGACTTATCTAACAGGCAACAAACCTTAAAGCTTGTTGAGGAACTGTCCAGTCTCAACATCTACGCACTAGTAAATAACGCTGGCATCTGGGAAATGGATAACCCTAATGATATGAGTTTTGATACATGGGACAAAACTATAGAAGCAAATTTAACAGCACCACTTATTCTTTCTGAAAAATTAAGTAAATCAATGAGCCCTGGCAGTTCTATTGTCAATATATCTAGCACCGATGGTTTAATGGGAGCATATAACGGCATAAGTTATTCAGCTAGTAAAGCGGCACTTATTAATGTAACAAAAAGTCTTGGCAATACTTTAGGTGTTAAAGGTATTAGAGTTAATTCTATAGCTCCTGGATGGATTGCAACTGAGATGGTAGATCCTGATGCCACAGAAAATGCAAAAGATACTAATCCTTTAGGGCGCATAGGAAAGACTACAGAAATTGCCGATGTAGTAGAATTCTTAATCTCAGAAAAAGCTAGCTACATTAATGGCACAACTATAGTTGTAGACGGTGGTGGTATTAATGTCGATTATGGTCTTAAAAAAGAATCAGGTTATTAATTATTCCGGTTAAACACTTTCCTGCGAGCATAAGATCATAAATTCTATATATATTTATGGTCTCTGTATGGCTCTTCTCAAAAATACACTTATTTTTAGTATTGATTTGTGTCTGTTAAAAAGCTCAAGTCCCACCTGCTCTCCATACTAAAACTAATCTGGCGTACAATTATTCTATGATTATCCACGCTCTCGCTCATGCCTTATCCATGTCGTTTGCTATGGGCTGGGAGATACTATGGCCTTTGATACTAGGTTTCGGTATAAGTGGTGCTATTCAAGCAGTCGTCTCGCACAGGCAAATGAGCAGCCTATTGCCTAACAATAAACCAAAGACTTTACTGAAAGCCGCTGGACTAGGAGCTGCCTCCTCGTCATGCTCTTATGCTGCCGTTGCACTAGCTCGATCAATCTTTCGTAAAGGAGCTGATTTCACTGCAGCGATGGCATTTGAAATTGCCTCAACTAACTTAGTTATTGAGCTAGGTATCATTATGGTCGTTTTACTTGGTTGGCAGTTCACCGCAGCAGAGTTTGTTGGTGGCCCTTTAATGATACTTATCTTAGCCGTGCTGTTCCGTCTGTTCCTAACTCCCAAACTGGTTACTGCTGCTCGTAAACAGGCTGAAAAAGGTGTATCTGGACGAATGGAAGGTCATGCTTCAATGGACGATATGGCAGTCAAGGGTAATACGTCAGTTTGGCATAAATTACGCTCACCGGGGGGCAAAACAGCAACTAGCCACTTCTTTATTATGGACTGGGCTTCTATATGGACAGATATTGTACTTGGGCTACTTATAGCTGGCGCATTAGCGGCTTGGATACCGCAGTCTTGGTGGAAAGCATTGTTCTTCACCAACAACCATACTTTAGCGCTAATTTGGGGGCCGTTAGTTGGCCCATTGATTGCTGTATTGTCATTTGTTTGCAGTGTCGGTAATGTCCCACTGGCTGCGGTGCTATGGAACGGCGGTATTAGCTTTGGTGGTGTCATTGCGTTTATATTTGCTGACCTCATAGTCTTCCCAATACTAAAGATTTACAAAAAATATTATGGTATAAAGATGGCTTTCTTTTTGTTTTGGACTTTCTACGCAGCAATGGCCCTAGCTGGCTATGTCGTTGAGGGCCTATTTGCTTTACTACACCTAACCCCAACAGTACGGAACGCAAAAGTTTTGGAAGCGAGCGTTACATTCAACTACACGACAATTCTGAACATCGTATTTCTAGTGCTTGCAGCAGTTCTGGTCTGGCGGTTTTTACGAACTGGTGGACCAATGATGTTGAAGATGATGAAAAAACCTGCGAGTGAGCATACTCATTAACCAGTTGTGATTAAAGAGCAATTCGAGCAATTCAAAAAGGACCTAGCTAAATAGCCGTTTCAGCTATTACAAGGTCATTACTGCCTTGAATGGCAGTTGCGATAGCGCACACGGCGGCCCTCCAATACGTTTATACCTAAACAGGGTAAATTGTCTCTGTTTTTTGTTATAGTATACATATGAAAGTCATAAACGACATTACTGTTTCAGAATTGTCAGAAATGGCAAAAATAATGTATGGTAGCCTAGTAAAAGCCGACGTTGATGTAGCAAAAAAGATCTTGATTGTTGATATGGGTATGCATGCTGATGGTGAAGCATATCTAATGGAAAATGGCTCGAAGCAGAATGATCTTTGGGGAATTAATCTACACCCCTCAGACTATGGAACAGATGATTTTATAGAATTCGACTCAATGATTAATATACGACCCAGTCAAGGAAATGTATCAAAAGACGTTTTAGATCCAAATAAAAAAAAGCAAATAATCGAAATAGTTAACGGGATAGTTCATGACTAATCACGTATTCGATACGACAGCGTGGGCTGAAATGGATGTATTTAATCAAATGGGTAATATCGGCTCAGAGGTTGGGCGAGCTCTAAATGCAAAGCGCCAGGGAAATCTCAATAGATCCCAATCTGCTTTTTATCGCGGTCTGGATTTGATAGATGAAACAGCTCGATTATGGGCAGATGAAAATAGAGCGGGGCTAAGGGAGTTGCTTTATGCCCGTGAATTATTTGCAGAGTCAGTGACAACAGATAAAATTGACCCTACATTAGAAGTTTATTTTATGCAATTCGCAATTGCTGCTCGACTTAAGAATAATCAATAGGCTAGATCTTATTTCAGTTGCGATAATGTCTACGATGGCCCTCCATAACCATAAGCAATACTGCCTCTATTCCTGAGGCTTTTTTAATTTATTGCAGAGTACACTGAGAACATGCAAACAACAACTTCGCATAAACTATTTGAGGAATTTATCACCAATAGCGAAGGACTGAAGTGCTATATGGCTGGGTTGCCAGGTTATCCACGCAACTTTAGTCGTGACACTATTTTGTCAGGTATCATCGCCGCAGATCAGCAGCTGCTCGAGAGCCAAGTAATGATGAGCTGTACTCATCAAGGCCAACAAGATAACCCTATAACTGGCGAAGAGCCTGGAAAAATTCATCACGAGTACCCAGGTGTGGTAGTAAATGCACCATACGTGAGCACCTATGATGCTTGCGATACCACAGCACTATACCTGATAGGGTTAGAGGTGCTTTGGTCCTTAAAAAAGGTTGAGTCGATTAAGTTTCTAAACCACTATAAGCACAGTATTGAAAAGAGTGTTGGCTATATCCAGCGACATATTAAGGGAGACATTTTCTGGGAATTTCCGCCACCAGGCGTAAAGCATTTTTCACTCTTTACCACATATTGGAAAGATTCTATAGTAGCTGATCCAAATAGAGGTTTAGAGCCTATCTATCCGGTTGCATATGGGCTGGTTCAATTTCAAGTTGCACGCGGTCTGCTAGCTGCAGCTAATATGCTAAAACGCGATAGTCTTAAAATACAAGCAGACCAACTTTTCAAGAAAGCAATTAATGAATTTATGACGGAGCAGTGCTTTTGCATTATGCAAGATAAAAGAGGTAGACTTGAGCAAGTATCTTCGGATGAGTTACATGCTTTAGCTTACATTCCTCGGGAGTATACATCGCTAATTCCTAAAGATGCAATTTACCATCGCACACAAGAGTTAATATCGACAGTAGGTATTGCCTGCACTCCAAGAGCAGTTAGCATAAAACTAGCTGATCAATACCATGGTTACGTCGTGTGGATGTTTGAACAAGCCCTAATACATTACGGTTGTCAGAAATTTGGTTTCAACGAGATCGCTAAAGTTACCCAACGTTGCGTCCCTTATATCGGAGATGGGCAAGAACTGGTATCCATAGAACCGGCTATTAAGCCACTCGGGAATGATCGGCAACTTTGGTCTGTAGCTGCTAAAATTTATTTTTCAAATCTACATTCACTTCGTCGGGTAGATTGGCTATAGTGAAATTACAAAAAAGCATTATCTAAAAGACTCCGTGGCTATTTTGGTTCAAAGTCTAGAGCTATACAAGGCGCTTCCCCAACTACCGCTGCTTGCTTAAATTTCTGACACAACAACATGCAGTGTGGCTCTTTTATCAGTTTGCACTCTGAAGTAGTCAGCCTCAATCGCTGGATAAGCCTCTTCTAGAGGAATTAGCCAACCTAAAGGCTGTATATTTCTAAAAGCCGCTCGCTGACAATCCTTAACGTATCGACTATGTGCTTACTTGATGAATCACTAAAAATGACTGAAAGTTCGGTGCATCCCAGTATCACTTGTTCTGCTCCTTCTTCCACCATACGTTCCACTATAGATTCTACGAGACTCTTGACCTGACTGGCTGAGGCGTTCGTAATGACATGGCGGATAGCTCGCTCGAGATTATGTATGTCTTCTGTCGTAGGTAGTATTACATCGCAGCCAATACGAACTAAGGGCTTCTGGTAAAGCCCAGACTTGAGGGTGGTGGGTGAAGCCAGCAACCCAACTCGCTTAATACCTGTTCCCTGCACGCTATCTACAGTTGTTTGCACTAAAGACACAAAGTTCACGTTGTATGCGGCTTCGATTTTAGGCAAAAGTATATGAGCAGTATTACACGCCAAGGCTAGTGTGTCGTCCTGACGAAGATGCAAGGCATCAAGAGATTGCTTTAATCGTCTTAATCCTTCTGAGCTATCGCCAGAGCTAATGAAGTCGGGAATAGGTATTGAGGCATGTAAAATTTCTGGGTAGTCCTCATTATCTTTTGCTCCAGCTTTGGCCGCACCAGTAATAATACGCTGATGTAACTCTAAGCTGGCCTGTGGCCCCATGCCACCAATGATGACTATACGGCGGCTCATGCAAACTCCAATCTAGTGTATGTTCCTATGCAGTATTCTTCCCGTTCAACGGGTACAGTCATAGCCTTATAGCGGTCTGCTTCCGCAATTAAGGCTCTATCGAGATACTCTAAGTCACGCTGAACACTCGGCACTGAATGCATGGAAGATGCGTTGTCTGTACTGAGTAAAGGTTCTCCTTCACGGCAACTCTGGTAAGGTGAGATAACGTGTTTGGTAAATAGTTGACCAGTGGCTACCTGTACTTCATCGGGTAGTAGCTTAGCTCTCTGGCAAGCCATACGAGCCAGATAGAAAGGACGTTCGGATTGAGCGCCAATGCTTATAACCCGCTCAGCAACATTTGGAAGTTCGCCCCTAATAACCGGTAGCAACATTGGGCTGGTGTCGTGCATTAGAACATGAGCAGTGACGTAAGGTATGAAGTCGCTACCTCTTGTTTTAGCCAACGATCGAAACTGATTACTAAGTTCTGGTTCGGTCGCCAACACCTCGGCTACAGCTACCTGTAACTCGTCAACTGGTAGTTGAGCATCAAAAAATGATTTTATATTACCAGCTTCTGGGCTATCTTTACGGTAGCGCCTTGGGAAGCTACGCCTCGCTACATAATCTAAGTTCTCAGCACATTCACGACCTTGTTCTAGGTCAACCCCATTAACCTTTTCTGCAGCTAGCAGTGGATACACAAATTGTAGCTCTGCTTCTGGGAAGTAGTGTTCTTGTGTGGCTATAGCACTTGCAAAGTAACCTAATGCCCGTATTGGCATTTCTTGACCAGATATGCCTATGCAAACACGAATTAGGGTATCAGAACCTCTATCGGCTAAAGCCTCACGAACAGCTTCTTTGTCGTGTTTACCGATACTTTCAATATAGTTACGTTCGTCTTGAACGATCTTGTTGACTTCTTTCATTACATTCTCCTTAAAATTAAAAAACTCCCTTTCGGGAGCTTTAGCTTTTCTAGCTTAAAATTTACAAAATCTAAATCAACTCCCATGTATATAGAGAGCTCAACCAAGCACCTTGCTCACCAAAGCTAGTTAGGATAATGTTGCGATGCATTACTTTTTTCTCAGCACCTTAAAGCGTCCATCGGCTAGTTCTTTAGATCCACGGGTAACAGTACCTACGCCAACACCTAAATCACTAGCTATTTTAGCCTGTGTATCACCGGCAACAAGTCGTTTGATTATCTGTACACGTTGAGGCAGTTCCTGACGTTCTTTAGCGGTTGTTACACCAACAAGAAAATCTTCGAGTAGTTTCTTATCTCGAATAGAATGCACCAAACTAACGAAGTCATTGAAATCTGACATAATCTTATACTAGCATACTAGTATGTTAGTGTCAACGAGTGGAACGGGAAATGTAGCAATCATTGTTTAGTAAAGCACTACCCTGGCTTCGTTATTTTAGCTGTGATCATAGTCATTGCAGCTTAGTCCTTTGAGGCATAGAGTTTGGCTAAGAGGGAGTAAATGCAATGAATAAAGTAGACTACAAAAAAGAGTTGAAACAGCTTTATTCTGCAAAAGTTGGTAAGCCCGTCGTAATTAAAGTACCTAAAATGAATTTCTTAATGATTGACGGCAAAGGAGATCCAAATACATCACAGGAATATATGGATGCTATCCAGGCACTATACCCTGTGGCATATACCATCAAATTCATGTGCAAGAAAGAGCTAGAGAAAGACTTTGGCGTAATGCCACTGGAGGGACTGTGGTGGACAGAAGATATGCATAATTTCAGCACGAAAGACAAGAGTGATTGGCTATGGACAGCCATGATTATGCAACCCGATATTGTTAGTAAGGAAGTTTATGATCGTGCCGTTAAACAAGTAGCTGAGAAAAAGAAACCGAATGCCTTAAGTAAGCTCCGCCTAGAAGCGTATGACGAAGGACGATCTGCACAGGTAATGTACATTGGTCCTTATGATGAGGAAGGACCGACTATTTTGGATCTTCATAATTTTATTAAAGAACAGGGCGGCAAACTAGACAACAGTAACAAACATCACCATGAAATTTATTTAGGTGATCCACGTCGCACAGATCCTTCAAAGCTAAAAACAATTATCCGACAGCCATACTAAAGTAATCAGGGTGGGTGGTCTGATTTTAGTTGTAATAGCAATGACGGTGGCCCTCAATCCTTTGCTGCGAGTATAATCATATATATAAGAAAGGATTAAAATATGTACTATTATGGCCCGATGATGAATGGTAACGATTGGGGTTGGGGAATTTTTATGATGTTGTTCTGGTTTGTGTTTTTAGTATTAGTAGCATATGTAATATTGCGTGTATTGAAAGGACATGACCACCGTCATACAGACCATAACCATAGAGCGGACCCCCTAGATATAGCTAAAGAACGCTTCGCTAAAGGTGAAATTACAAAAGAAGAGTTTAACGAGCTTAAAAAAGAATTAGCAAAATAGTTAGGTAAAACTAGCTCTGAGCGAATTTTAGTTGAAATTAAGATCGCGATCGTGCCGTCAAAGAAAATATCATTGGCCTATGTCTGTATACATAACCGCTAATTAGTCTATACTTGAAAGCAGTTGTGTAGTTATTGAGCTGGCATCGCCATCATCTACAGGCTTATTAACGCGTAAGCAGCATAAGCTTATCTCTTAGTGGAAATCAAAGAAAGGATATGCCTAATGAAGGGTAAACATCCTAAAACTGCACTTACTCCGGCGACCGATAATTTACAAAAAGCAATCAATGTTAAGGCTGATATGGATATCACGCCTTTAGCTTTTCAAAAAAACAGCCCTGCTCAATCGGATGAGTCAAGTCATACACCTCGACAAGAAAAAATAATCAAATTAAAAGAGGCAGTAGAGCTAACCCAAGAATATACCAACGAAATTATCAGCGAGCTAGATGTCACGAATGAAGAGTTAACAATTACCCGTGACTATGCCGATGCCATTATCCGTACGGTGCGAGGGCCACTGTTGGTTCTAAATAAGGATCTGCGAATCATATCGGCCAATGAGGCTTTTTATAACGCCTTTAAGGTAGCACCAAATGATACAGAAAACCGGTTGCTTTATGATCTGGGAAACCGACAGTGGAATATTCCAAAACTGCGTATATTGCTTGAGGAAATCCTTCCCGAGAAGAACACAATTGAAGACTTTGTAGTAGAACACGACTTTAAGGACATTGGCCAAAAGACCATGCTCTTGAATGCCCGAACTCTTCGGCAAGGACCTGATAAAACGTCACTGATTCTGCTCGCCATCGAAGACATTACCGAACGACAACAACTTGAACAGCAGAAAGATGAGTTTGTTAGCATAGCGTCACATGAGCTCAAAACCCCTATCACCAGCGTAAAAGCCTACACTCAAATTCTTGGGCAACGATTTCGAAAAGCTAAGGACATGAAATCTGTAGAGTTGATTGAGAAAATGGATTCGCAACTTGATAAACTCACCGATCTTATTGGTGACTTACTGGACGTGACCAAGATTGAGGCCGGCAGAATACAGTTTCACGAAAGCCATTTTGATTTTAACGATCTGGTCGAGGAGACGGTTGAAGAGCTCCAACGAACAACGGAAAAACATCAGATTAAGCAAGAATTACAACCCTCCAGAATGGTCTATGGAGATCGCGATCGTTTGGGTCAGGTGCTCATAAATTTTTTAACAAATGCTATTAAATACTCGCCTCATGCCAATAAAATTATTGTTAGCACGCTAGTTGATAAAGATAATGTCACATTAAGAGTCCAGGATTTTGGAGTGGGATTATCGCTAGAAGACCAAGCAAAAGTCTTTGATCGTTTTTACCGAGTTGGCGGATCAGACCAGGCTACTTATCCAGGGCTTGGGCTAGGGTTATACATCGCCTCTGATATTATCAAGCGGCACAAAGGTCGCGTATGGGTAGAAAGCCTAAAAGCCAAAGGCTCAACTTTTTGTTTCTCGCTACCGATGACCAAGTAGAGAAGATTGAATATGGTTGATACGAAGAAAAAAATACTAGTCGCCGATGATAATCCCGCAATCCTGGACGCTCTTAAGATCATGCTTGAAGAGGAAGGCTACGTAGTTGAAACGACAGTAGATGGAGTAACTGTCCAAGACATAAAAGAGCCCCTACCGGACCTTTTGCTGCTAGATATCTGGATGTCCGGCATAGACGGTAGAAATGTTTGTAAACTACTTAAAAGCGGTCCTGCCACAAAGCACATCCCTGTAATTATGATCTCTGCTACAAAAGATATTGAACAAATTGCCAAAGACTCGGGCGCTGATGACTGTATCTCCAAGCCTTTTCAGATGGAATACTTGTTGGCAATCGTCGCTAAATATGTAAATAAGCATTAGCTGGTCTGTTATACTGCGGACATTGGGGTATTAAGAGATTTATGACTAAGCTAACAAAAAAGATTTTAATAATTGATGACGATGCCAGCATTAGAGATGCGGTTCGCCTTAGTGTTGAAGGGCAAGATTTTCTGAACGTTGAAGTCACAGAAAGTGCCGACGTAGAATCGGGTATACAACAAATGAAAGACACAAATCCCGACATTATTATTCTTGACCTGCATATGCCTGATAAATCCGGATTCGACTTCATGGACATAGTTAATAAGAATAAACTTTTAGCCAAGGCCAAAGTAATTATGCTTACAGCAGATGATACTCTAGGAAATGTGTTTAAGGCGGAGCATAAAAATATAAGCGTATATCGCTTTCTGGGCAAACCATTTAATATTTCAGAGCTTCAGGCATTAGTCTTAGATATAAGCTTGCTGAGTTAAGTAATCCGCTTCTAAGCTGAATGATTCTACTAGAGCTACATTGACTCAATAACATAACAGAGCTTAGAAGTATCTAGAGAATAGGATACTATCTATTGCTACTGGGCGGGCGCAGTATACGACTGAACTGGCGTTGGTTTCGAAATCGTGACTGCTCCATAACTTATAGTCATATCGGTAGTGTTTCCACTGCCATCATTATATTGCCATTCCCTTAGCTTATAGCTGTCGTTATCAAAGAACGCAACCTGAGTCGCATTTGGTGTCGCGCTATCGGTGACTTGATACTTAAAGCAGGTAAGACTACCGCAAGCTGCCGTTCCGAGAGCCTTATAGGTTATACCAGAACTTCCAACGCCAATCTTCATACTGCTCGTTGGGTCTGAAGTTGGCGCGGTAGCACCACTTGGATATTCCATCCAGGGTCCGGTACTGTTAGTTTGTACATAGCTGTTACCATTTAAAGTTATAGCATTAAGTGTTTGGCCACCACCTGTAGTAGTCAGCTTGGTATTTCCTTTTCCATCGTTCTCTAGAGTCATTGTACTCGCTGTGCCCTGTTGGTCAGTTTTCAAAGTCGCAGTAAATGCACTTTTGTCAAAAACAGTTGAATTTGCGGCGAATTTACAAAGGTTATTATCATGGTATGTCGTTAAACAGCTGCTGTCTGCTGTAGTACTGGCGGTCGTGCTTGAAGACTTGCTGCTCACTGGTGAGGATTTATGGTTTTTTGTAACTTCCCAGCCAGCGAATGCAACTGCTGCAATTACTATTACTGCTAGAAGGACGACTAGTAGCTGCGCGACTCCTTTTTCATCATGCTGTATCTTTTTGATCATAATAATAATATTATCTCGCTTATGTTTAGATTATAGAATCATATTATATCTAGAAGGTATTAGTGTCAATCAACTTAACTACTGGATGAACTAGCAATGACTGTGGCGTGCTAAAAGACTAACGATTTGCCTATTAGGTTGGCTAATCCCATAATATAGCTCATGTCTAATGATCTATTACTGCCGATAGTTAATGAGGCTCTCGAAGAAAATGACATTAAATATGAGGTACTAGAATGCGATCCAAGTTTAGCTGACACCGCGGCTTTTTGTGAGCATTACGGCTACTCATTAAATCAAGCAGCTAACACGATCCTAGTGATGTCCAAAAAAATATCTCCCGTAAAATATGCAGTCTGCATTAATCTGGCAACTACTAAATTAGATGTCAATAAATCAGTTCGTAAATTATTGGATGTTAAGCGAATATCATTCGCGGATGCTGACTCTACAACTATGCTGAGCGAAATGCTGATAGGTGGCGTAACTCCCTTTGGAATAAAGAACTTGCCAATCTACGTGGACAGCGAAGTTCTAAACCAAAAGCAGGTTGTAATGGGCGGAGGGAATAGATCAAGTAAGTTAATACTCGACCCCAAAGAGCTTAAAAAACTTGATAATGTACTAATCGTAGAGGCTTTAGCTCTTCCTAAGTAATCTATTGCCGGTGCCAAGGCTCCCACATTATTCCTTCATTATTATTTTGAGGGTATGATTCATGAAAACCATATTTCTTAGCTTTATTCTTTAACCATTTATATTCAATAGTACCAAAACCTAATTAATAAAGTTTGTTTATTGACATCAAACAATTCATTTTATAAACTTAACCTACTGGTTAACTATTATGAATACAACTTATACTGAAGATGTAATGGATGAGATTTACTTCGCTCTATCGAACCAAAAAAGGCGTGGTATTATTCATGATCTATCACTTATGCCTAGTACAGTTAATAGCCTTGCTACCCGTCATTCCCTTACTCTGCCGGCAATCCATAAACATATTAGAATGCTAGAAAGTGCCGGTTTAATTATGCGTAGGAAGTCGGGAAGAACTAATTTCGTATCATTAAAAAATGATTCTCTAATGTTAGCCCAAAACTGGCTAATGCAGTATCACTTAGATTGGAGCAGCCCTAATGCTTCACTCGATAATTACATAGCCGGAATGAAGGAATGATTTTCGGTTTTATTAATTAATAGCTCTCCTAAATGGAGCAGAATAGGAAATAACGATGGGAAAATACGTATATATATATTACGCCGGCAAGGATAGTGAAGATGCAGGCAGTGCTGAGGCGTGGGGCGAATGGTTCGGCAAATTAGGGAGTAAGTTAATTGACGCAGGTAACCCCTTTAATGATGGTGGTAAAGCTGTAAACAAAGAGGGTGTTATGGACGTCAGTGAATCTCCGGTAACAGGTTATAGTATTGTTGAAGCAGACAGTATGAGTGCAGCAACAGAAATGGCGAAGGACTGTCCTCTAATGCTAGCTAGTGGTGCAGCTGTGTGCGTTTACGAAGCCTTGCCAATGTAGCTTTAAGCCTAATTAAACAACTGGTTCGGTAGGTACCAGGGCTTCTTTCATGATCCAATGATAACAAGAGTGCAACTTTGATATCATTACTACATGTTTAAATATTTGGCATTACTGCGTGGTGTAAATGTTGGAGGTAAAGCTTTAATTAAAATGACTGATCTTAGGAACAGTTTAGATAAAGCCGGATTTACTAACGTACGTACCTATATTCAGAGTGGCAACGTATTCTTTGATTCTAGTAACGCAGATAAGAAATTACTAGCAGAAAAACTTAGAAAGATTATATCCTCAGATTTTAAATTAGAAGTAGAAGTAGCTATATTTAATAAACAAGAATGGGCCGATATAGTAAATAGCGCTCCAAAGGTTTGGGGAGTTGATAAGCAGTGGAAACACAATCTTATAGTTCTATTAAAGCCATTTAGCAAAGAAGAAATAGTTGACGCTATTGGATCGTTAAAACCAGATATTGAATTTCTGGAAGTCGGCAGTCGTGTACTCTACCAATCTATGTCTTTAGAAAAGTATGGCCGCACAACTACCAGCAAACTCATTAATAGCCCGCTTTATACGCATATGACAATTAGAAACTACAATACTGCGACTAAGCTGCTTCAGCTTTTTGATTAACCCTCCTTTAATGCCAAAGCCTGCGTTTCGACCTTTTCTTAATGTATAATTAATAGCTTAAAGTTATGTTAACTACGAAAAAATTCTTATTTAGCCTTGCAAGCCTGCTGTCTATACTCAGCATTGTTTCTTCCAATGCTTTTGCTTCAACCCTATACGCAACCGGCAGCATCGGTGTAGATGTTAGTTATCCTAATTGCACTAATACTCTGCCAAAAGTAAGTTATGGAGTAGTGGGCGTAGAAGACGGACTGGGTTTTTCTCAAAATCCATGTTTAAGCAAACAGGCGGTTCATTTTAGTAATCTCAGCCTATACGCAAACAGTGGTTATCCAGGTTCTACTTCTTCTAACGCTCAAAAATATATGAACTCACCTAAGTTATGTGCCCAGAGCGATTTAAACTGCATTGCCTATGACTATGGCTATAACCAGGGATTATATGCATTTAATTACGCTAGCAGCGTTAATGCATATACTACTAAATGGTGGGTAGATGTAGAAACGGCTAATAGCTGGACTAGTGATTCTATTCAAAACCAAAACAGCTTGCAAGGTGAACACGACGCCCTAATAGCTAGCGGAGCTACATCTGTAGGCGTATACTCAACCACTGCTCAGTGGAACAGTATAACTGGTAGCTGGCTGAATAATTGGATTAGCTGGGGAGCAACTACTTGGACTACCGCTAAACAAGCTCAGACTTACTGCACGGGACATCAGTTTACGGGCGGTCAATCTATTCTTATGCAGTATAAAAATAAAACCTCGGCCCTTGATCACGACGTAGCATGTTAAATGCCTGAGATATAGAGTTTTTAGATTCGCACTAATGTTATAAAACTAAAATCGTAGTCATTGTTTGAATCCGCAGCAAATTCTTGCCTGCTAACTTCACGCCACTGCCTGGTATCAAACTTGAAGAACGTATCGCCTTCTATAGTTTCATGAACACGTGTAAGATAAATTTTATCGGCATAGTGCTCTGCTTCTTGAAATATTTGACCACCACCAACTACATATATATCTTTCGACTTACTTTTCTTAATGGCGTCACTAATAGAATGAGCTACCACTACTTCCTTATTTTCTATTCCTTTAGTACTGGTAAGCACAATATTCTGCCTGCCTTCCAGGGGATGCCCAATACTTTCAAAAGTTTTCCGGCCTAGTATTATTGTCTTACCTATAGTCAGATTTCTGAATAGAGTTATGTCATCCTTGAGATGCCACGGAGTCTTTCCATGGGACCCAATTACATTGTTTTCACTGGCTGCGACAATTAAACTTAACATAATTCTTTAGCTCTTCTTAACTATTTCTGTTCAAACCCAGTGCCATGTTTAGACGGCCACCAGTTCCATCGACCCAGTAGCACAACTGTGGATGGAACCAGTAAGGTTCGCACCAGGAAAGTGTCCATAAGAATACCTATCGCTAGTCCCAGACCAATATCTCTAACCTGTGAGCTTCCAGGACCACTTGAAACGGCGGCAAGTACGCTGAAGGTTCCGGCAAGCACCAACCCAGCTGAAGTAACAGTTGTCCCTGTAGTATTAAGCGCTTGAGTTACAGCCTCTTTGAGCGGTAGGCCCTCAGCTTCCTCTCTTATTCTAGTCATGACCAGAATGTTATAGTCTTCGCCAAGTGCTAGCAAAAACATAAACATTAGAAACGGTAGTATAAAGACAATCCCGCTAGCACCACCTATATGTATGAAGACTATGACGGCTAGACCTAGGGCAGCAAGATAGGATAGTACTACGGAAATAACTAAGTAAATTGGAGCTATTAAGCTGCGCAGTAATATGGCAAGCAGTAGGCCAATGACGAGGACCGCTATAGGTATTACACGGATCAAATCCTTATTAGAAATGCTACTTATATCATAGAAAGCTGGTGACTCACCAATTACACCGCTAGCCTTAGCTCCAATGCTAGCCGCTACCTTGTCGACCCTATTGCGGAGAACAGGTACATCTTTCATGGCCTTAGTAGTAGTAGGATCGCCGATACTTAGCCCTACCGCGTACTGAATTGTACGCCCGTCGGTGCTTATATAATTTGCCGTTGCACGATACACCTGATAAATAGCCGGTGGAACACTTAGGTTTTGCTGCGCTGCAGGAAGTGCTTGAGGAGAACCTAAGCTAGCGTGTAATTGTTGTAGCTGGGTCACACTTAATGGTGCACCGTTCGGATTAAGCGGGCCAGAAATCTTTGTAAATTCTGGGGCGTGGGATAGCTCCGTTTGTGCTAGCGTTAATGCCCTAGGATCTTGCCAGACTGATTTGTTTAGAACAAATAGAACTTCCGTTGGATTTGAGTTGCTACTTGGGAAGTGCTCGTTCTGCAAGACGGCACCTTGGCCGGAATCACTATTACTAGGTGACGAAGTGCCTCCTCCAAACCCTCCTGCCTGATACCCCGGTACTGCTAAAGCCAGTCCAACGAAAACAACAACCCCAATAATAAGTACCGGCCATGGTCTTTGAACTACTCTAGAACTAATACTGCCCCATATACCGAAGCGTTTCCTGGGTTTATTTTTAGAAGGCCAAAATGCCGCTCTTCCAAATATTGCTAGTAGTGCCGGCAGTAGGGTGAGGCCGGCAACTAGCATTAATGTTATGCCGATAGCCAGGGGAATTCCTAAGTTAGAGTAAATTTGAAACGTTGCTAGAAGCAGGGATAACAAAGCTGCAACCACTGTGGCAGCTGAAAAAGTTATAGATTCACCAACCCGGCTTAGAGCCTTAATAATTGCTTCCCGAGAGTCTAGTCCGCTCTGCAATTCTTCCCTAACCCGGAATATTAGAAATAGGCCGTAATCTGTGCCAGCTCCCAGAACTAAAACCGTCAGAAGTAATTGAGCTAGAGAGGAAACTTTGAGACCATGCTTGGAAGCTTCAGCTACGAGTGGACCCGCTAATGTAACCACGAGTAATGGTGGTATAAGGGTAATGAATGGAGCGAGCGGTGCGCGGAAAATTACCAGTAGCAGAATTACAATAAATAGTACGGTTCCTATTTGCAAGTTTGTATTTTGCTGACCAGAGTTTTTACTATTATCTATTTGAATTGCTACAGGACCGGTTAAGTGTGCCTGCAAGTCGCTAGGCAAATGGTTACTAGCGATTTTACTTCTTAAGTCTGGTATCAGAGTCGATCCATTACTTGGACCTGATTGGTTTGTAACTAGCGCTTCCAGTATTTCAGCTTGGCCATCAGGAGACCTTCCTCTATCCAAGACTTTATGAACTTGAGAAACCTGTCCTAAGGACTTTGCAAGCTTGTTTATGGAAGCCTGATCAGTAGAATCTAGTGGGCCATTATTTCGCGCAACTATTATGGGAATAGTAGTTAAATTGGTGGGCTGAAAGGTAGACTCAATTTTAAGTGCTTGTTCTGTAGGTGAAGAGGCTGGAAGAAAAGATGAATTGTTAGACTGTGTGACATTAGTTAGTGACGGAAGATAATGTACGGCCGCAAATGTAACTGCTATCCAAAAGATTAAAACTAGCCAGCGAAATCTGATCGAAAAACTACCTACTTTCGCAAAGAATATATAGCCTCTTTGTTCCAGAGAATTGTCTCGTTTATTTTGTTTTTGATCTGCAATTTGCAACTTCACATCCACTATTGTCTATAAAAGACCGTAATTAAGCAAACCCAACATAATATTCTCAGGGACAGTCTTAGGTAAGAGCAAAGCGGGTTCCTATTTCACCCGATAGTGCTCTAGCAATTGCGTTTTCTGTTCTTCCGTTTGCTATCCACATCTCCACGCCAGCTGACATTGCTATTCTAGCGGCATCAAATTTTGTTAACATTCCACCTGTTCCGCCTTCTTTATCTGTATCTCGCACACAATGATCGTAAGCATCAATATCGTAAATAGTGTTTATGACCGAATTTCTATCATTAATATCAGCATAAACTCCATCAATGTCGCTCAACAACACAAGTCGTATATTGCTACCAAAAAGTGCTGATTGACCAATCTTGGCAGCAAAGGTAGCAGCCAATTTATCGTTATCTCCAAATGCAATTTCTATATGAGAAATAGCATCATTTTCATTGGCTATGACTATATCGCCTTGTTTCATTAGCTCGTGTGTTACTTGTAAGACTTCGCTGCGTTCGCTATTTAAGTCTAATTCTGCATGTGTTAGTAAAAGTTCACCTACAGTAAGCGTCTGCAATTCGCGGTCCCAGGCATTTAAAACAGGCCTCCATCCGATGCTGGCCAGTCTTTGAAGGTTAACCATATCCTGCTCTTTAGAAGGACGTTTCTTAAGACCTGTTGCCACCATACCGGCGGTAATCGCGGCTGAGGATATTATTGCGATGTTCATTCCACCCTTTTGTAGGTTTATTATCTGTTTTGAGATTCTAGCGAACGACCTTATGTCCAATCGTTCTGAGCCATCTCTACACTTTTCTGTTAAGGTATTTGTGCCAACTTTAACAAGCAGCACATTATCAATCACATTTTCCATAATTATCTCCATTAGCAACAGACACTTCAGGCATAAAAAATACCCCTTCGTCGGGGCTATCTGAGCTAAGAAAGTTAATTTATGAATGTAATGGTTAAAATACCCCGACTGCTATATTGGCAGCGGGCGTGGCAAGTTTAATTTAGTATATTGATACTGATAATTCATACTTAAAGATATAATATTATATAACTTGGATATTGTCAATTTTTAGTTGCACGGTCTCTTCTTTTAAGTATCATTACACATCAATTGTCCGCTTCATTTAGCAGCTGATATATGCGCGAAGCATCTACGGATTAATGGTGGGTCGACGGCCAATACTGTAATAGCTAAATCCAGATTCTTCCATGTTTTTTGGAGTAAATATATTACGCCCGTCAAATACTAGGGCGTTATTTAATTTGTCTTTTATTACTTTTATGTCGGAGTCAATAAATTCCTGCCATTCCGTTGCTAGTATTAGCGCCTCTGCATTGTCTAATGCCGCATATTTATCTTCCATTATTTGAAGGCTAGGACTATCTTTATATAGTTTTTTTATGTTAGCGTTTGCCTCCGGGTCATAAGCTTGAATTTTAGCTCCACTAGCAATTAGTTCATTGATTATTACTAATGCTGGAGCTTCTCTGATATCATCAGTATTTGGCTTAAAGGATAGCCCCCAAAGCGCAAAAGTCTTATCTTTTATATTGTCGCTAAAATGGTTCATGATCTTGCTAACTAAAAGATGTTGCTGTTGTTGGTTGACCACCACCGCAGCTTTTAATAGCTTGAAGTCATAGCCGTGGTCTTCAGACATATACTCTAGCGCACGGATATCTTTAGGGAAGCAACTACCGCCACAGCCGATACCTGGATGCAAAAATTGATGACCTATGCGGCTGTCTGACCCTACAGCTTGCCTAAGCATATCTACATCCGCTCCCATTAGCTCGCATAGTTGGGCTATCTCATTCATAAAGTTCACTTTAGTGACTAAAAATGAATTTGCAGCATACTTACTTAATTCTGACGTTATTGGATCAGTTACGTATAAGGGACGATCATTGCTAATAAATGGCTCGTATAACGCACGCATAATATTTTCGGCCTTTTTACTTGAGACCCCTACTACAACTCGCTCCGGCTTCATGAAATCTTCAACGGCATGACCTTCCCTTAAGAATTCGGGATTAGAGACCACTTCAAATTCTTTATTATTGCTTCCAGTAATTGCATCGCTTACTTTTTTAGCGCTACCAACCGGTACGGTGCTTTTATTAACAATCAAGCAAAACCTATTAGGTAAATATTGACCTAAGTCACTAGCCACACTCAATATTATAGATAGATCGGCTGAGCCATCGTCGTTAGGAGGAGTAGGAAGTGCTAGGAATATTACATCGGCATTCTTTATTCCATCAGCTAAATCTGTAGTGAAACTAAGCCTTTTTTCTTTCTGGTTTTTTAAAAGAAGTTCCTCAATACCGGGCTCATATATAGGGACATTTCCGGCTACTAATTCATCTATTTTATGTGCGTCATTATCTATGCAAGTTACAATGTTGCCACTTTCCGCCAAACAACAGCCCGTTACTAGTCCAACGTAACCCGTGCCAACTACACTTATATTCATCCGAATAATTATACACTTACCCTTTAAGAAGTTACGCTACGGTTTTAATATTCAGATAACTTTATATTTAATTTATGTTAAGCAGCTTAGAACAAATAGATTTAATTACCTACTGCGTAGTGTTAATACTCTGCGGGCTACAT
Organism: Candidatus Saccharimonadota bacterium; assembly: GCA_003153395.1. Lineage (GTDB taxonomy): Bacteria > Patescibacteriota > Saccharimonadia > Saccharimonadales > UBA4665 > PLYP01. The sequence goes on from PLYP01000002.1 coordinate 34,183, forward strand.
AAGTTGACCGTGGCATCAATACCAGGCGAAACATTATCCAAAAGCCAAGTGCTGCCACTTGGTACAACATCAAACGCTAGAGTAGTTGTGCTACTGCTACTACAGCCTTTTCCTCCAGCCTGACTACCACTCAATGTTTGTTTAACTGTATAAATAACTTCGTGGCCTTGAATGCCATTACTAGCTTTATACGCTTTACGAGTAATAGTGGCTTTCTTTAAAAAAGAGGCTTCGAAAAAGTTTGAGCAAAGTAGCTCTGACTGGTGACAGGTGTCGTAGAAGCTGGGATCACCAACATATTTTTGGCCTAAACCTCTCATGGCCGGACTTTCAAGACTATCCGCTGTCTTTTTGTCTTTCTTTTGCAGCGCGGTAATAAACTCATTAATTACAGACTGATAGCTTGTCTTATGTCCCAGTAAAGCCAGTGAGCTACCAATAATTATTATGAGTAGAAGCAGCATACTGAGCGAGGCAATTATTAAATTAATCGACAGTTTAGAGCCCGACCCGCTACTACCTAAAGCAATTGACGCTGGTATTTTATCTTCTAGGAATAAATTGCTAACAGCTTGAGCCTGTGGCGGTAATACGTTCGGTGCCGAATATGGCTGACTGTCTAAGTTGACCGGGTTCAGAGCCTGGTCCACCTGGGCAATATCCCAGCCAGCACCCACTAAGTCTTGGCGGATTTGCGCGTCGCTATGGTCATGGTTTCTAGCTTCGTTGATATAGTTTTTTAATTGATCCATTTTTATTTTTAGGTCTTTTAACTCCTATAATCATACCATGGCAGCTAGTAGATGTCCCTAACGTTGCCGAAGGCCACGCGCTTCAGTATAACTTCCTGCATATTAGCCATGGTAGCCGGCACAATAGTGAACTCGCCATATTTATCGTTAACAATGTCTGCGGCTCTAGCCAATGCGCGAGTATCCAGCCTGGTGTCATCAAACAGCCCAAGTTGCATAGGACTGGCAGGACGTAGCTTAAACACCGTAACACCCATGTTGGTTACTCGGCTGGTTATTAGTACTTGATTTAGTAGTTTCTGAGCATGAAGGTATATGTCTTGGGTCGAGTAAATTGCAGATTTACTTATCCTGTTTTGGGCCCAGTAGGATCTGTTCTCATAATTAAACCATAGACGTATTCCTCCTGCCGTATAGTTTTGCGCCCTCAATCGTCGTCCAGTCTTTTCACAGAGCTTCATAAGTAGCCTGGACAGTTTCTCTTTATCCGTGGTCTTGTCTGGCAGAGCGTACTGATGGCCGAAGCTTTTGCGGCCAAAGTCCACGCTATCAATTTCATGTCCCCGCAGACGTAGGTACCAGTAATAACCCGCAATGCTCTTGAAGATTTGTTTCTTTAACATCACTACCGGGGCATCCAGAAATTGCAGCGGCGTATAAATGCCTCCGTAGTTAAGTCTGGCCTCATAGCGTGTGTTGATGCCTGGCAAGTCTACTAACTGCAGCGTTGAGTAAATCTCGCGCAGGTTTTCAGCAGTAAGAACATTTAGCCCATCAGGTTTATTAAGTCCGGCTGCCAGTTTAGCCAAAAACCTATTAGGGGCTATCCCTATATTCACAGTTACGTATTCCCCTAGAGACTCCTTGATGTCCTGTTTAATTTGTTGTCCGATGTCAGTCAGGCTTAATCCCTTCTGCACTGCCCTGGATCCCCTGAAGTCAACAATAAACTCATCTATAGACTTCGGGGTTACTTCATCGGTATAGTTTAAAAGTACCTTCTTAAATCTCTTGTGCGCATCGAAATACTTTTCCGGGTCAGGCACAAGCACTATTACACCAGGAGCAAGCAGACGAGCTTCCCTGACATTTACTCCCAGCTTAATACCTAAGACTTTGGCTTCATAAGAGGAGGCCAGTACCATACCGTTGGGAGTATCGTAGGCCGCTACCGCCACTGGTTTGTTACGGATTAGCGGATTGGCCTGTTGTTCAATGATAGCGAAGCACGAGTTTAGGTCGATGTGCATGATTAATGGAGCGTTATAGTTAAGCTGGAGATCCATCACTAACAGTTTCCAGCAACCAATGTAGGTTGCTTGTGTCTAAGTTAATACGAAACCATAAGATTTCTTCTTTATCAACCAGCTCAAATATATGATGCAGGGTCAGTCCATCTTTAACAATATGATGATAGCCGATCTTCCCCACTTTATATTCCCTGTTCTGCCAGCCTATGGCAAACGGAAGAGCAATTCTTTTACGAGCATTGTAGTACATAACTACACTGACCTCTTCGTTTATTCTTTCACGCATTTAAAACTCCTATATAATTTGTTTAAGGTTTGATGTGTTTGACAACTTAATTAATGAAATTGATAGACTAAAAAACTAAAAGAAATGTCGTAGTTACAATCTCCGAGTTCGGTGATTCTGGTAAAACGACACTAGTGGTAGATGATGATTGCCGAGTTTTATAACTCGGCTACTTTGTGGAGTCTAAGAAAGTAACCAGAGATGACATAGAGCCTCTGCTGCGTCCTTACGAAGGCAATGATTTCGAAAATAATTAAAGTGAGCGAAGATGTTAACTCTACTAGAAGCAATGATAAGTACCTCATCTTTATCTAGTATTGTAGGTTCCACCGATCACGTAAAGTTAAGGTAAGCAGGGACCGTAGTATGCTTTCCTGTCTTGCATTATTATTCAATCTGCTTCTGTCGTCAATTAATTATTAGGCCGCGTGGGATATATGTAGGGGGTCCTATAAAGTGCGAAGAAGCTAAAGGTGTTTTACCTATATCTTCTAGGGCTCTGGAAGCAATTTTGCCTAATTTATGGACGATAAGCCCCATCCTGGATAATGAGCTTTCATAGGTTATATTATGAATTTCTAAATCGAGATCCTGGCGCTCTTCCGGAGAAAGAGAAACTAGTTCATAGTCGTGATTCATTAAAGTTAAGTATATTATACTTATTCGTATCTTAGAGCTTCTACGGGATCTAGCTATCGCCGCTTGGCTTTCTATCCATCATTTGCAATCTATAGTTAACCCGGTCTTTGGTTTCGGCATAGACTCCCAGGTTCCCATATACTCCGCCGATGCCAAATCCAACTGCAAATAATTCAATCGCAATATCAGCACCTGCATCCGAAAAGTTCCAGTTTTCTTTTACTTCTTCATATAAAAATGCTCCGACAGCAGCGACTGCGATAGCTCCACATAAAGCGATTTTCTGACGTAATCTACTTGTAAATCTAATGTCTCGTTGAAGAGCTACTTCTGAAGCCGATGGCTCATTGTTGAACATAATATAAGAAGTTTATAATAAATATGAATCTGTACAAACCTGGAAAATAAAAACCTTAAGTTATGCCCCATCTAGTTTCTAGTATCTCGTCAGGAATTACCAGGGGCTGAGCTAACTTAACAAGTTTAGCAATTACTGCTTTACCTGCTTTCGAAGCGCCTGCCTCCCGATATTTTCTTGGCATCTCCGCAAGTTTTTTAGATTCAGCAAATGACACTATACTTGCGGCGCAGTGCTCGTTTTTTCCATCTTCGTTTTCTCCAAAACGAAGGCCTTCCTTAGGTCCTTTTTTTAGTGCTGCCAGAAAGATAACTGTTAGCGTATTTATACCATTTCTAGTTCTTGGAGCTCTGTCTACTTCAGTAATATTGGTCAATTTTATTCCTGGCAGCTCTTGCTTACGTTCTCGCTTAGCCCCTAAAAGAGGATCTTCACCGTCCATTAATGTTCCGCCCGTCCAATCTGCACCTCCTACACGAGTATCCTCGTGCTCACTTCGTGTGAGATGTAAAATGCCAGGTTTGCCTTGTTCGTTTAGACATATGATGCCGATTTTAGCCTTTAGCACATCTGGAATAAACTCTACTGGTTCAAACTGAACGGCTTCTAGGGTAGCAGTAGTATTCATGTGTTTGTTTCCGCTTATTACCTTAAGCATAACAGAAAATTATTTATAGTTCATATGCTTGTATTTCTAGCAGGATATGCAAAAATTATATTAATTTAGGAGAACCAAATGAATATACCTGAAATTGGTGCAGGCTTAGTTTTCGGAACCGGTAAAACTAATCTAAGAGTGGCTCAATTTGAGCCCTCAGGTGAAATAATGGGCGAATTACTTGTGCTAGGTACACCAACTACGCCCAAAGAATTTTTTGCATATACCGGTAGAACAATACTTGAGGCAGCTGCTGATAAAGGAGCAAGGTGGGCAGTGCTTGGAGTAGCGGGTCCAGTTTCAGTTAAAGTAGATGCCGAAGATGGTGTTACGCAAAACCTACGCGTAACTAATATAAGGGCTCTTAAGCGAAAAAGGGGGTTTGATCCTGTTAGAGAGATGACTAAACATGATCCAGCTGTTGGTAAGCTCTTAAATTCTGGAGAGTTTACTTTCCTGACCGTTAATGATGGGGATTTGGCTGCACAAGCTGGAGCTAAACTGTTTGCCGAAGAGCAAGACAGTGTCGTTGCAGATATTATAGATGGGTCCGGAACTGGTGGGGCAGCAGTTATACGTGACACAAGGTTTGAAGAGCAACTTTTTCATCCATTACCCGGAATATGGGAAATGGGTCATATACCCGTATCACTTGATCATCCTGCGTCAACTCCTGAGCAATCCATTTCCGGAACAGCGTTAGACGGAAAGTTTGATAGACCTATTCGCGATCTTGAACACAATAATCCTGTATTTAGAACAATTGCCCGAGGTATGGCTAATATTGCAATAGTATTTGGTGTCACAGCTGCTCCAGATTTAATTGTGATTAGCGGTGGAATTGGTATAGAAGCCCAAGATAAATTTAAAGAAGCATTGGAAGCTGAAATTAATTGGTTTACTTCGTCAGATAATCCAATGGCAGATAAGGTAGCTAAAGCTCGTATCGTATACCCTGATGTATCTATGGCAGATACGTACGAATTGTATGGTGCACCTGGAGCTATGCGTAGTCACTTAACTTCAAGAATTATAAATCAGTTAGTTCGGAATACTAGCTAGCCTTAATATAGGGTTAAAGCCTAGACAGTTACCATCTATAGGAGAAGTTAGAACTTTATAACTTAGCGGCCCAGTCTATTAGTAGAGCTTTGAATTCAGCACGTTCGTGTCCCTGTAGAGAATGTTGTGCGCCAAGAATAAGTTTGTGTGTACTATCTTGTGCGGAAATAACGTATGCAGCTATAACGCTAGGCAAGATTGATTCGTCTTTTTCTGATTGGACTACAGTAACATTACCTTTAATATTTCTAATTGCTTCTAGTGCTCTATTGTGAGGCAAAATGGGAAATAACCTGCGTCTGAAAGTATTATTTCTATCTTCATCCATTTTGGCTCGTGGCTTATCTAATAACTCATCTTCATAAATTGCTGGAGCTCGTAATAATAAACTGCCTACTGGTCTTTCACGACTTAACATTACCGCTAAATAACCGCCATAACTTGCACCAACTACACCGATTCTTTTAGTCCTTACTCCTGGTCTACTTGATAAAAAGTCGTAAGCATGTACAACATCAACTAGGTGATCATGAGCACTTAGCTCATCTAAACTACCGGCGCTTTCACCATGACCCGCTAAATCAATAGTCAAACATGTTGCACCTGTCTCGGAGGCAACAGCTTCAGCATAACCCACCCTATTACTCTTACTAACCATGTACAAAAAGAACTGCGGTACTACCAATATTTTCTGGCGTAAAGAGAGTACCTATTTGTTTACGCTCAGCATTTTGTAAAGCAACCGCCTCAACATTCATAAACTAATTATACTATAATAAGCTTTGTATGTAAATGGTACGCCCGGAGGGATTCGAACCCCCGACTTTCTGTTCCGAAGACAGACGCTCTAATCCACTGAGCTACGGGCGCATAGATGTCGTATACTATTCTAACAGAGTGAAACAGATGGATACAGCATTACCAATTTATAACTTTAAAAGTGCTAATAAATATTTAAGGCGTTTTCATGATTCTTCCCATTCAGAATACACGTTAGATAACATGAGAAACATCATGGAATTCCTAGGTAATCCGCAGGATAAATTTAAAGCTATACATGTTGCAGGAACATCAGGAAAAACATCTACTGCCTACTATATTTCATCATTACTTACCGCTACAGATAAAAAAGTGGGTCTGAGCGTCTCGCCTCATGTTGATGAACTTAATGAGAGAGTGCAAATAAACTCCGTACCGCTAGAAGAAAAGATATTTTGCGAGTCATTATCGGTCTTCCTTAGCATTATGGAAGGCTGCCCCTTTAAGCCATCATGGTTTGAGGTTATGATAGCTTTTGCTTATTGGTATTTTGCAAAAGTAAAAGTAGATTACGGCGTCATTGAAGTTGGTTTAGGTGGGCTTAAAGACGGATCAAATGTTATTAATGCTCAAGATAAAATTTGTGTAATTACAGATATTGGACACGACCATGTAAATGTCCTTGGTAGCTCATTAAGAGAAATTGCCGCGCAAAAAGCGGGCATAATATTTCCTGGTAATACTGTTCTTTGTGTTGATCAAGACCGCGAAGCTTTAAAAGTGGTAGAGGAAACTGCCTTAAGACAAAACGCTGAGCTGCATATAATATCACCGGGCAATACTAATGAACCAAATATTCCAAACTTTCAGCAGCGAAATTGGTCACTTGCTTATGAAGTATTTAAATATATTCAAAAACGGGATAGTTTGATTGCCTTGGAGAACGAACAATTAGAAAAAACTAGGAGAATAACCGTACCAGGCCGAATGGATATTAGACACGAGGGAGAAAAAACTATTGTAATGGACGGCGCTCATAACGCACAAAAAATGACAGCCTTTGCGGAAAGTTTTAAAAAACTTTTCCCTCAACAAAAACCGGCTGTCTTACTTGCCATGAAGCAAGGCAAGGAATACAAAGATATCGTCCCAATTTTGGCATCTATATCGAGTCGTATGGTCACTACCAAGTTTTCTACTACTCAGGATCTACCGATTTTATCTACACCTGCTACTGAGCTAGCAGAAGCATTTGAAAACTATTTGCCTGTTAAGGCAATTGAGAATTTAGAAGTGGCTTATCAAGATCTCATTAATGGGCCAGAGAAAATATGCGTTATAGTTGGCTCTTTGTATTTGCTAGGCGAAGTAAGAAAGTTAGAAAACTTAATCTAAAATTACTACATAATGTCGGTTTCTTCCTGTTCAGTAATAGGAAGATGCGGTTCAGGAGTTTTGACGTTAATACCGTTTCGTCTTGCAATCTGAAGATATCTGGATGCGGATTTTTGGACTAATTTTCGGTTTCTTACCATAATAAGTTCAACTTCCTTTGTTAATCTAAGTTATATTTTATATCTGTTAGCTAGCAAGGTCTGTGTAATAACTTACCCGAGGCGTGTGAAATAACTTATTGTTGAAAATACTTCATAAAATATAAGGTTAAGCTAGTAAATAAGTGAGGGAGTGATTATGGTGATCAGAAATGAAGCTTGCAAGCCAGCCACAAAATCATATTTTGATTTTCAAAAGCGCGGTTATGGGCAATTACTGGCCATACACTAGGCCTTACTAACCTCACTGAATAATAAATAGTTGGCTAATTTGTAAAAAGTAAATTAAAAGCCTATATTTTCTTTGCTTTTGGAGATGTCTTCTTACCTGCCTCGGTAGATGTTTGCTTAGCCATTATTTGTAAGCTATTAAGCATTTGCTCTATAGTCATAAATTACCTTTTTTGTTTAAAGATCTATTTTTATTGCCTGGCGGAAGCATAAGCCCCATTATTTATGATGTCTGTAAAAAATTTTACTTTATTAACTCTTGGATGATTTTGGCGGCAATAACTTAGTGTTACCGTTATATTTGGCGTGAAGCAACGCACGTTGTAAACATTCCAGCACTTTTTCGGCCTGGTTATAGCTCATTCCTACCTTAGAAACAGGTAGAGGCTGTGGTTTAGTCTTAGGTGACTGGTTACTAGTTTGCGTAAAGTTCAACGTTAGTCCGGCTTCATTCCATGATATCTCTATTCCATCGCTATACATTGTTCGTACGTCCATTGATAGCAACATAACCATTGGTTTAGTCATCAGACCGGACATAGCTGGGTTGTCGTGGTTTTCATTCAAGTTGATTTCAATATGCTCAGTTAAGTCGCTATCGTAGTTAGCTAACCCCCAAAGATGTAAAGCCTCCTGGTCAGGCATATTAAAATAGCTAATAAACAGCAGCATTACATCTTCGTCGGGTCGTTTAAGACCAGCTTCATATAGTTTTAGCTGATTTTCGTCGATTTCTATGGCGCCAGAAACCTCAGATAAACTACGCCTCGATTGTTCACGGACGGTCTTTAAATGTTTACCTAGGGAAACGAACGGTTTATCTGCTCTTGCCATATACCTATATTTTAGGCATGTGTACCGAGTAGTGCAAGCATGAGCGTGCCGCAAAATAAACGGTATACTGTAGAAGGTATGACATACAAAAGTAATGTAAGTTTAAGCGATTATTCCACAATGCGATTAGGTGGAAGTGCTGCATATTTGGCTGAAATCACTAATAAGAGTGAGCTTAGGGAAGCTTTATTATGGGCTCAAGCTAATAAGCTGCCGGTAATTATGATTGGCTCTGGAAGCAATATTGTATGGAAAGATGAAGGTTTCCAGGGATTAATTTTAGTTAATAATATTCTTCGCTATGAAGTATACGAAGAGGATTCAACAAATTTTTATGTAACAATTGGTGCTGGTGAAAATTGGGACAGTGCGGTAGCGAGAACAGTTAAAGACGGCCTCACTGGAATTGAAGCGCTTAGCTTAGTACCGGGTAAAGCCGGTGCTACTCCTATTCAAAACGTTGGCGCCTACGGACAAGAGATATCTCAGACCCTGACAACAATTGAGGCCTATGACATTAGCCTAAACAATTTCGTGGTTATTCCGGCCAGTGACTGTGGCTTTGGATACCGAACTAGCAGGTTTAAAACCGTAGACCATGGACGATTCTTTATTACAGCTATAACTCTACATTTAGTAAAAGGTAATCCGGCTCCGCCCTTTTACGCCACACTAAAAACGTACCTTGACGCTAATAATATCTCTGAATTTACTCCAACTACAATACGAGATGCTGTAATTAACATTAGAAGCAATAAGCTGCCTGATCCTAGTGCTGTAAATAACGTCGGGTCGTTTTTTGCAAACCCTGTTGTGCCGACATACAAACTAACTGAACTTATGAATAACTATGATATGGTGCCTCATTGGGAGGTAGATAAGGAAAAAGTTAAATTATCTGCCGCCTGGTTAATAGAACAAGCCGGGTTTAAGGATTTTCATGATAACGAGACCGGAATGGGGACATGGCCAGCCCAGCCTTTGGTTCTAGTTAACGAACACGCTAAATCCACGCAAGATTTACTAAATTTTAAAAAGAAGATTATTGACAGCGTCCAGTCTAAGTTTGGCGTAGAACTATCTCAAGAACCAGAACTACTGCCTAGCGCTTAGTTTAGTTATCGCTCGGGAGAGGATATTTAAGCGCAAAAGCTTTAACTTCTTCTCTTAACACGTTAAGCTTAGCATCATCTTCCCTATTATCTATGGCTTTCTTCATCCACTTAGCAATTTGAGCCATATCCTTTTCTTTTAGGCCACGGGTTGTAATGGCTGGAGTACCAAGACGAATCCCGCTTGGCTTATAAGGCGGGAGCTTATCGTCAGCAATTGAATTTTTATTTAGTGTTAGTCCAATTTTATCTAAGGCTTCTTCAACTATCTTGCCATCGAGGTCAAAACTGCCGTATACATCAGCCAGAATCAGGTGGTTACTAGTTCCTCCGGTTATTAAACTGAAGCCCTCTTCTAGCATAGCGTCAGCCAGTGCGCTGGCGTTTAGTACTATTTGCTTAGCATAAGTTTTAAATTCAGGCTTAAGTGCTTCTCCGAAAGCCACAGCTTTAGCAGCAATAATATGCTCATGTGGTCCACCTTGCATACCCGGAAATACTGCCCGATCGATTAATGTTGGGATATTCTCCAAGGTTTTTTCTGGGGCCTTTAGGGGATTTCCTACTGTGCCTTGGCTTAATATCATTCCGCCTCTGGGACCTCGCAGTGTCTTATGAGTGGTAGTAGTAATGATATGAAAGCCATAATCGAATGGATTTTTTGCGACGCCACCGGCAATAAGTCCGGCAATGTGTGCCATATCTGCCATTAGTAACGCACCTACTTCATTTCCAATTTCTGCGAATTTGCCGTAGTCAAGTTCTCTTGGATAAGCGCTGAATCCGGCAAGTATTATTTTTGGCTTATGAGTTAACGCTAGTTGTCTTAGTTCTTCATAATCTATTTCCCCTGTAGATGGATCCTTCATCTTGTAACGAATAAAGTTATACAAGTGAGCGGAACGGGTGACCGGGGCACCGTGAGTAAGGTGTCCGCCGTGACTTAGATCCATAGCAAGTACCGTATCTCCAAGTTCTAGCCACGCGCTATATACTGCTTCATTAGCTGGAGCACCAGAATGCGGCTGAACGTTAGCATGATCGGCTTTAAATAGTTGCTTAGCTCTATCTATAGCTAGCTGTTCAACCTGATCGGTGTTTTCCTGGCCACCGTAGTAACGCCTTCCAGGATAGCCTTCGGAATACTTATTTGTAAAAACACTTCCCATGGCCTCAAGTACATCTCGGCTGACATAGTTTTCGGAAGGTATTAATTCCAACCCTTCTCTCTGTCTTTTCTCTTCTGCAGCAATTAGAGCAGCCACAACTTTGTCGTTCATTTCTGGTCTCCCCTACTAGTTACAACTAATTGTAACAAAAAGTTTTATTAAACATCTAATGGAAATAACCACCTGCTTATTTCATAAATGCTTAAGTTTATATCTAACAATTAGCTTTAAAAATCTATTGAAGATTAAATATCACATATGATATCATTATGTACCTATGCTATCTACTAACGAAAAGATAGGCCAATTAATTGCTCAAGTAAGGCAAGAAAAAGGTTTTACTCAAGCAGAATTTGCTCGTCGACTCAATACATCGCAGTCGGCCGTTAATCGAATGGAGCATGGTCGTCAGAATTTGAGCTTAGAGACTTTAGGCCGAGTGAGTGATGTTCTTAATAAGCAATTAATATCTATTAATCAAGGCGCCATTAATCTTTTAATCGAAGGCGGTTATGAACTTAAGGGTGAGATAACACTTAAGACTTCCAAGAACGCAACGGTTGCTCTGCTCTGTGCCAGCCTACTTAACCAAGGTATAACTAAACTAAAGAATGTAGCCAGAATCGAAGAGGTTAACAGGTTAATTGAAGTACTTACTAGTATTGGCGTGCACGTCCGATGGATTGGTGAAAATGATCTAGAGATTAGACCTCCTGAAAAATTTGATCTTGAAAACATGAACAAAGAATCAGCTAGGAAAACAAGAAGCGTGCTGATGTTCATTGGTCCGCTGATGCATATTGCTAAGGAGTTTAAGATCCCATATGCCGGTGGTTGTGATTTAGGCAGACGAACTGTTTTACCTCATTTATACGGATTAGAAGAGTTCGGCGTAGGTGTACTAACCAAATCTGGGCATTATGAAATTATGTCTTCACCTCAACTACCGTCACGATCCGTTGTCTTATATGAATCAGGAGACACAACTACTGAAAACATACTTATGGCGGCTGCAAGAACACCTGGTGAGACAGTTATAAAGATGGCAAGTGCGAACTATATGGTTCAGGATCTATGTTTTTACTTGCAACGATTGGGAGTCCGAATTGAAGGCATTGGCACCAGTACACTAAAGGTCCAGGGGCTGGCTAAAATTAAGAAAAATGTAAGCTATGCTCCGGCAGAAGATCCAGTAGAAGCCATGACTTTTATTTCCGCAGCAGTAACTACAAATTCTTCAATAACTATAAGGCGCGCACCTATTGAATTTTTAGAGTTAGAGCTACTTAAATTAGAGAAAATGGGACTAAAATCTGAAGTCGGTGCTTCATATAAGTCAGAAAACGGCCGTACTAATTTAGTAGATATTAAAATACATAAACATGATGGAAACTTAGTAGCACCGGTAGATAAGATTCATCCAAACATTTTTCCAGGACTTAATATTGATCATCTTCCCTACTTTGTTCCGATTGCAGCTGTAGCTAAAGGACGAACCCTAATTCATGACTGGGTCTATGAAGACCGGGCCTTAATGTATACAGAAATGAAGAAAATAGGGGTTAATCTTGAACTGGCAGATTCACATCGCGTGTTTATCGAAGGACCTACCAGATTTAAACCAGCGGATTTGATATGTCCTAGTGGAATTAGGCCGGCAGTGATGTTACTCATTGGGATGTTAGCGGCACCTGGAAATTCAATACTGCGCAATGTCTATACGATTAATCGCGGATATGAAGATTTAGCTGAACGATTAAACAGCTTAGGTGCGCATATTACAGTACTGCGCGAGATTTAAGACTAATCATATGGTATAATCGCCTCTGTTATTAAGAGCAATTACACTTAATTAAATATGCGGGTGTGGTGAAATGGCTCTCACGCTAGCCTTCCAAGCTTGAGTTGCGGGTTCGATCCCCGCCACCCGCACCAATAAGTTATATGTATCCGCCCCGGTAGCTCAGCAGGATAGAGCAGAGGACTTCTAAGCCTAAGGTCGGGGGTTCGAATCCCTCCCGGGGTACCAAACATAAGCATGATGGACAACTATAGTATTTATCTGCTTAACTTAGTTTATGCTTAAGAAAAACCAAAAGGGTTTTGCACATTTAGAACTCATATTAATCATACTAGTATTAGCAGTAATTGGTTTCGTTGGCTACAAGATATATCACTCTTTAAAGCAACATAAACAGCTGCAGTCTTCTGCAAAAACTGCGAATGATTCGGCGGACAATAATACTATTAATGACTTATACACTTTGACTAATGGAATTTTAAAATATGGCAATAAAAACAATACACTTCCGAAAAGCTTAACAGACCTAAAAGTTAGTTTGTCTAACTCGATTTCAAGTTATCAATACTCTGCAGATACTGTGCCGGCAGATACACAGCTACAGGTTCAAGGTCCAGGTAATTACACTAGTTTTACACTATGCGGCTATTTTAAGAATAACGGCTTGCCCCCGCCATCTTTTAATAATGATTCTGATATTAAAAGTGCTCTGAAATATTATTACAAAGGAAATCAGTGCTATACATATACTTTCCCTGAGTATGGTGTAGGCGGTGGAGATGTGTTAACTCCTAATTATTCAGCTACTCAAAAAAATTCTTATGATAATAGCTTTCTTCAACCAACTGCTATTGGAAGATCTATGTGCTTAGAATCTAATACAAAAAATGGTAATCAATACGGTCAAGTTGCCCTAAGTGGAGGTGCAACTTGTACAGATGCAATGGCTGTTATAAATGCCACGGGGCCTTATGGTGACTATTACTCATCAATGGGCTATTACTGTAAAACTTATGATAATTCTTATTCACCTAAGACTTGGCAGGCATATTATAAGGGGAATTTCCATATTTATGATTGCACGAAAGGTAATTCACAAATTGCTTTTACTCTCCAAACTACACAAGAGAAGCAGTATTAGCAAGATTTGCTAGGTAGGGCTGGTCAATAATATTCTGATCTCGTCTATAACGGTGTACCAAGCATAAGCTCTTTGACGTGAGATAATTTATAATAGAATATAACTTCATGAAAAAGAAAAACACTCACAAGTTACTTCTGGCCGTGATTTCTATTTTGGTTTTGGTATCTTTAGTAATATTAAGTTATATCTATTTAAGCACCCAAAGAAGCAAAAAAACTGATGCTGAGCGGCAAATATGTGTACGGCAAGCATTACAAAATGATCCTAAACCACCACCAAATGTTAGTGATGAACGTGGAAGTTCTTGCTATATACTTTCGCCCGATCAATTAGATAAAAATTATTCAAATAATCAACAATAATATTCCTTATATACTAACTACCAATACGTGTAGTTTTTTAGACTAAGACCCTAAATATTTTATTTTAGAATTACAGATATAGCATATACCCAAAACGTGTTCTATATCACAAAATTTGTGAATTAAGTTACTGAGGGTATCTTGCATTGCTCTTATACTTACCTAGCATTACGAAGAGATATATTACACCGCATGATGCACTCATTATTAACGAATGGAGAGTGGGAGGGTTTACTAGACCAAGGATGCCATCAATTAGAGGAACTGCTGGAGCTATACAAGAAGTACCTAGGTTATTGTGGGGCACAGTTCCGGGAAGCGAATTGGTTACAGATAAGCTTGACGAAAGAAAGTATGTTGAACAACAGAAACGAATCCGAAAATTAGGTAGTTTAGCAGCGGTAGATGTTTTATCGCTAAGTAGACGTAGAAAAGATCGGACTAAACTTGATCTTGTTTTGGGGACACTAAGAGCTAACGGAGTGTTTGATCACGGTCGTATTGTGGGTATTCAACCAGTTATATACTCTACCGCTTATAGGGAGCGTCGACGCGTACTGTCTTACCGTGCTGAAATCCTGAGTGATGCGATTGATGAAGAAAAAGAAGGGGGCAAGACTTTATTTAGCGCTAGACCTATTGTAGTAAATAGTCATCCAGGTAGCACCTCAGAGGCTTTATATGCAGCAATTGATGAAGCTGCCATAGATCTAAATCAAAAGTCAAAAGAACTTACGGGCAGAGGCGAAGAAGGCGCGTACGCTCCATCACCAAGCTTAATTATTGTGTTGAGTGCTGGACATATAGCAACTGTCCTTAAAGGTGTAACACATGATGACATGGCTCGAAGTGGTGTAGCAGTTCATGAGTTAACTGATCGGCTACCGAAAAATAACATATGGGCACCCGGGTTTACAACTTTACCATCTGACGTTAGGCGTAACGAGGGAATCCTACCAGGTCAACATGTCCTTGTTCCCGAACTTGTACCAGTTCCGGTAGCTGTCCAGCCCTATACTTCATCAGTTTATGCTTAGTAATAATTAGTCCTATAAAAGAAAGGTGGTTTATCTAAAGTTAAATCTCGGGGGAATGTATTCCGACTAATCCAGCAGCTCTCTCTTGTAAATCGATGGCAATACCAACGACGGTAACTTCAGCAGCTATCAAAGTCCTTAGTCCAACAGTTCCCTGACGTTGCAGCCAAGGAATAACACCTTCTGGTCTATCTACACTTAAGTCTTTCCGTACTTCCTCGTCATAGACTGAATGCCTAAGTTTAGCTATTCCTCTTTCGATGTAATCTGGGTCACCCTCGAGTATTTCTTCAATGGGTCGCACGTCAGACGCAGAAACAGGCTGAAGACCCTTTCTTTCGCTCATACTCATTATTATGTGCTTATAAAAGTTGCTTTGCAATACTGCTAATGCTGATTACCTTAATAAATTAGAGACTTATTAAAGGTCTTAGCGCTGACGAACCTACTATCATTGCTGCTTGTGCTAAAATTTGTAAATCATTTTCTAAAGATGCCGTTTCTAGCATATATTGAGTCTCTAACTCTACTCTTCGTGGAATGGTAATTTCAAAATCTTGCTTTCTGTAAGTTAGCGGTAAGCCTTCTCTAAAATAATCAACACTATACGGATCAACAATACCTGGCCGGCCCAAGTGCCGAATGGTTTGCCAGTCTGAATATTCTTTTTCGCCCAATACTTCTCTGGCAATTGCAAATTCTGACTCTGGAAGAGGTCTTGGACCAACCATTGACATGTTTCCTACAATTACATTTGCTATCTGTGGCAGCTCATCAATTCTCAGTTTCCTAAGTATTCTTCCCATTTGACTAGCTCTGGGATCATCATGGTTGCCACCACTGGGCGTATCCTCTTTACAGTGCGGCATAGTTTTTATCTTTAATATATTAAAAGGTACGTTATTTCTACCAGTTCGTTGTTGTCTATAACCGGGATTAACTCTGTCAAAAAGCGCAATTGAAATGGCCCCAAGAGTTGTCAAAGTAAAACCAACCGGTATAGCCGAAATAGCAATACTTAAGTCTTCTACTCTTTTACCCCTACTCCCCACCCACTTCTCGCCTCGAACTGTTTTCATCATAGGATTCTAACATGAAATTAGTTGACTTAAAGCACAATGTGTTTTCTAGGCATATTTTAAATACACACGCAATATGCACTTATGCTAGTTAGGTATACAATGACTTCATAATTATATTTTTAGTATGAGTAACTACTTAGCTCTACCTATAGGTCTTGTCGTAAGGGATTCAAAGATACACGGACAAGGTGTATTTACTACTCTCCCAATAGAAGCAGGTTATGATTTCGGTATTACTCATATAACGGATTCTAGATTCAAGGATGGATATATAAGAACGCCTCTAGGTGGTTTTATAAATCATTCAGATAGTCCAAACTGTGAGTTTTATGTGCAGGGAGACTCAATCAAATTCAAAACAATTAGAAAAATAAATACCAATGAAGAGCTTACCGCTAAATATTTTTTATACTCTCCATTTAGTGACTAACAACTTTTCCAGAGTAACTGAAATGTAATCCCTAGATTTTAAGAATCTAATTTATATTTATCACTTTAAGTAATATATTTCATAAGACTATAAACAAAACTAGGTTAAACTCTGCATAGGTGCCTAAAATTAGTACTTACTAATCTGATTGAACGGGTAGTCGTGACTAAATACAATGACCGCTCCATATAATCAAGTCAGCAAATACTAAACAGGTGCTAAGGGTATTGTTTTAATCTCCTCACATTAAGGAGGACTTATGCCTGTTTCCTCAGAAACGGTGAGGTCTGCTATTAGGTCGGGCTTAGTACTTGCTGCCAGCTCTGTTGCGCTTGCGTCTGTCAATAAAGCCCATTTAAGTATGGAAGAGACTAGTCCAGTAGGGCCAAGAGATAAAAATGTCTTGCTAGTGCAAGAAGCTTATAAATTTATCGGTTTTAGTCTAATAGGTGACGCATTTAATTCAAGTAACGGCTGGGACGTACATGTTACTCATAAACCGGTCCATTCGCATCATACCCATCATAGCGGCCATAATATACATTATATTCCTGCCATGCCTGAGATCTTACAGGATATAGGTGGCTGTGAATCAAACAGTTCGCAGGATGCTCCAATAATATGGAATGCTCAAAATCCTACGTCCACTGCTTCAGGTGGTTTTCAAGAACTAGACTCTACATGGAATAATACGGGCGGTTACAGTAGAGCTATGTATGCACCACCAGCCATACAAGTACATGCCGCTGAGATATTACTCCGAGAGCAAGGTACGAGCCCTTGGGTATCTAGCGAACCTTGTTGGGGTTAAATTTCGCCACAGTCATTTAGCTCAATATATTTGTTTTTAATACTCTAACCCTATTTAATTGAGTGGTGAGCAAATTAACTATAATACGCATAGGTCACCCTTCCCTTAGAGCTAGGTCTGTTCGGGTGTTAAAAAGTGATTTAAAAAATACGGAATTTCAAAAATTTCTCGATAATCTAGCTAGCATTTGCGTCAACAATGATGGTGCAGGTATTGCCGCACCGCAAGTTGGAGTAAATAAAAGGGTTATCGTAGTTCATGTCGATCCTACTAATCCGCGCTACCCTCATAAAAAAGCTTTTCCTCTAACCATTGTGCTAAATCCTAAAATTATCTCGCGTAGTAAGAAAATGAAGGATGATTGGGAGGGTGATCTCTCAAGTAATATAAGGGCTGTTGTTCCCCGTCCAATAAAGTGTGTCGTTCAGGGAATTAACAGAGAGGGTCAAATAGTGCGCTATGACCTAGATAACGATTTCCATGCTAGGGTCTTTCAACATGAAATAGATCATCTTAACGGTATATTTCTGCTTGATAAAGTAAAGCGTAAAGAGACAATTACAGAATACAAGGAATGGAAGAAGTATTGGAAAGGTAAGAAGATATAGTTAATCGAATTTTCGAACTTCTCTACCCTATAACTGCTGACGGACTACTTTGCTGGCTGGGTCGTTAATGGTCGTACACACATGTTCGGCATGGCGGCCGAAGACGAACCGGTACTATATATACCACAGTTTATGGGGTACGGGGTGGAGCCATAACTACGAAGGTCTCTGTCTATACGATAAGCGTATATAGCAATGATCCCTAGTAGTACTATGACTGCGATCTTCCAAAGTGTCGTAATGCTAACCTTAATCATGGGCAAAGTATAACATGTAAACGCTTGAGTATAGCGGGCCGTAGCTTTGCAGATCTGGAACTATTTCACCCTCCAGACAGTACTCAAAAGTTCTATTCCCTGATCGAGACAGCTCGGGCGTGCCCTTCTAGACCCTCCGATCGAGCCAAAGTTTCTATAGCACTGGATAAGTTACCCAAACTTTCTTTAGTAAGTGATTGAAAAGTCACTTTCTTTACAAAGCTATCCAACGAAACGCCTCCGTAACTGCGAGACCAGCCAGCGGTTGGTAGGGTGTGGTTCGTACCTGAGGCATAATCGCCCGCACTCTCGGGCGAATACGCGCCAAGAAAAACCGAGCCGGCATTCGTAACACGGCTGACAAATTTCTTGGGGTTTTTAGTGTTTAAAATCAAGTGTTCGGGTGCGTAGAGATTCGCAAACTCCACGCACTGATCTAAAGAGCTAAACTCTATAGCAAAAGAATTTTTGAGAGCCGCTTGAGCAATCTTCTTCCTCGGTAAGCCTGTTAGCTGTTCATCTAACTGATTGCGAACCAAGGAGATCCGACTCCGGCTGTCTGTCAAGAATACGACCTGACTGTCCGGACCGTGTTCGGCCTGACTGAGTAAGTCGGCCGCCACGAAAGCGGGGTCAGCGGACTTATCAGCTATAACCAATAGCTCGGAAGGGCCGGCAGGCATGTCGATGGCCACACTTTTAGCAGCGTACTGTTTCGCTGCCGTAACATATTGGTTGCCTGGGCCAAATATTTTGTCAACTTTCGGCACGGATTGGGTACCCAGCGCTAGGGCGGCTATCGCTTGTATCCCGCCAACGCAAATGAAAGTTGTCACGCCAACTTTTTGGGCAGCATAACACAATGCTGGGTTGACCGACCCGTCTTTGCCAGGCGGAGTACAAAAAACAATTTGTTTGCAGCCCGCCAGCTGAGCAGGTACACCGAGCATCAGGATAGTCGATATAAGTGGGGCCGTTCCGCCAGGAATGTATAGGCCTACGCATTCAATAGGTCTTGCCTCTCGCCAACACTGCACACCTGGCATTGTTTCAACAGACTCCTTTTCGACATCTAATTGTTGTGCCATGTGGAATCGCATGATGTTTATGTAGGCTATATCGATAGCATCTTGAAGTCTAGCCGGTACTCCTCTTGCCAGCTGGCTAATTATTGCGGGATCAATCGTCACACTGTTCAACTTTACGCCATCGAACTTTGCGGTGTAGTCCATCAATGTCTTATCACCCTTGTCTTTCACCTGAGTAAAGACTTCTGTCACCAGGCTTTCGAGATTTGCACTGTCTATTTGAGGACGCCGGCACATTGCCTGCCACTGACTTCTGGTTGGGTTTCTATAGACTCGCATCTTCTGCCCTCAGTACAATTTCCGGATATACATCACATAATGGGTATACCTCTTGCAGCCCATTGTCACGAGCTGTCTTTCCAGTCCTTACCAAGTCGGCCGCAATGCCTATGCCAGTTAGGCTAGTCATAGCCTCAATGCTTCCGCTCAATTGCAGCTCTTCTAATGGTGTAAACCCAATGTCACGCCAAGAACATATCCCGGCTAGTAGTCTAGGACGGCTGGTTGGTATGGCCATGCTGGCCGCATATCTAGAATCCGCCGTGAGCATTGACTCGACCACGTCTACTTTGTCTTGCTCAGCAAGGATCGAAAAGCGGCACATCGGCTCACCTATCCTTCGAGCGACCACTCGCGCGTCCTGATTGCGGGAAGGGTTCTCTATTACAGAATCTGTGCCAGCAATACCCACACCCTCATAGCGCCCTAGTAGACGCGGTATGTCCATGCCTTTAAAAAGCCAGAAAGTGCGGCCTTGTGAGCGCGCCTTGAGATCTTCTCCTTGAAAGGTTGGCACTTCAATGCCGCTAATCTCCTGGAGTGCCGCGATGCAAGGCTTTCTATCCTCGCCCTTGGGTACGTATATATTTTTTGCACCCTGTATCTTCTCTAAAATATCTTTCATATAAACTCCAATTAAAATCTACTAATCACTGAAAAACGCCAGCTACGTGCTGGCGTTTGGTTTTTCGGGATAAAAAACTAGCTACTCAGCACGAGCTGGCGATAGATGGCTGTGATGAAGAGTATTCAGGGCAGCTTGATAACCGTTGCAGCCGTCTTGCAGCCAGTCGCTGATTCGGGCAACCGTTCGGCTACTAAGGCGTGTCCGGGCGATGATGTCAGTGTATTTATCTCCGGCTTGGAGCATACGCGCAGCCTCGAACCGTGCACTAATCTCAACGATTTCTTTCTCGGTCATAACATCGCGCAGGAAATTTTGCATGGTTCCAACATTATCGATAGCCAGCAAGGCCTCAACTAGTTGCTGAGCTGTTTCGCCTCTCCAAACTGTAGTCTTGTCTTTAGACATGCGCTATACTTTATCAAAGTAAAGTGAATATGTCAATAGAGGCGTAGGGGAATCGCACGCGACTGACAGTTCTAGCATCCGATTCGGGTATAGTAAAAATAACGGGGATCAATTCAATGGCGGGCCGTGGTGTTGGAGGTGTGGAACTATTTTAGACTGTGCTACAAATAAATTGTGCTTTGCCTATAAAAGTTATGTTATAGTTTACTAACTATATAATGAGGATGGTCAATTATGTCTTTAGGATTACAGATTTATCCAGCTTCATCTTTGCATGAGTTAGCTGCGACTAGTTACGAGGACTTAAGTGCTGCACAACTTAGAGTATTTACTTCGCTCAGTCCCCGGTCTTTATTATTGGTTATTCAACAGGCCAAGGAACAAATACCTCCGAATGAAGGAGTCATAGCGGCAGCAGGAGTACTAGCTTTGTCCATGGAACATACCAGACCAGCCCACTCATCAACCATAGTAAGAACGGTAGCTGAAGAAGCTTTTCCCCGTCTGAACGAAGTGTAGTTTAGTTTTCTTAGTTGACAGAGATAGGGTCGGATTCTAGAACTATTCAGCCAGCTTTTGGAACGTAGGGAGCATCAGCTCAAACATTAAATGGTGGCCATCATTATTTGGGTGTAGACCATCAGCCATTAACCTTCTACCCTGGCCTAATTGTTCTACAAAAGTCTCAAAGGTAGGTACATAAGGAATTGATGCCTGCTGGCATACATCTTTCATGTCATCATCAATGGCCTTGATGGCTGCATTTGTGTAACTGGTTGTAGCGTCCCATCCCACTGGAGTAGTTAGTCTCTCGTCACAACACGGTATTCCGACCATCATTATCTTAGACGAGAAATTCTGGGCCTTATTGACTATCCAAATTGACTATCCAAGTCATATCCTCACTGTACTGAGCAGGAGATGATACCGGTGTGCCGTTAATAGTCCTAGCATTGTTAGTACCAATGCAAAGAATGAACAGCATATCTTCATTCGGCCAGACCCGGGCTTCGGTTTCAGCCACAAATCTCTTTCTAAGATTCTTGGAAGTATCTCCTGAAATCCCCAGGTTGAAGAAAGTCGGTATGCCTCTATCGCTCTGGTTGGCTATTCGCTGCTTATCATAGTGTTCGCGTAGTCTGGCTACCCAACCACCTTCTGTATCCCAGAATCCTTGAGTTATACTGGCTCCAAATACTAATACACGCATAAAGGTAGTTTACAGTATATTTGGTTTAGAAGCATAAGCGTCTTGGCGAGACTGACCGAATTAGAACTGCTAACAGCGTAGGATAGTCTGCACCACAAACTATTGACAATGAGTTAATGATATGATACTATATTACGATCTATGAATAGTCGTAGTCATGAAACTAAGCATAAAACAGCACGCCGCGTATTAAGATCCGGCTTGGTTGCCGGTGCCGCTATTGCAGCAACTTTGGCATCCAAACCAGCGCCAAGCGCTCAAGCCGAGATGTTTAATAGTGGTGGTACTCCATCAGCTTACCTGCCTAATAAGGCTTTAAATAAAGCAGCCCGATTAACGATAACTAAGCTAGCTGAAAGAGTATTATCTTTTACCGGTAGTACAAACCCATACGTAAGTTATTCGCACTATAATGCTGCAAATAACTTAGGTCAGGTATCAGTCCGTGTTGGTAGTTTGCCAAAATCAAGCAATCTTCCACAATCTTCTGGTAGTTATACGCTTAGCGTTATGGCACCTGAAAATAGTACTGGCCAATTAGATCCTAAGAGAACTGAAATGATATTTGTTAGTGAAAATCCATTTAGCGGGTATCCAGACATTCCTCAAAATCCATACGAAACGATAATAATTACCAAAAATTCGCAAAATGGCAGTTATCAAATGGAGGGCCAATACACTGCGCCCGGAAATACTACAGTTAATATAGCCGCGAGTACTCAGCCGCCTCTAGCAACTGAAGCGTTACTAACAAGAGGAAAATTATTAAAAGTAGCCACCCAAGTAAACTACGTTATTGATTCTGCGGAATCATTAAGTCCTACAAGCATATTAAATCCAGCATTTATTCCTGCACCCGGACAAAATACTGTTCCCCTTAAATAAAAATAACTTTTAAAATTATTCAGGCTTAATTCATGATTTAGTCATCTGCTAAGACCTAGGCTGCGGATTTGTATATTAAGCTAATGTCACGTATAATCACCTCTGTTTATGGCGAGCGTAGCTCAGTTGGTTAGAGCGTCGGGTTGTGGTTCCGAAGGCCGTGGGTTCGAGCCCCATCGTTCGCCCCATTAATTTTAAGTTTAATTTGAAAACACTAAAAACATTATATTTTTTTGTGGGTTTTTTAATCCTAATAATTTTAGCGAGTTTTTTAGTACACCTTTTATCAAGTAATTACTTAGGAAAACACGAAGGTCAGCAAAGTAGTTATCATTCGTGCCCGAAAACTTTTAAAGACATACAGGTTGTTTTAAAGGGTAATCAGGCAATTCCTGACCATATATCGGGCAAATTATGCGATAGTCTTACTTTTACGAACAGGGATAATGCAATTCGTTTAATTGCTTTTGGCCCTCATGACCATCACGCCGCTTACGATGGAATCACTTCAGAAACACTGGACACCAATCAAAGTTTAAAGATTGTATTAAATCAAGTCGGTAATTTTGAATTTCACGATCATTTGCTTGATGTCATTAAAGGCACATTTACGGTTTCAAATTAATAAACATAAGAGTTGACAATACGCTTCCAAAAGATTTAGACTTAATCACTATGAATTACGTAGTAGATTCAGTCGTATATAAGGCCAAGAGAACACTATCTCGTGGTTTACTGTTCCTACTTCAGAGCTAAAATCCAAATAGGAACAAAAATAAGCATTGGCGTTTAAAAGTTAAGCGCTAACTTTTAACTTGTACTACAACTTTGCCGCGGGGGTGTCCTGTCTTGAGATATTCTAGGGCTTTAGCGATTTCATCAAATTGGAAAACTTTATCTATGTTGATAGTTAGCTTCTTTTCCTTTATTAGTTCGGAAATCTTGTTTAGTCTATCAGTCGTAACACCGGTTTGCTGATATGTAAAAGTAACATCGTACTTTTTTGCTAATTCTTCATTTGGCTGTTCGACCATAGAAACTAGAGGTGCGCCTGATTTAAGAACCTGGTAAGACTGACTGGTTGTTTCACCGCCAACAGTATCAAAAACTGCATCATAGTTTTTTATAAGTCTAGTGAAGTCTTGATTCTTATAATCGATCGCCTCGTCTGCACCAAGTCCAGTTACATAGTCTAAATCTTTCGGAGATACGGTAGTGGCTACGTAGGCTCCTATATTCTTAGCAATCTGAATTGCTCCGGCTCCAATTCCGCCGGCGCCTCCGTGAATAAGTATTTTCTGCCCTTTTTGTAAATTAATATGATCAATTAATGCCTGATAAGCACTGATGCTCACAAGCGGAACTGCAGCGGCAGTATTAAA
Source organism: Candidatus Saccharimonadota bacterium (assembly GCA_003153395.1). Taxonomy (GTDB): domain Bacteria; phylum Patescibacteriota; class Saccharimonadia; order Saccharimonadales; family UBA4665; genus PLYP01. The sequence goes on from PLYP01000002.1 coordinate 58,255, forward strand.
GTCCAGCTCTTGTGGCTTTAAAGCTAATTGCCCGATATTGACCGGTGTATACTCTGCAAATGAACCTTGGCCACTAACGGCATTAGCTAGACCGTAAACCTCTTGTCCAACTTCAAATCCAGTCACACCCTCACCTATTTCGGACACTATACCTGCTACGTCTCCACCTAGAGTGGCCGGAAATTTGATAGGAATATATTGTTGATAAGATCCGTCTCTAACTTTCCAATCAAACGGATTAACGCTGGTTGAATAAACCATCACTAATACTTGGTCCTTACCGGCACCAGGCTTTTTTGTATCTTCGACTATCTTAAGTGCGTCTTCACCACCATATTCTGATATCTGTGCAGCTTTCATATCCCTCCTTGAATGTCAGTAATACTATACATTATATAGTCTGATATAGTTCAGGTCAATTTATTGCTATACTGTTCTTTAAGTGATAATAATAGGAACCTGATGAAAAATCTTACAAAGTTTTTCCGGCAATACCGGCTTTTTTGCATAGCTCTCTTAAGCGTAATTATAGCCTTAATTCTAGAGCTTACTAGTTACCATAAGGCAGCTCATTGGCTACTTGGAATTGTGGCAATTTTAGAAACCTTGCCACTACTTTGGGATATGTGGCAAGACGTTAGAGTTGGTAGATATGGCATAGATATTCTGGCAGCAACAGCTATTGTAGTTTCAGTAGCACTAGGCCAGTATTGGGCGGCCATAGTTGTGGTTCTAATGCTAACCGGAGGGCAATCATTAGAGGATTATGCAGAGCGCCGAGCTCAAAGCGAGCTAGATACCCTACTTGCTCATGCGCCGCAAACAGCCAACGTTATCCGTAAGGGTAAAACTTTTAATGTCCCGGTTGATGACATTAAAATAAACGAAAAGATCATTATTAAAGCCGGAGAGGTAGTTCCGGTAGATGGCAGCGTCATTGAAGGTCGAGCTAACGTAGATGAGTCATCTCTAACGGGTGAAAGCTTGCCTATCTTAAAGGAAGTAAACTCTATCCTCTTAAGTGGCTCTATAAATGTAGACGGTGTTCTAACCATAAAATCTACTGCGACAGCAGCAGATAGCCAATACCAACAAATCATTAAGCTTGTTAGGAATGCAGCTGCCAGTGAGGCGCCGTTTGTAAGATTAGCTGACAGGTATAGTCTACCGTTTACAATAGCCGCCTACTCCATTGCTTTAATGGTCTGGGTCTTAAGCGGACAGGCTATTAGGTTCCTAGAAGTAATAATTGTAGCTACACCTTGCCCGTTACTTCTAGCAGCACCGATCGCATTAATTAGTGGAATGGCAAGGGCTAGTAAATACGGAATTATAGTTAAGACAGGGCTAGCGCTAGAGCGGTTAGCTGAAGCAGAAACAATTGCCTTTGATAAAACCGGAACACTTACTAAGGGTGAGCTTAGCGTAAAGAGCGTTAAATCGTTTTCTGGCTATAAAAGTAACGAAGTACTTAAAATGGCAGCTAGTCTAGAACAAAATTCCAATCACGTGCTGGCCAGTGCTGTAGTAATGGACGCTAAAGTGAAAGGCATTAAGCTTCTGAAAGTAAAACACTTGGAAGAAGTTTCAGGACTAGGTCTTAAGGCTAACATTAAGGGACAAGAGATTGTAGTAGGTAGTTTTAAGCTGCTTAAAGATCAGGGCGTTAGTGTTCCATCTACCGCGGCTCACCTAACACCAAATCTAATGGCAGCTTACGTAGGCATAGGTGGTAAGCTCGCCGGAATTATTAGCTTTACGGATGATATACGCCCTGAAACTAAGGAAACTCTGGAATATCTTCACGGTTTAGGTATTAAAGAAATAGTTATGATTACTGGGGATAATAAATCTTCTGCCGAATCAGTGGCCAGAAGCCTAGCAATAGATAAGGTGCATGCCGAAGCACTTCCAGCAGATAAGCTACATATTCTAAGTAAACTTAAGCCTCGTCCAGTTATATTTGTCGGTGATGGCGTTAACGATGCTCCGGTTCTTACTGCAGCTGATGTTGGGATTGCTCTAGGCGCCCGTGGATCGACTGCCGCAAGTGAGTCAGCTGATATGGTTGTAATGCTGGATGATTTACGTAGAGTAGCAGCAGGTGTTGAGATAGCTAAAAAAACATTTAAGATAGCGAGCCAAAGTATATTTATAGGGATTGGGCTCAGCGCGGTATTAATGCTAATTTTCGCTACTGGCAAATTTCCACCGCTACTGGGAGCACTGCTTCAGGAGATAGTAGATGTGGTTGTTATATTTAATGCGCTAAGGGCACACATAATTACTCCTCAATCAATTATTGATAAGTAGTAATGCTACATATAGAGGCACCAGAAAGTTGTCTAAACCAATAGCCGCTAGATTCTCCAATAAAGCTGCGCCAGCGCTTACAAGCAGCAGCCTCGTAATTGACAGAGAGATGCCGCTATAGTGAGTGAATCCAATTAGCACTATTGCCGACACCACAAAAAACGTAAGCGTGCCAAGAACACTTTTCGTATGGTTAAAGATTAAATAACTTTGCCGACGACCGTAGCGCATGCCGATAACTGCAGCCAGCCCGTCAGCTAAACTCATTTGAAGTAAAGACGCAGCATATATCCATTTGTTATGAGTTATAAGAGCAATTCCAACCACAGAAAGAGCAAAAAAGGCCTCACCCCAAGTTGGACGCTGAACACTATGTATAGCCTGAAATATTTTAAGGATTTTAGATAGTGTGACAACTACTAAAAACGCTAGTCCTATTATTTCTATTTGTAGCCAAGACAAGTAAAAGGGCCAAACTGCCACAAAGCTACCTACAGTGACATGGACAAATTTTCGGCTAAACTCTCCATGTACGTCTTTCTTGCGCCAAAGCAGTTCGTTAGATATAAGTATTAAAAATACAATAAATAGCGTAAGTATTACCAGCATAATAATTCTAATTGTAAACTAAATTACTTATGCTTAATAAATTAAGTAAAATTTATGACTGCCAAAGTTCGCTGATTAATTTATATTAAAGCCACATGAGGATATCTAATGAAAGGACATTAAATTATGGGTAGCTTATTAGAAGACACTGAGAAGCAAATCGATGACGTAAAAGAAAAAGCCAAAGCTAAAAAGCTAGAAGAGGATAAGAAGCAGCTTAAGTCGGAAAATGAGAAGCTAGAGAAGCAAAATCATATTATTCTATAGAGTAACGTTTTTTGGTCGGGGTGACTGGATTTGAACCAGCGCCCTCAGCGTCCCGAACGCTGCGCGCTACCAGACTGCGCTACACCCCGCTAAGTTACTTCTCTTAGGAACATACCGTAGGGGCAATTATATAGCATCGTGCGTCACAGATAGTCTAAACTTAATTTATCTCTAAGCAGTTTTTTCAAATGTTAACTCTTAAATTTTTTGTCCTACAGTAGAAATAATATTAGACCCATTTATTATTCTAGCTGGAATATTATACGAGGAATTATCTACCGTCACATAATATTCATTATTTTTTAAATGATAAGTTTTTAAATATGTTAGTTTGCCATTCAATTCTACTGGCTGATTCTTAAGTTCTAAAATTTGGCCAGGTAAACCTTTAACGCGCCCCAAAGCATGGGTACCAGAAGGAATCTTATAGATAATGATGCTACTAAGACTAGGTTTTTTATCAAACTTGTAAGTAAGTACGTTTTCGTTTGCCTTTAGCGCTGGGTACATACTATTGCCACTTATTTTTACCGTTTGGATCAATGATGCCAGCACAATTATTAGGCCTATAACGAGAAGTATTAATATTGCAATATAGTTAAATACATATGAGGAGATTAGTCTTGCAATAGGCTGTTCTTTATCTATAAATTTGTTTATAAAATATACCCAAACAGCTGCACCTAAAATTATGTAGAGTATATTAAGAAGCCCTGAAGGAGTATTTTTTAATACCTGATTAATTAAACTAATTACTGCTATAAGGCCTAACTGGGCTAGTAATAGTTTAGTTTTTTGAATCCTAGATAGTTTAATTTTAAAAAATTTTAAAGTAATTAAATCTGCTACTAATACCATAAGGATTACAAATATAAACAGAATTAAAACTAACCACAGCGGAATATGCATTACGCTGGATATTACCATTTAAGAGTTAAAAAGTGAATGGCTTAAGTTGCTAGTATCGGCCCGGAGGAAGCTTGATCGATTTGTTCTAAACTAACCAAACCTGATGCTTTTGATCGTTCGAATTCTCTATTTCTTTTCTCGCGGCGATTAAATGCTTTATCCACTCTTTTGTTTAACGCGACTAAACGTTGACCGTCATTTGCCATAAGAGATGCAAGAATGCTGTAAGGCATTTCCTCGTCGTCAAATTGAAGTAGCTCCCTAATCACAACCATTGCTATATTAGGATGATACCGTTGACCTTTGTCTCTGGTCTTTACCTGAATAAGCAATTCTTCCGCGGTAGAATTAGGATGAAAAATTATATCTGCACCATAGTTAAACCCATCTCTTAAAATGCCTGCGTCTTGAGTTGTTGTAGTTGGCAAAGCATAGGCCGTCTCGTCTCTTTGTCCGTGAGCGATACTCCACCATAACAGTCCTAGAACACTTATTTCGCTTAACTGGCCCTTAACCTCCCTAAACGCTGTTCCCTGTTCATCTAAATCTCGCAAGGCATATGGTGTTAAAGCGGGTGTGTAAAGTATACGATCTGATAATTGTCGGAAATTAGTTGCAACCCGGGTTGCAACATCTTCATTATGTATTCCATTAACCGCAACTACTTCCAAACTTGGAAGGCAGGCTGCTACTTTTGCAGCTCTTAAACTTTCCTGGGGTGTCCATTCTGATGTTTCTAGTCCTGCAAAGGCTAATCTTCCGAGCCTTCTTCCAAACTTACTTACAAGCTCTAAGCTTTCTGGTTTGCATGCTTGTGCAACTCTTAATAATTCATCAGGAGATACTACTATTCCATCAGAGCTCATAAGATTACTTTACCATTAATTTTTATTATTTCAACGTATCATAAAGTCATGAGTATTTATTGTTATTATTCCTTCAATAATTAACTATTGCTATTTAAGTATGCTTAGATATAGACTTATGGTAATTAATAGAGAAATAAAATGAAAAAACGAAATCCCATAACAGTATTTTTACTAAGCGTCATAACTTTTGGAATATATGATCTATATTGGTTAGTCAGTACTAAAAAAGTACTTAACGAAAAGACCCGCTCTCATACGCCAACTATTTGGCTATTAGTTATACCTGTACCAATGATTATTGCTGGGTACATACTTCTGTTCATTAATGCTCCGTCGACCACAACTACAACTAATGGTTTCCAGAATTCTTTTAGTAATAGTTCTAATATTAATACTTCCGCCCATCCTGGATTAGTGTTCTTAGCTATTGCTTTAATTATAGTCGGGTTTCTTGCGTCTTTCCTAGCAAGCGCTTACTGGTTTTATAAATACTCAAAAGCTGTAGATGAATACACGCGGGGGAAAATGAGTACCGGAGTATCATTTCTAATCTTATGGCTAATACATTTAATTGGCGTGGCCCTAATTCAAGATGCGTTTAACGATATGGAAGCTAGTGGAGCAGCTGTCGGGCAAAATTCTCCCCCCAATAATACGCCAAATTCATTTGCGCCTTATGCTTCTCAGGTTGATGAGTCACATAATATAGAAACTGCTCCGTCAGAAGAAACGCATGCTTACCACAATGGTCATTCACATACTAACACTTCTGGCGATCACGAGAATCAGCAACACGATAATAATCATAAGCCATCTTAGCCCGCTAAAAACTGGTATTGTCAATGGTCGGGGTGAGAGGACTTGAACCTCCGACCTCCGCGTCCCAAACGCGGCGCGCTAGCCAACTGCGCCACACCCCGAAAACAGATTAGATTATACCTAAAAACACCTATAAATACTAATTTTAGAAATATTTTTGTATGGGAGAGATACTTTTAGCCAAGCCTTGACTGTCGCTTTCTACAAGCACTGCATTAAACTGACTTTTTCCTTTTGTTTCTAAAATATTGAGCGAATGTTTATTATCCTTCCATCTCGGAACTACACTTTCAAGCTTAACTCCGAGGGACGAATCCAAAGATCCGCACATTCCGACATCACTAATATGTGCGGTTCCTTTCGGTAAAACTCTGGCATCGGCTGTAGGCACATGCCAGTGATCTCCAATTACGGTAGTAACTCTTCCATCTAAGTAATGGCCGATGATTACTTTTTCACTGGAATAATCACCATGAAAATTTACGACTATAGCGTCCGTTTTTGTAAACTTTTCACTACTAAGAATCTCATCAATACATTTCAGTGGGTTATCTAGTGCTAAGACAGAATCTTTACCTACAATTTTACCTAACAGACTTACAACTAAAACTTTTTTACCATTTTTTGAAATGTACTTAAAGCCGAGTCCCGGATAGTCTAGTGGGTAATTTGCAGGTCGAATTATAGGCTCGTCGATGTCTTTTAGAAGAGGAATAATCTCTCCTCTAAATAAAGTCCAGTTTCCGCCGGTAAAGAAATCTACACCTAAGTCTTTGAGTCTCTGGTAGTCATTTATTGTAATGCCCTTACCTTCAGAAACATTTTCGGCTTGGGCGATAACTAAATCGATACTTTTTTCTTTAATTAGTTCTGGAAGAATTTTTTCAACAACTTGAATCCCCATTTGGCCCATGATGTCACCGATATATAGTATTTTCATCTTCTAAAAACCATTGAGAGCATTGTTAAAATATTTTACTTAGCGAATTCTATTGCTCTAGTTTCTCTAATGACATTAACCTTTATAGTTCCAGGGTATTGCATAGTAGATTCGATCTTTGTTGCAACATCACGCGCTAATTTAATAGCGCTTAAATCGTCTATCGATTCAGGCTTAACAAATATTCTTACTTCCCTACCTGCACTTATGGCGTAGGATTTATCGATGCCGGGGAAACTATTGGCTACATTCTCTAGATCCTTCATCCGCTCACCAAAGTTCTCGGCGCTAATATTTCTTGCCCCAGGTCGAGAGGCACTTATAGCATCAACGGTTCGAACTATTAGAGCTTCCACGCTAGTCGCTTCAACGTCATCGTGATGCTGCTCTGCAGCCAGCGCAACTTCTTCCGGCGCACCATACTTACGTAAAATTTCTCCGGAAATATGGTGATGTTTTCCTTCTATCTTATGAGTTAGAGCTTTACCGATATCGTGTACCAGAGCCGCGTACTTAGTTGTTTTTACATCTGCTCCAACTTCTTCAGCAATAATACCGGCGATGTGTGCCATTTCGGTAGAATGTTTAAGAACGTTTTGCCCATAGCTTGTTCGAAACCTAAGTTCTCCCAGTAGATGCAGAATTTCCTTAGGTATACCTATAACTCCAACTTCGCGGGCGGCATCTTCACCTGCTCTAATAACGTCTTTCTCGACGATTAGTTGAGCTTTCGCTACTACTTCTTCAATCCTACCCGGGTGAATTCGTCCGTCTTTCATTAACATTTCCAGAGTCTGTCTGGCAACTTCACGCCTTACAGGATCAAAGCTACTAAGAACTACATACCCAGGGGTGTCATCCACCATAATGTCTACGCCTGTAGCTCTTTGTAAAGCTTGGATGTTTCGTCCCTCTTTACCTATAATGCGGCCCTTCATTTCTTCGTCATCAAGCTTAATGCTGGTAACTGTTCTCTCGGCCGTCACTTCACTGGCCATGCGCTCCATAGCCGTAGTAATTATTAGCGCCGCTTGCTCTTCAGCATTATCCTTTGCTTCATTCTGCAGTTTATTCACTAGTCCGAGAAGATCGTTCTTAATATCCTTCTCGGTCATTTGCATAAGTTTTTCAGCAGCATCGCTTTTTGTAAGTTTTGCGATCTTTTCTAACTTATCTTGCTGTTTAGACCGTACGTCTCTTATCTCATTCTTGAGTTGTTCAATTTCATCTTCATTCCTTCGTAGATTCTCGCTTCGTGTGTCTAGATCATCAAGTTTCTTATCTAAAGACTCTTCGCGGGTAACAATACGTTCCTCTAAGTCCTTCAGTTCTTTGCGCCTGGTTAATTCTTCTTTCCTTGTTTCCTCAACTGCTTTATTAGCTTCCTCGCGGGCTTGATCTACCAGCTTAGTTGCTTCTTTTTTTGCTTTATCCAGTTCTTTGTGAGCATCAGCTTCCGCTGAACCCAACCGTTGTTTAGTAATAGCTTGATTGGCACCAAAGCCAACAACAAGGCCTACTACAGCAAGCACTGCTTCTATCATGATGGTTCCTTTCTATCTTAGAGAAAGTCTGGGTTTTTTGGAGCAATCGCTATCACTTCACTAGCTCCCTTCAGCTCAAACACTTCTCAAAAGTCGAATTATTACAATTTAGGTTTACGTTTAGGACCCTAAGCTCTCTCTAAAAAACTTCGATTTGCTAGTTCCTGCTCATAATATACGATGTCGGGAAACATTTGGTCAAATATATTTAAGTTTATTGCATCACTTTCTGGGTTTAGTTATATTAGGTAAAGCTCCATATTCCGCTAATGCAATTTTATCGTTTTTACCATTATTTAGATCTTTTACTCCCTTACTAATCCACGATTTGCCCTCTTCAGATACTATGGGAATTTTTAGTGCATAACTGAGCGCGTTCGCCACACTTATACCAATCCTTAGCCCTGTAAAACTACCTGGACCCTTAAATACTGCAATACCTTCTAAGTCTTTTAATTCTTTAGCGTTTTGCTCAAGTATCTGCTTTATTTTAATATGAATCGTACTTGATAATTCTCGGTGCGCTAGCCACGTAATATAGTTTAATTTTTTCTCATTATCATAAAGTCCAACTTCAGCTTCCGGTTTATCTGTCCTTATAGTTAATATGAGCATCAATTTACACTAAACTTTCTTCAAATAAATACGTATAACTAGTAGGATATTCAATACTTATTTTTCTGGTATTTATATCTGTCGCTCTTAAGCGCACTACTAGTCTTTCGCTAGGAAGTATACCTTCGACTATTTCTCCCCATTCAATTATGGTAATCGCGCTTTTATCCTTAATCATTTCATCTAACTCATTTTGCATTATTCCAGGCTCTTGAAGTCTATAAAAATCTAAGTGGTGAATTATACGGTCTTTAGCCTTATATTCCTGACTGATTGTAAAACTCGGACTGCTTACTATATCTTTAGAACCAATTCCCTGCACCAGTCCTTTAGCGAAAGTTGTTTTGCCGCCGCCTAGATCACTTAACAACTCAATCACTTCGCCACCTATAAACCGGGCGCCGAGTGAGGCAGCTAGTGATATTGTTGCCTCTCGGCTTCGAGTTTCAAAATCTATCTTCAAGTTATTTAACATAATTAATTTCAGTGACTGTGATATAAAATAAGGTTAATTATCCAGTAAGACCCGGAGCGTATACTAATAGTATGTTACAGCTAAGTGCAAGTTTATTGAATAAATCCGTATTATCCCTTCGAACCGGTACGGATATTGCCACAGTACTAGCGCCAATTATTAATCCGGATAGTTTAAAGATTGAGGGTTTTTACTGTGAAGACAAGTATGACAAAAAGAAAGAACTAGTTCTTCTTGCACAGGATATTCGTGAAGTTCTTGCCAAAGGTTATGTTGTAAATGACCACGACGTACTGGTAGAAGCTGATGATCTCGTTCGTCTTCAGAAGATTATTAAGCTTAATTTCGTACTTATTGGCAAGCAGGTTGTAACACTAAGCAAGGATAAGGTGGGAAAGGTTAGTGATTACGCGGCCGATACTTCCTCTATGTATATTCAAAAAATATATGTTTCCCAATCTATACTAAAGAGCTTTACTGGAGGTAACTTAAGTATTGATAGATCACAGATTAACGAGATTACCCCAAAACAAATAATTATTAATGAGCTGCTGAGTAAGGCAAGAGTACCAAGTCCTGCGGCCGCTCCAAATCTTACTTAATTTTTATTCTTCTTCTTGAGCATTAATTGCAGTTTTAATATCACCGTAGTTAAATCCCTGTCGGGCTAGATACTGCATTAATTTTTGATTGTCCTGGTATTTCATTTGTAGTCTTTTACTTTTAATTATTTTATGTAGTGCATCATTATCACTACTTGGGTTAGTAGCTAGAGCTTCCTCTACTATTTCTCGGGGGATACGTTTTTTTTGAAGATCAGATATTATTTTGCGCTTAGAGGCAGGGTGGAGAGTTTGACGATCACGAATATAGTATTCAATAAACTTATTATCATCTAGAAGTCCTATATCACTTAACTTGTTAAGTATTTCCGTAATCAGGGCAGGGGAGGCTCCTTTTCTTTTGAGATAATCCTTCATTTCGCCTTTAGTTTTTAGTCTTCTAGAGACATAATTTAGTGAAAGTCGATAAAGTAAATCGTTACTAGAAATTTGTTTGAATTCCCCTAGCTCTTTTTCGTTAATCTCTTGTCCGCTAACTAAATGCTTTTTAAGTAGAGTGGTTTCGCTAACTGAGAAGGAATATTCACCATCGACAAATATTGAGTAGAAATCTTTTTTTCCAACCTGCTGCTGAATTGAAGTTATTTTCACTTAATAGTATCTATTCATTATTTCATCCACACCTTCAGTAAACAATTCTGGTGAAGTTTTAACTAATTCTTTAATTTCATCTACGCTAAACCATTTAACACTACTCACTTCACTTGCTTCTAGTATGAGGTTCGCGTCACTTTTAATAACGGACCGGTAAACTTTAGTAAAGTGACTTAGTTTCCTATTGTTAAAAACCACACTAATTTTATAATGTCCAATTTCGTGTAGCTCTATGCCTTCTATCCCGATTTCCTCCCCTAGTTCACGCTTTGCGGCTTCTAAATAAGTTTCTCCTACGTCTACATGTCCGGCTGCCGACGTGTCCCATCGTCCTGGGTAAACGCTGGTGTTAATTACTCTTTTTTGTAGCAGTACCTTGCCGTTTTCATCTTCTAAAATTACTCTTGAGAGTCTATGAAGAAGACCTTCATTATGAGCATCGTGCATGCTCATCCCTTTTATAAAGTTATCATTTTCATCTACTACTTGAATTAAAGGGCTAGTCATATTATCTGTTTGGTTACAAGTATGTTTATTAGCCACGGAAACCAATTCGCTTTATGACTTCCACCAGTTCCGTGAACTATTACTGCGCGCTTCACTATATCTAAACCCTTGCAGCTTCAGTTTCTCGAATCTTTTTAGCTACTTCGTCTAGCACTTTTGGATTTTCTTCTAAGTAAGTAATAGCAGCACTTCTTCCCTGGCCAATTTTTTCTTCTTTATATGCGTACCAAGCCCCAGCTTTTTCTATAATGCCTTCATTAGAAGCTAAGTCTAGTAAGTCGCCTGTGTAATTGATGCCTTCGTTATACATAATGTCGAATTCAGCTTGTCTAAATGGTGGAGCAACTTTGTTTTTAACTACTTTAACTCTTACTCTATTGCCTTTAATATCTTCGCCCTGTTTTATTTGGCCAATTCGTCGAATGTCCATTCTGATTGAAGAATAAAACTTTAATGCATTTCCACCGGTTGTAGTTTCCGGGTTGCCGAACATAACGCCAATCTTCATCCTTATCTGATTAATGAAGATCACTGTGCCTTTGCTACGGCTAATGACCCCAGTTAATTTCCTAAGCGCCTGACTCATCAGTCTTGCTTGCAACCCTGGAAGTGAATCTCCCATCTCGCCTTCTATCTCTGCTCGTGGGACTAGTGCCGCCACGGAGTCTACGACGATTAAATCTACGGCATTAGATCTAACTAATGTTTCGACGATCTCTAGTGCCTGTTCGCCGTTGTCGGGCTGGCTAAGAAGCAAGTTATCTACGTCTACGCCAATTCGTTTGGCATAGGCTGGGTCAAGAGCATGCTCAGCATCAATAAAAGCTGCCGTGCCTCCGGCTTTTTGCACTTGAGCAATTGCGTGAAGAGTTACAGTAGTTTTGCCAGAGGACTCTGGACCATAAATTTCTACGACTCTACCTTTAGGAATACCGCCGCCAAGAGCAAGGTCTAAACTTAAGGCGCCAGTTGAAGTAGTTTCAACCGCCCCGTGATGAGATTCACCAAGCTTCATGATCGAGCCTTTACCGAATTGTTTTTCAATAGACTCTAGTGCTAGGTTTAAAGCCTTGGTTTTTCCTTCTGAATCAGTTGGAATCTTATTTATTACTTTAGTCTCTTTAGTTTTAGCTGCCACGTATACCCTCCTACAGTTATTTAGGTCGATTAACAGTAATATATTTTCGTCCCTATTTATATATATTTTACCATTTTTTATAACTTATTACTTATTACAAAAGATAGGTAAGCCAAGGAATTATCTTATTTTCTTTTAGTTTTAATGTTTGTTACGCTTACGCTTTTTTGATCTACCTGATAAAATATGGCCAGGATGGGTGAAGTAGTTAACAAAAAAACGTTAAAGGCAATCGATGCGAATTCCTGATAGTTTAGCAGAGAGTCTGCTCGCGCGCAGTGGTGACGTTAGCGCTGAACAAATCAAGGATCTGCATGAAAAAAGTGCTAGTGAGAAGAAGCCTTTGCAAGATCTAATTATTAAAAATAATATTTTAAGTGAAAACGATCTTACTAAACTATACGCTGATGAAATAGAAGTTCCTTTTGTAGAGCTTAAGGCAAACGAAATTAAACATGAAGATCTAAAACAGCTTCCAGAGCGTATTGCTCGTCAGTATAAAGCTGTAGTATTCGGAGTGGAAGCGGATGGGATTAAGCTCATTGCCATGGAGGATCCTGACGACATTCAAGCAATAAGCTTCCTCCGTAAACAGCTAGGTAATAAGATTAAAGTGAATATAACTACTAGTGCCGCCCTGCAAATGGCTCTTGATCAATATAGGGGAAATATAAGTAGTGAGCTGACTAAGGTCATTGAAACTGACGAAGAAGCATATGATTCAGAAGACGTTGATGAAAATGATTTAGCAGAAGATTCTCCGGTAGCTCAGACGGTAAACATTATTATTGAATATGGCGTTAAGGCTGGGGCCAGTGATATTCACATCGAGCCACGTGAGGATTATGTCTTAGTACGTTACAGAATCGATGGCTTACTTAGAGAAGCAAATAAGCTACCTCGGAAGTTACTCGGTGCCCTCGTTAGCAGAATTAAAATACTAAGTAACCTAAAGATTGATGAACATAGAGCACCACAGGACGGTAGGTTTAAAGTAGAAATTAGCGGCCAGATATATGCACTGCGCGTATCTACTCTTCCCATAATTGATGGTGAAAAAGTGGTGATGAGAATACTTAACGAATCAAGCCAAGCTTCTGAGTTCAAAGATCTGGGGTTTTGGGGTACTGCATTAAAAGATTTACAGCAAGCTATAGTTCAACCTCACGGAATGGTACTAGTTACTGGTCCTACGGGATCAGGTAAGTCCACTACGCTTTTTAGTGTGCTGAGTGTTCTCAATACACCCAACATAAATATATCTACCGTAGAAGACCCGGTCGAATATCATATTGTTGGAGCTAATCAAGTACAAGTTAATCCTATCGCGGGCATGACTTTTACAAATGGGCTCAGGGCACTACTACGTCAAGATCCCAATATTATTATGGTCGGTGAAATTAGAGATGGTGAGACGGCGGATCTTGCTGTTCAAGCCGCACTTACCGGGCATCTCGTATTTTCAACCCTTCACACGAGTAATTCTGCCACGTGCCTGCCACGTTTATTAGAAATGGGCGTAGAGCCCTTTCTTATTGCATCTACTGTAAGAGTGGTTGTGGCACAACGACTTGTAAGAAGACTGTGCGTTCACTGTAGGGAAACATATAAACCTGATGATGCAATATTAAGACAACTAGATAAATCTTTTGGGTTAGGAGATAACGGCGGTTTTAAACGAATCCATGAGCTAGAAACTTTAGCCGTAAAAGATGGCGTTGGTAAGACATCAGCTGGCAAGGCAAACGGTCCTATTAATCTTAGTTCTTCTCCAACAACCGTTACCAGCTTATGGAAAGCTCATGATGATGGATGCGAGCAATGTAACCATAGCGGGTATAAAGGTCGTTTAGGTATTTATGAAGTTCTCAATAACTCCGAGGAAATTCAAAAGATGATAGTTGGCAACAATACGTCAGAGGAGATTGAAAGGACTGCGATAAATGGCGGTATGCTTACTATGCAGCTTGACGGATTGATTAAAGCTTTAATAGGCCAGACTACTATTGAAGAAGTTCTCAGGGTTAGCGACAAGGAATAAAAGAATAATGCTTTTTACATATAAAGCCACTAATCACGAAGGAAATACAGTTGATGGAAGCGCCGAGGCAGCCGACCGCCCAACTTTAGTCTCCATGCTGCATAAGCAAGGTCTTAGGCCAGTACTAATATCTAGGGATAAGCATGGTGGAAAGGCTGCGGGACTATTTAAGCCAAAAAAGAAAGTTAGGCTAAATGACCTGGTAATTTTCACAAGACAATTATCTACCATGATTTCTGCTGGAGTTCCCCTTGCACGCTCACTAAGTGCACTAGCAGCCGATACTGAGAATCTATATATGAGAGAGGTAATAGATGGAGTTACAAAGGATATAGAAAGCGGCCAGTCTTTAGGCACCGCATTCTCTAAATATCCGAGAGTGTTCTCAGAAGTTTATGTAAATATGGTCAAAGCCGGAGAAGAAGGTGGTATTCTGGACGACATTCTTAAGAGACTGGCTACCCAGGTAGAACAAGATGCTTCGATGCGAAAGAAAATAAAAAGCGCCATGATGTATCCGATAGTTATTCTAACCATTACAGTGATTGCTTTCTTTGGAATAATGCTTTTTGTTATGCCGAAACTTGCAAACGTATTTTCGAGCGTAGGAGGATCTAACTACAGGCTACCTATATACACGAAAGTGCTGCTAGATATTAGTAATTTTTGCGCTAAGCCTACTATACTTGGCCCGCTTCACATTCCGTTATTATCTAGTATTCCTAATCTAATCTTTATTTTAGCAATTCTGGGTATTGGCAGTATTTATTTAATTAGATATATTCGTACGCCTAAAGGGCAGTATCGTTTTCATGCTTTGCTACTTCGTCTTCCCATCATAAAGATAATCGTGCTTAAGATAGCTATAGCCAGGTTTTCTAGGACTTTTGCTTCACTCATGAGTTCAGGAGTAAGCGTGCTAGACGCTTTGGATGTTACTGGTAAAGCAATTGGAAACCGAGTTATAGAAGCTGAACTTATTGCTGCATCAAAGGAAGTTAAGAACGGTAAGCCATTAAGCGAACCGCTTAGTCAAAGCGAGCATTTTCCGCCTATAGTTTCACAGATGTTATTAGTAGGAGAAGAAACTGGTCAGATAGATAAAGTTTTAGTTAAGATTGCAGATTTTTACGAAGAAGAAGTAGCCGTTCTAATAGATGGGCTGACAGCTATCATTGAACCAATAATGATAGTGTTCCTAGGGGCGGGCGTTGGACTGATTGCCGCTAGTGTAATGGGGCCAATTGCTAACTTATCTAAGAGTATTGGCACTGGCAATTAAGATATTCGTGACTACCACGAAGTATATAGCTATTGACTAGAGAGCGCTTATGGTTATAATCATAGCCAGATACTTTCGGTATTCTAGCATTTTAAGCTGGCTTCCAAAGATCAATTAATAAAACAATAAACAAGGAGGGTGGGCTCTCATGATCTCCCTTAAAAAACGCGACGAAGGTTTCACAATTGTTGAACTTTTGATCGTCATTGTAGTTATAGGTATTTTGGCATTACTTGTCATTACGACTTATAGCGGTATTCAAGCAAAAGCACGTAACGCTAAAAGGCAAAGTGATCTTAAGTCTTTGCAAACTCAAATTGAAGCATTCTTCAGTCAGAACGGATATTATCCGAATCTTACTGATTTAAATAGTGCAACATGGCGATCTGGTGGTGCAAATCCAAACATGAAGAGCTTGGATGTAACTGCCCTAATTGATCCTCGAAGCAATTGTATTCCAGCTTCTGCAAGTTGTCTTACTGGTACATTACCAGCGGCTAACTCTACAGGTTGGCAATATGGTTATGCAGCTACACAATCTGATGGTACTACCAGTTGTGATGGTGCGATAGGAAGTGGAGCAGATCAAAACTGTGCTAGTTATAAGCTTCAAGCAGCTTATGAAGGTACCGTTAACGGATCCGGCATAGACTTGCTACAGAACTTAGACTGATATAACTCATCTAATCTAAATAAAGGGGGCCTCATCAGGCCTCTTTTTTACTAATTGATTTAGTTTATAGACATAACAAAAATCAATTTAGGGATGTCTTATAACTTCACGCCACGAAAGGATATTATAGCCACTAGTTAATGGATAGGACGGAGGTGGGGAATATAGTAAGTTGTAATCATATTGTGAGGTGTTGTTTTCTATGCCGGATATATACCCGTTGACGTTATCATAGGCAGCGTCCCCGCACTGCCCGCCGCCATCCAGCCAGGTCCAGGTCCAGGTTTGCCTTGATGCGACCGACCCGTAAAACAGGAATTGTTGGTTTGAATTAGTCCAGCCTCTGGTACATCTATTTTGGTTAGTGCGGTAATTTCCTGGATACCAAACATTACCATTTTCAGCTAAAAGTGCTCCGTCTATTTCATAAGTAAATGCTCCGCTGGCAGGCGGTGCATACGGTGCAATTATTATTGAATTTTGTGAAACTAACCCTACAGCATCTGTACCGTCTTTAAGTGAATATTTAAGCGGTCCCGCGATTACAATATTGGCATATGTCGAAGCATTATTGCTGGTTAGTCTTCCGGCTGCAATAGTTACACGGCCGTGGTAGCTGGGATTACTTAGAACCCAGACATTATCTTCGGCGAATATAACGCCTGAGCTAGGTATAGTTACGTTAGTTGAAACTGATTGCAATGTAAGCGCAGAAGTATATGGAGTAGCTTGGTCGTTTTCAGCATTTACATAATAGAGATTGTAAGTCCCGTTGGGATTAAGTACGACAAGATAACCCCTGCTTTGACTGTAGGACGGGGACCTTTGAGGTAAATATGAGCTTGTAAGAGTATTAGGAATCTGATTGCAGGCATTTGGCATACTTGCCAGTGAGGCTGTTGAAGCATTAGCCGCGAAAGCTATTTTTTTTGTCGTACAAAGACTTCCGGAAACCTGATTGAAATCTATAGTTGGTGCTGGATATATCCAAGCACTTTTTGAACGGGTGTTACAGTTTACTGGAGAAGTTACAGCTGAATTACACCATACCCCTGGGTAGCTACAGTTGCTCCCACCACAGCCACCATTGGCATATGCTGGGGTATAGGTTGCATTTGCACTACTTACTGTGGAATTGCTTGATCCGTCCATTCTTACTCCCTGGTTGGAATCTACAGGCCCATCGGCTGACTCGGTATTACCAAACCATAGTGCTGAATCCGATACTACAGCATAGCTTGCGAATGATGGAGAACCTATCTTTGATACAACGGTTCTGGTTTTGGTGCTTCCCGTTGCCTGACCAATTGATCTAACAGTTACCACCGTTGAACCATTCCCGGCCGGATTAATCCATAACGTATAAGTACCCTGATTAACGCCGTCAATATCAGTGTAATTATGAATGTAGGGGCCGTAACCTAGTTTTGGGTCAGGAGTAGTTGGCATAGTACCACCGTCCTTATAGTCAGTAGGGTTGTGGTTCAGATGCCACATATAGTAATTAAGTCCTGCTTCTGCGATATTAAAGGACTGTTGGCTTTTTACAGTACTTCCTGTGACGAACAGATTAGTAGTGGTGGTTTCAACTACAGCTACAGCCATTATTGAAAAGGCTATGATTAGAGAAAGTAGACCGGCTATCATAAATTAGTTTTCCTATTCCTAAGACCTGCTGTAATGCTTAAGGTTTGACCTGTCTTAGTATACGACCCCGGTTCGGCTAAGTTTACCTGTATTTCAATAATAGTGTGCTCATCTGTAATAGGTAGACCAATAAGTGTTCCGGAGGCGTCATAATAATTGAAGAGATTAACGCCCGTTGCCTTGTAATAATTACTTATTATAGTGTAGGTTTTTTTACTGGACGAAATTAGTGATCCTATCGGCGGGTTTGCAGTCATTGGGGTAACATCTGCAAGTAGCGCTTTTCCATTGCTGCTTAAATAATAATGCACTTGGGAAACATAGGTGTCATCAGGAGCAAAATAGGCATAAAATACTATGTCATTACTAGTTGCTGAGACTATGTCAGTTAGGCCTCTTAATACCTGGCCCATTCTCAGTGACTGGCTATCAAGTTCGGTAAAATTAGAGGCATCTGTCTGGTAATGTGTGTAGGTAGTTATATAGTTAAGAAAAAAACTACCAAAACTAATAAAAGCAATTGCTGCTAGCGTTATAACCACTAATAATTCGACAAGGGTAAATCCTGTCTGGTTATTCTGAGGCTCTTCTTTACTGTGTAACAATTATACCTCCTAAGAGCGGAGCCGCTGGCAAAGTAAGAGTATTGCTTCCAACGTTTACCACAAGCTGTGTATTCCCTACTGAGGCCGTTGAAATATCTACGCTACAACTTAGAGAAACGCCAGTGTTTGACCCGGTGCAGGAAGCAGTGTAGGTATTGCTACTTTGCTTAAAACTTACGTGAGTAGAACAGGAAGATGCAGAAGAGCTACACGGCAAATTGATTCCCGTAAGGGTAAAAGTAAAGTTTGATAGCGTTCCACTTGATAGGCTGCCGTCATATGGAGTTAAACTTGCAACTCTAGGGAATGCAGAATTCGTGGTAAGCATCAAGCGAACTTTTTGCAAGTAGTTAACTCCGTTATATGCAAAAGTGGTAGAAGGTGGACTGTTCGGATTATAGTCCGGAATAATTATTGGCTGGATTGGATTACTACCACCATAAGGAACTGCAGCTGCCAGATAATAGGTAGTTCCACCTACACTACAACTTGTGGCACCGCTGTCTCCACAGAAATAATAATCTCCAGGAACAAGATTAGATAGCGCTGCTAATCCAGATGAATCGGTAGTTGGTCTCGTATCGCTAGGGATCAAATTGTCATAGTAATAACTTGTATCAGTAGTAGCTGTGTATTTCTTGTATCCACCCTTAGCGTAAATCTTAGCATTCGGCAGCGGATTACTATTGGTATCTGTGGTTTCGAGTACTAGACTGCTGCTTCCCTGCATTTTCAAAGTCATAGTTACGTAAGATGAATTCTGAGCTATAAGATTTTGACTTGAATAAGTAGGTTGTGATGTTCCCGATGGCGCTAATGTTCCGAGCGTTGAATATCCGGCTTTAGAACCATTGATAACATATTTATATCCCGTCGTACTTGGTGGCAAATTATAGAATATTACTATGCCATTGGTATCAGTAGTATATGTTGCATTGACAGCCGGGACGACACTGGAGTTCACCACATTGACCGTTGCTCCTTCGATAGGATTGCCACTATCATCTACCACTCTTACGAAAAGTGCTCCTGTGTTGCTGGCCGTTTCTGACACAAGGGCAGCTATCTGAGTATCAAGCGAGGATAAAGATGTACCGGTATTGTCTGTTACTACAACGTGGACATCCTTATAATCGTCAGTGTCGCCTGGGTTGGGAGCTCCGGATGGCGGCGGATAATTATGGCAGTACTGCTTCTCCAAAGTTAAATTCGGGTAATTTCCGCAGCCGTCGTAAGCATCATCCACATAATTAATGCTCGACGTAATGGTGTAAGTTCTTCCCTCTATTTTCTTGGTTATAACACCCGGAATAGTGCTTGACGAAATTATTGGGCCACCAGTAATTGCGAGATTGTCATATGGAAGAGTCTTAAGATATTCCATCTGATTATTAGCTAAGGTCTCAGCTACTGCTTCCCTTTGAGTTACGATAGCACTATGAAGAAGTGAGGTCATAAGACCGAGCGTAGTAACGCTAAGTAAAGCCACGATAGTAATTGCCACCATCAGTTCTACGAGTGTATATCCTGCATCGTTACGCTTCATCTCACTTAAATTATAGAAAAGCATAACAATTTTACATAATCAGAAAATTAAGAAAATTATGAGCAGCATATGTCTAACCTGTAATATGCTTAAGTTTTGTTATAATATGCTAGCAGGAATATCTGATGTCTAAACTCAGGTGGGCATATTTAGCATTGACATGAAAACCTCTAAAATTTCAAACTTTTTTCAAGACAAACCATTGTTTGGTATGGATATAGGACATGGGACTTTAAAAGTCATGCAAATGAGTCAGCCGGATTCAGATAACAAGAAAGAATTTATACCTAAAGTTATTGGTTACGGCTTTACTACCTTCGATAAAAGTTCTCAGGTTGACGGCGTAGTTGTTGATCCGCAGGTAGTCGCAGAGGCAGCTATGAGCCTATTTAAGAATCATCTCATTGGGGATATTACAACTAGACGAGTAGCTATTGCTATCCCGGCGTATAGAACATTCACTAGATCTTTAGAACTTCCAAGACTCACCAAGAAAGAATTAAAAGAAGCTGTTGAGCTCGAAGCTGAGCAATACATTCCCATGCCTTTGCAGCAAATGTATTTAGACTATGAAATTGTTAGGCAAACTAAGGAGCTCACTGAAATTTTTATCGTAGCGGTTCCGAAAGAGATTGTTGATTCCTACTTGGCGTTAACGCGTATTTTAGGGCTAGAAGTTGTGCTGATTGAACCAACGCTTAGTTCTTCTGGAAGATTATTTTCACTCGATTCTCGCAGTAATGTCGCAAGCATCATTATTGATTTTGGCTCCTTAAGTGCAGATATAAGCATCTTCGATAAGCACGTTCTGGTGACTGGTACGGTTCAAGGTGGAGGCGTTAACTTTACTGAATCAATTAGAGCTAAACTCAAGGTCACTTTAGCCGAGGCGTCATTAATTAAAACACGCTACGGACTTAACGCTAGTAAGAAGCAAGCTGAGATAAAACAAGCTTTAGAGCCAACATTGAAGCAGATAGTTAAAGAGATCCAGCGAATGATCCGCTATTATGAGGAACAATACGGAACTACTAGGCCAATTGGTCAAATAGTAACCCTTGGTGGTGGAGCAAATATGCCTGGGTTGAGCGAATACCTGACTGATGGAATGAGGGTAGCTGTCAGACACATAGAACCATGGTCATACTTAGAGCATAAAGGTCTGCAGCCTCCAGCAACAGCTGATAGGCCAATGTATGCAACGGTTGCGGGTTTAGGTCTAGCTAATCCTAGGAAAGTCTTCCTGCCATGATAAATCTACTGCCGCCGGAGGTTAAGCGAAACTACCGATACGCAAGGCTTAACGTGGTACTTAGAAAATGGGTGGTTGCTCTATTACTTGTACTTATTGGGTTAGGAGTTATTGGAACTTACGGACTGTTAATTATTCATAGGTCTAAAACAAGTTATAACGATCAGATTAGTACCATTCAAACTCAACTTAAAAAAGACAAACTCGATCAAACTAACCAACAGGTTCAAGATATTAGCAGCAGTTTAAAACTTGCTGTAAAGGTCTTAAGTAATGAAGTACTTTTTTCTAAACTTCTTCAACAGGTTGGAGCAGTAATGCCAAACGGTTCAATCTTAACTGGGCTTACAATTACTCAACTAAAAGGCGGGATTGAATTAACTGCTCAAAGCACCAACTATACTACCGCTACCCAAATACAGGTAAATCTTGCAGACCCTCAGAATCAAATATTCTCTAAAGTGGACATCGAATCTATTCAATGTGGAGCTGGTAGTTCAAATACCGGTAACTACCCTTGCAGGGTTCAGCTCCGAGCGTTATTTAATGCTAAGAATCCTTTCCTATTCGTAAACCAAGGTAATAAATCATGAATAGCAAACAGTTATTTTATTCACTGGTGGGGTTAAGTGTCTTCTGTTTGATTGCCATTATTGGTGGAACTATGGGGTTAAATAATATGCTAGTTAAACAAGCTCAACCCCTATTAAGTTCCAAAGCTTCGTATTTATCTTTACAGACTCAGCAAACAGAACTTACTCAGGCGAAAAAAGACATACAAACCTATTCAAATCTATACGGCATCTCAAAAACTGTGGTGCCTCAAAGCAAGAACCAAACTGAAGCCGTTAGACAGATAACAAATATTGCTGGACAGGATGGAGTTACGGTTCAGTCTATAACTTTTCAACCATCTACTCTAGGTAATACTCTATCTGGTGCACCCAGTACTGCTCCGGCAGCAGGTACGTCAGTACCAATATCTGCAGGTACTAACCCTACACTTTCACAATTACAGAAGGTGCCAGGAATACCTGGAGTGTACGCAATGCAACTTACCGTTCAAAGCTCTAGCGATCCAACTAAATTAGCCAGCTACCAACAACTTATTAATTTCCTGTCTTCATTAGAGCAAAATAGGCTAACAGCCTCGGTAAGCAATATATCAATCCAACCTTCAACTACTGTTATCAGTGACCAAAAAGGTATATTTCAGTTTAGCTTGGTGTTAAATATTTATATAAATCCGAGGGCCTCAAATGGATAAAGTTAACGTTCAGAAAACAATTGATCAGTCCAAGGATATAATCAGGAAGATTTACCGCTATAAGTTGCTGATATTCATTGTATTTGTGGCAGTTATTTATGGCTATTCACTAATGAGAATTCACTCACTATATAATGAGCAGCCATCACAAAATAGTGTTGCCGCCCAAAATAATCCGCTTAAAGGTTCGGCCGTTGATAAGTCAGTTGTGAGTCAACTTCAAGCTTTGAGAGATAATAGCGTAAATGTAAAAACGCTTTTTGATCAGACGAGAAGCAATCCGTTCCAGGAATAAGCTTTATTTTGTAAGTAATAGATGTATTAATGCAGCTAGTGCAATAAAGGCCCAAATACCATTTAGTATTACTGGCTGTATATCTTTTTTGGATAATGCTTCAAAAACTATCCCAAGGGCACCGCTTAAATTCAGTGCTTGATAGATAAAACTATGTGCAACGATTATATTTGTACTTACTAAGATATACGCAGCTAAAATAGCTATCACTCCGTACCACCCGAAGTAATTTTCAGCTTTATGTTTCATCGGTGTCTAGTTATTTTTTCGTTCTTGATATCTTTGTTGAGACAAAATACCCAGTTCAATGCACTCACTTGGGCTAAAGCCAAGATCATCACACCACCTAATAGTTGAAAATATTACGTTTCCTAATTCTTTTTTTAATTCTTTTTCGTCCACCGGCATACCTTCAGCCTTGTCTCTGGCGTAGCGATGCAAGTCGCCAATAGTTACACCCTGTCTTATTAGTACTTCATCAATACTAAGTTTGTCATCGCCCCATATTTCCCGAGCTTTTTTTAGTAATTCGTCTATTGTCATAAACATATATTACACTTATGTTTGTATTTAAAGTAGCGAAGATTGCTTTTTGTTTGGCAAGGGTGACTTATTGAGATGTCTATAACCTTTTGGAGTAACTTTCCGGCCTCGAGGGGTTCGCTCAAGCAGTCCAATTTGCATTAGATATGGCTCATAGAAGTCCTCTATAGTGCCTCGTTCCTCAGAGGTTAGTGCCGCAAGGGTTTCAAGTCCAACCGGACCGCCGTTATAGTTTTCAATAATTGCGTTAAGAAGGCGTCTGTCAGATGTATCAAGTCCCAGCTCGTCTATGTCTAGTAGTTCAAGTGCCTTAAAACTAATCGGTGAATCTATTATGCCATCACCATTGACGTCTGCATAATCTCTTACACGTTTTAACAATCTGTTAGCTATACGCGGAGTAAGCCGTGACCTTTTAGCAAGTTCACCGGCTGCCGCTTTATCTATTTTTACATTTAGTATCTTAGCGGCCCTTTTAATTATCTGCTCAACTTCACTGGGAGTATAAAATTCAAGGCGATGTATCATGCCAAAGCGGTCCCGGAGTGGTGCGGCTAGTGATCCGGTTCTAGTGGTGGCGCCAATTATTGTAAAAGTCGGCAAATCTAATCGTAGAGATTTTGCAGATGGTCCTTTTCCTAGAATTATGTCTAATTTAAAATCTTCCATAGCAGAATAAAGAACTTCTTCGACCGTACGATTAAGCCTATGGATTTCATCTATAAAGAGTATGTCGCCGTCTTGCAGATTAGTCAGCAAGCTGGCTAAGTCACCCGATCTCTCTATTGCTGGACCGGATGTAACTCTAATCTGGCTACCCATTTCATGGGCAATGACGCTGGCCATCGTGGTTTTTCCCAGTCCTGGAGGTCCATGAAGCAGTATATGATCTAGCGGTTCTCCACGTTTCGTTGCGGCATCTATCGCAAGCTTTATGTTCTCTTTAAGACGATCTTGACCAATGTAGTTTACGAAATCTCTTGGGCGAAGAGTAACTTCGATTTCTTTTTCTTCTTCCTGGTCGTCCTGGTCATGTACGCCCGTATTGATAATACGATCAATCATGTCTTTATTATACCCTTACTATATGGCATCCACATTAGGGAATCCTTGTACCGCTCCATAGAAAATGTTTATTCTGATCCTGCGACTTAAGCTTACTTAGATCCTCAGCGTCCAGCTGGAAGTCAAAAATATCTATATTTTCCTTGATTCTGGAAGGGGTAACTGATTTAGGGATTATTACTAGGCCTTGGTCAATTAGAAAACGCAGCATTATCTGAGCATAAGTTTTGTTATATTTCTGAGCTATTTTAGTAACGACGGCGTTATCCATTACGTGCGCTCTAGCAAGAGGCGAGTAAGCTTCGGCTTGAATATTATTCTTACTGCAATATGCAATGAGCTCTGGTTGCTGCAAAAAAACATGAAGTTCGACTTGATTGATTACCGGTTTGGTATTTTTGTAACTATTCATCTCTTCCAAATGCTTAATAGTGTAATTGCTGACCCCTATACTTTTAGCCCCTCCGGCTTTTTGAATTTCTTCTAATGCTAACCAAGCTTTTTTTCTAAGAACGGGAACTGGAAAATGCAGTAGAAGTAAATCTACATAGTCCGTTTGAAGTTTTTCTAACGATTCTTTGAAGCTTTCGTGCACCTGGTTTTGTCCAAAGTTAGTAAATGCTATCTTAGTAGTAATATATAATTCTTCCCTCTTAAGACCGCTATTTTTCCAAGAGTTGCCGAGCATCTGCTCGTTTCTATAGAACTGAGCCGTATCGAAATGCCTATAACCAAATTCGATGGCGCTATCAAAGGCAGTCTTAAATTCGTTTTCGTCCTTAACCTGCCATAACCCTAGGCCTATTTGTGGTATCTCATTTTGATCAGCAAGACTTATTAGGGGTACGCTCATTTCACGCCTCCTTTTAACGCTTCCTTCAGTCGCTCTTCCGTCGTTAAGCTGCTGTCTACATCTTTCAGAGCATTAACCGCGTCACTAGCAGAGTAGCCTAGGGCAATCAGGGCTGCAACTGCTTCATCATCGTTAAGGCTCACGCTGGCGCTTAGAATATCTTTAAGACTGGCGTCACTTGATAAAAGTCCAACCTTGTCTTTTAGGTCCACGACAAGTCTTTCCGCAACTCTTTTGCCTACTCCGTTTGCCTGCTGAATAAAGCGGGTATCACCTGAAGCTATGGCTTGTTTAACTGCTCCTACTGATCCTATACTTAACACGTTAAGGGCCATTTTAGGTCCGACGCCATTTACTTGTAGCAACTGTTCAAAGAGGTTCTGAGTTTCTCGCTCTAAAAATCCAAAGAGATCATGGGCTTGCTCCCTGACATGCTCGTAGATATATACTTTCGTTAGCTCATTAAGTTGGATTAGGGATAGGTCTTCGCTTGTGACATATACGCCGTAACCCACACCCTGAACATCAATAACAATGCTATCCAAAAATTTTTCACTAACTTGGCCGATAAGCGTTGCGATCATTGTAGTTAATTATCGCATAGTCATACTATGGGTTATAGCTGCCGCCAGGGCGTCGGCACAATCATCTGGTTTTGGAACTTCTTTAAGATTTAATATTACCCTGACCATTTCCTGAATTTGCTTCTTATCCGCTCTTCCGTAGCCAGTTAAGGCTTGTTTAATCTGAAGCGGCGTATATTCAAATATTTCCAGACCTGCCTGCTTGCCGGCAAGTAGTACTACGCCTCGTGCTTGGGCCACAGTCATTGCCGTACTTACGTTCTGTGCAAAGAATAATTTTTCTACAGACATAACTTCCAATTTATTTTGAGCAATTATGTCCGTAAGTTCATTGAATATAGTTTCCAGTCTTATCGCGTCATCTTCTTTAACCGGCGTTCTAATAACTCCAGCGTCAACTAACTGTGATTTGCCCTTAACTACATCAATTACACCAAAACCCAGTATGCCGGTTCCCGGATCGATACCTAATATTCTCATTTATAAGGCCTCTAAAATATTTAGCATTTTCTGGTGTATGGTTTTATTGGCTGACATTACCGATGTCAGTCCATTTATATCATATCTTCTTTTATTGCCGTCCATATCGGTTACTATTCCTCCAGCTTCCTTAACCAGTAAAGCTATGGACGCTACATCCCATACATAGCCAGGACCGAATACTGAACAAAGCATTTCTCCGCTGGCTATCTTATTGGCTAGATATATTCCGGATGGTAAGTTAATATTTCTGCCATCCTCATCTCTTACAAGATCAATTACTTTACCTGGAAAGTAGCTTCTTTTTTCTGACCTTACTGTAGGGCCATGTATAGATACGCATTCATTAATAAAAGATGTGCTTTTAGAGGTATGTATCTTGGTGTTATTTAAATAAGCACCCTTACCTTTAACTGCTGAGTAAAGGTGATCCATGTAAGGATCATAAGTTACGGCTACAGTTGGCTGACCGTCTATTCGATCAACCAGAGCTATAGAGAAAGTACTGATAGGCATACCCAGAGTAAAAGGTATGGTTCCGTCAATTGGGTCAACAACCCATATTAAATCTCTATCTTCTTTATAGCTTTTTTCTTCTCCTAAGATTCCGTGCTCTGGAAACATTTTTCTTACTTTTTCTATTACTAAGTCGTTTATCTTTAAATCTGCTATTGTAACTGGGGTGTTATCTTTTTTGGCGATCGTTCCTATATCTTCCGCCCTAAAATAGCGGCTCATAATTTTACCGGCTTCATAAGCTAATTCTTTGGCAAAGTCTAGTTCAGTTGTCTGACTCATAAAGAAGCAACGACTTCTTCGCTAATTTCGAAATTAACATGGGTTGAACTAACGTCATCTAGGTCTTCGAGGGCATCCATCAGTCGCATAATCTTACCGGCCGTGGCAGCATCGGTTATTTCAACTGTATTGTTTGGAACATAGGTAAGTTCGGCTTCGCTAATTTCATAACCTTTATTACTGAGCGTCGTACGAACCTTGGCTAGGTCTTTGGGATTGGTATAAATTACTGACCCTCCTTCTTCCTCCTGAACGTCTTCAGCACCAGCATCTAAGGCTTCCAGTATTAGGTCATCGCCGGTTTCCTTAACTCTAATTAATCCTCGGCGATCAAACTGAAAAGCTACAGATCCCTTGTCGGCAATACTCCCTCCATGTTTAGTGAAAGCTAATTTAACATCTGGATAAGTTCTATTAATGTTATCCGTAGCGCACTCCACGAGAATTGCCACTCCGCCTGGTCCATACCCTTCGTACATAACTTCCTGAAGCTCAGCCGCGTTTTTATCCTTGATTCGATCAATCGAGCGTTGAATATTAGCTGCCGGCATATTGGCAGTTTTGGCTTTATCTATTGCAAGACGAAGCGCGAAATTAGATTCGGGGTCAATACCATTTCTGGCGGCCACAGCAATACCATTGCCGAGTTTAGTGAAGATTGCACCCCTAGCGGCATCTTTTGCGCCTTTCTGGCGCTTGATAGTTGACCATTTACTGTGACCTGACATTTACATCTGTTATTATACCAGATTTTAGGCTAGTTTCTAGTTTTAATGAGTCTTAATCTTACACTAAAGAGCCTTGTTAAATTAATGTTTTCCAGTAATACCAGAACTTTATTATTAGTATTAGAAACACTGCTAAATACCATGTAAATAAGATATCTCCATGATGGCTAAGTATCCATTTTCTATATTTTTGTTTTAGAAATGCTAAATCAAAGTTATTCTCCTTTATATTGTACAGGGTTGTGTACCAAAGTACTGGAGGAGTAATCATCCATATGACAAAGCAGAACGGACAGATGGCATGAATCCTAAATACTCCTTCAAAAAATAGGTATACGAAAAAGATAAAGCCGGCAAGCGCTCCTATGTTAATTATTTGCCATAGCCATTTTTTAAAAGTAGCACCCGCAAGAAGCGCAAGCCCAAACGCGCTAAGCATTCCGAAACCAATCAGTCCAAACAAAGTATTAGGAACTCCTAAAAGATTGGCCTGGCTAGTTTTCATAACCGAACCACAGCTAAGAATTGGATTTATATTACACGATGGATTATATGCAGGATTCTTAAGCACCTGTATCTTGTCATAAGTAAGTGAAATAGCTACAATACAGCCGATTATTCCGGCAATTATATAGATGTACGGCAATGCCTTTTTTATAGTTATGCTTTTACTCATTACTTTATCTTTGAGCATAGCATATTTAAAAATACTTAAAAATTACTACCTCTTACTACCCAACTACCTTTATAAACCGGGCATGGTTAGCATTTCAAGAACGTCAATAGTAGCAAAGAGAGTTTATCTATGTTATATAAATATATTACTGGACTATAATGCAGTTACTAGGTTTGTTCCAATCCTAAAGGGGCATCTATTTTTGGTATATCTTCTGTAGATTCAACTAATCTTGATCTGTTCCGTTTATTTTTAGCCCATTCGCCTAGCATTAAGGCTCCTGCTACTCCATACCATATCTTGGCATTACCGACATCTTCTTGAATGGTTCTAGCGAGAGCTGGGTTATTCTTACTTATTCCGACTATTACTTCAGCTACCCCGGTAGACAGTAGCCCGACAACTCCAGCGGCATCGATACTTAAAGCTAAACTCAGCCTGCGAATGTCGGAATCTGACTGTTTCTTTATTCCGGCTACTCCTATATATGGAGTAATGCCAACCGCATAAGCTGTAAAACCTCTGCGGGCATGCCTCAGAGCAAACGATCCTAATCTTTTAATGATAGGCGCTTGCCTATTGTCGGCATTACGTTCTCTAGAAGGTGATAGACCAGGTAGTGAATTAGAAAAATGTTCTGTCAAATTAGCAAAATTTTCAGCCGATGCATTAACTGCTTTCGGGTAGTTATTAATACCGCTCTTTAAAGATCGGCCTACCGTCAGGCTCCAAGCTCCAAATATTGCTGCTGTTGCAATTCCTGCTTCAAGTGGACTCCCCGTCTGCTGCAAAATCTCTACAGTTACCGGTGGGACCAGCACTGAAGGTAATCTAGTGATCCCAACAACTTGGGTTGCAGCAACTACAGCTCCACTTAAAGTTGCTCTTGTTTTATTTTCACTTTCTTTCCAGTCGACAATAGCTGAGCTTAGAATCTTATATATTCCAATTTCAGATACTCTATTCTTAAGTTTGTCTCGTAAAGTTAAAGGTTGCACATTGAGTTCTGAATCTATTGGAAAAGCAGGTTCGACAATTGGCTCAACACATTCAGGTCGAGTTATATCCATTGCATCCAAATATATCGGGGGTATAGATGGGTCCATCTCAGACATGATAAAAAGTATAACAAAACATTTTGTAGTTTAGTTAAATTAGTTATTAAGATTTATCTGTTAATTAAGTGAATCAATAATGTTTTCTAAGTCCTTTTGATACTGTTCAAGCTGTGATGAATTTGCAACGCGTTTTGATTCATGCAAGCGCCAATAAAGAAAAACTGCGGCACCGAGTTTATCAAATTTTATCCAGTATCTTATCCGGTTTTCATCAATTTTTCCGCCAGCTGATTCATAACCTTGGAATAGTGCAACTTTTTCATTCTGCTTAATTTTTATTCGCCACTTGCCTCTATTGTATTCAATATCTTCGTAGTAGACAGTTGAAAAATCTGCCATGGGATCATTAAATTTCGAGAACTCCCAGTCAATTAACCCAACTTTGTCTCCATTAACAAGTATATTACTTGGGGTTGCATCTAAATGAATATATGAGGGCTCGATGGTATCATAAAAAGGTTGTAGTTCCTTGAACTCTGCGAATGCTTGATTAATAAGATCTCTGAGGTTTTTATGCGGATGATTTAGTAGAAATTGTTCATTTCCAAACGCTTCAGTGTATTCCAGAAATTGTTCTTTTAAATTAACCCTGGTTTCAATAGATTTAACTTTATGAACTTCTGCGAGCAATTTGCCGAGATTATTAAACTGCACAGTATTAAGCCTGGGGCTAACTCTTCCTGGTATATAGCTCTCAAGTATCCATAAACGATTCTTTACCTTAATATTCTCATCGAAAAATATTAGTTTAGGAATATTAGCTAAGTCTAAAAGCTTGAGAGCCCACGCTTCAGACATTAGTGTTGTTTGTCCTTCATCTTTAGCTACGCGCAGTATTACCTTTTTGTCTTCTAGGTTGAGTAGGTATGTATTATTTATTTCTCCGCCACCGAGAGAAACATATTTACCAGTAAATCCATTTACGCCCGCTATGCTCAGAATATATTCTATGTCTTCAAGTTTAATATCGGTTTGCATACATCAAATATAGCAAATATCTAGCGTAATAAATTATTTCTAAGGAACTTCTAGTTACACCTTAACTCTAACAAACAGCATTTCGTGTTCTTCATTGGATGAGTTATTAATTTTGTGCTGTGTGTTAGCCGGGAAGACAAATACATCGCCAGAAGAATAGGTATACTCTCCATCTTCATCAGCAACCTCTCCGCTGCCTTTTAAAACCACCATTATTTCTTCTGTGTCCTTATGATCATGCCAGTCAAAACTGTTACCTGCCGGTAGATAGCCATGTGTCATAGCCTCAAAATGCGTGCTCTCTAAGTGTTCAGAGCTTGCGTATACCTTGCGAGCTCCGCTGCCACCATGCGCTTCTTCCCTTGGGATGTCTGAACTGCTGCGTTTAATTATTTTCATACCATAATCATATCAAAAACAGAGGTATTATTTACGTCTATTGTTCGAGTGGCCACTGGGGCTAAACTATTTTACGTCGCACTGTGACAGCCTGATTTCCAATAGCAGACTGTTCTCTTACATACATAGCTTTGGTATGGCTTTATATATACGCCATGACGCCTGTCCTGATACATCAGTCAATGATTTAACGCGGAACTTATCCGGTTGTGCACGAGTACTTATAATTTTTATAGCACTCAATATTTCCTTATGATTAACCAGTTCTTTAGCTTCGGCTTCTATATAAACTGCGTCTCTTGTTGGTTCAGTCATATAGATAACTATTGCCACTTCACTTCTGTCTCTAACGTTAGAAGAATGTCGAGCATCTTTTGACGAAACCCAGTATAGAGAATTCTGATTATCAAAGGTATATGCTACTGGCGTAACCCAGGGTGTGCCAGTCTTATTGGCTGTTGAAAGAACCATATTCTCGTTAGTCTGAAGAACAGCCTGTATTCGAGCTTTATCAATCATATTACTAACTTACTATATCAACATAAGTTTAGGTATCTAAAATTGCAGGAATAAATTGCTTATAAATTAGTCAGTAGCTACGTTAGGCTATTTGGCGCCTATCTGCTGAAGCACAAAATCTGTATCACGAAAATCTTCAAGGATTATAGAAGCTCCGCTTGCACTCAACGATGACGTACTAATAAATCCATTTGATACACCGACTGTATGTATAACTCTTGCACCAAGAGAAGCCTCTATATCTAGCGTTGTGTCGCCAATAGAATACACGTTTTGAATATGGTCTGCAAAACCAGCTCTTTCTATAGCTAGGGTAACTAAATCAGAACGTGTATTATGTGGGTCATCGCCATAAGCACCAACAGTGAAAAAGGAATAAATATTCACCGCTTCTAGTTTTAATTTTGTAATAGCCTTTAAGTTCCCAGTAATTAAGCCAAGTACGTGTTCTCTCTTTTGCAAAGCCTCTAACAGTTGCACTACACCGGGTAGTATTTTCACGAATGATTTATCAAAAGACTCAGCATGAGTTTTCTCTAATTCGGTAATTAGTCCCGGTAAACTGGCATCTATTTGATGTTCATCCCAACCTTCATTTCTGAGTAGTTTCGCAAGTATAAGTCTATCTGTCATGCCGGAGAAATCTTGATCGTCATCTACGCTGAGACCATGTAAATTATGTATAGGCTTAGCGTAAGACTTATCACTTGAGTTAGTAATTAAAGTCTTATCAACGTCAAATAGATAAAGATTAGGCATATTAAATTTCAAAAGTATGAACACCTAAGTTGGGAGATCTACCTATTTTTTCGCCCTTGCATAGGTAATAGAACCATCGGACTATACCACCGTGTGTCACTATAAGTACAGAGTTAAACTTGCTTCCTTTTACATCTTTAATGAAGGAACTAATCCTCTGACTAACTTCTTCAGCTGATTCTCCACCGTAGGGTTTTAGGTCATATGTATAAGTGTTTAACCACTCGGAAGAAGTCTTTCCAATAACCGTAGTTGTTGATTCAAAAGGTTTGCCAGTGAATGAACCCATATTGACTTCTATAATTCGTTCATCAATATTAACGTCAATATTATGGTCTTCAGCAATTGGCGAGACAGTTTCTAGTGCGCGCTTTAATGGTGAAGAGTAAACAGCGTCAAACTGATAAGATTGCAACTTTTTAAGAAGTATAGGAATCTCTTGTCGACCACTTTCAGACAACAAATCGTCAAATTGCCCATTTATAATTTCATGCTCATTATTTTCAGTTCGGCCATGACGTACTACTATTAATTTCATAGTTACAGTATAGGTTATACATCAAAAAAGATCTTAGCTTAGAGGTTATAATGCTTATGATTGTGAAGTTGCTAGCGCGAGGATTATTTACATTCCTTATTAAAGCCGAGAGGACAACTTTACGTTTTGTGGTTTGCCTTTTATCCAAGCCTCTACGTTATCAATCATAATGTCAGCGCCAGTTTGTCTAGCCTTTTCGGAGTTATATGAAATATGCGGTGTTACATATACTTTTGGATGATTAACAAGTGTCTGGTAAAGCGGGTCGTCAGTATCACCAACTAAAATACTGCCACAGTCACTCGCAGCACCAGCTAACCCACCATCATTTAAAGCTTGAAGCATAGCGTCATAATCTACTATCTCTGGGCCTGTTACAGTTATGAAATAGCTTCCGTGCTTCATTGATTTGAAGAATTTATCGTCCAGTAATCCCTTAGTAGAGGAGTTGGTGCTTAAAGAGTCCACCACCATATCAGCGTCCTTCACTGAATTTTCTAAATTATCGCCATGCTTAAAATAAGTAACTTCCATTTCTAATGCTTTGGCTACTTCGCCTACTCGTGTACCAATATTGCCATGTCCTAGAATTGTTAATTTTCTGCTAGCAAGACCAGGTGTGATTGGTGGTAAGCCACCGTCTTTACGATACTTCTCAGTGCTATTAAGAAACCTGTCCAAGTTTCTAGTCATGAGTATCATCATGCCTATAACCCACTCCGACACTGCATGACGATTAGCACCTGGGGCATTAGAAATAACGACATTGTTTTTCTGTAGCACATCTAAATCAACAAACGTTACGCTAACAAATGCAACTGTTACGTATACGTCTTTTAGTTTTGAATATGCTTCCTTTAACCCAGCAGTACCGGAACAAATAACGTCAGCGCCTTTTACTCGCTCTAGGTATTCTTCTGCGGTTTGCGGTAGCGAATCATAGTAAGTTACCTCGCCAAGACTATCCAGCCACTGTTTTTGAGCTTCAGTAAAATCTTGATTATTAGTTACTACTATTTTAGTCATGCCAAAGTCTCATCAATCCAATCTCGTAACTCTTGGTTAATATCATCTGGCAGGGTAAAGGTCATCATGGGTACTTCTTCAGCAGAGGTTTTTCGCACATCTTCCATCACGGCTTCTTTGTGTTTGTCGGTAGTGTAAGTGGCAATAAAAACGTAGTTCATATCTTGGACTTTACCCTTCCACAAGAAGCGAGCAGGTTGTTTGATGAATTGCCCTCCTGTAACAAGCCTTTTCCCAAGTAGCGAATTTAATATCTTGTCGGCTTGCTCTTGGTTTTCGGCACTGATTTTAACTTCATAGTAGAGCATGCTACGCTACCCTGTATTTATCTTCGCCTGTTGCAAGCATATTAAGCAGAGAGCTTGTTCCCATTAGGACCTTACCTTTCATGATGGTATCTCCTTGTTAGAATAATATACTTCCTTAAATGGAAATGAGCTCACTAGCCATTCTTTTAATCCAACATACAACTTATCGTAATATCCCTTTTCGTATGCAGAAGCAGTTACCCACCAGCTAGCGTCTACTTCATATTGCAGCAAGTCATTGTTAAGCTCTGTTCTTTCCCCCATTGGATAAAGATAAAAGCAGCCCACGTACTGGCCACTCGTATCATAGACAACATAAGCAAACGAATCATGGTCTCTGAACTCTCGTTCATGCCAAGCCAAGTCTAATAGGTTAAACTCACTGTTTAGTTCTTCTTCTGGCCATGAACCACCACGAGTCTGTCTAATAATCTCTAGACTAGAATTAACAGCCTCTAGGTCGTCGGCCAAGTCTTGCCTATTAAGTGGTCTAGCCTCAATGTCTTCATGCGTCAGCTTAGTAAGTGGTATAAAACCCTGAGGTAGTTGAAGTTTCTTAATAAAACTGGCTATATTATCTTGCATTGCTCTAATAATACCACCAGGTAGCTAACACTTATCGCTCAAATTTACTTGGGCCTATTCATAGTTTTATTTTTGACTCACGATAAGTGGAGAAATTATTAAAATGAAATCCGCCGGCACAAAAATAAGTTCGTGGAGCTTCGTGCCAATAATGAAAGCTACGCCAGTATTTCTAAAAAACTAGGCGTTAGTATAACGCTATCCATATTAAGAAATTAAACTAAGTAGCTTTGGGGTTCTGTTCTTTAAACACTCTATATCGTAAACCTATAATAGCCAAAATCATAAGCACGACAAGCCAGAACAAACCATAGACTCCTATTGAAAATCGTTCAGACTTAGATTGCGCTATCCAACCTATAATTGAGAAAGCTACTGCACCGAATATCCCACTGGCCAAACCTGGTAAAGAGCCGACTGTAGCTCGCTCATCACCTTTTATCTCTTGAAGGATATGGTGTTGGAACACTGGACGGAATAACTGAAAAACTAAGTTGAACAAAAGTATAAGTATAGCTGCGTCCTTACCACCCAAGCTTAGTCCGGCCACTAATATAAGTATTCCAGCGCACATGACGAGCATTTGCTTAGTAAGTGAAAATCGTACAAATGACTCCAGCTTTGTTAATAAAAAGACAGTTAATAATAACGCCGCAGCAGCCATGAGCGAGACCTGGCTGTTATTAAGACCTAATCTGCATATATTCTTGGCAGCAACTCCTCAAGCACACCAATAACCATTAGTACAGTGAATGAACCATAGCATAGATATCTAAGTTTTTTGGACTGGGTAAATTCGCGTAGCCCGCTACGTAATGTTTTAAGGTATGTATCCTGTTTACTATATGGTCGTTCAACAGCTAACAGTAATACAATTGCACCAGCCAGTGATGCCACTGCACTCAAACCAATGAGCATATTTGTATACTTCAGTGTTAATAATGCAGCCAGCAAGAAGCTTAACAGCATGCCGCTATAGAGAGCCGAGTTAATCCAGCCATAGTATTTTGCGAACAATTGCCCCTTGCCCTCTACCCGAAGTTCATTATGTAGATAAGAGTTAGTTGCGCCAGATGAACAGGCTATCATAGCACCCCACAGAGCAAAGCCAATGGCATAACCAGTAAATGTCGGCCACTTAATCCATATTACGAATCCGGTTGCTCTTAGTAGGTTGCCAACTATCACTACATTTTTACGTGACCAATAATCTGCTAGCACTCCACTTGGTAACTCTGATACTAAGTAGGCAAGCCACCAAATAGAGAACAGCCAACCAATGTGTTTTAAGTCTAGGTGTCCTACCTGGCTAAACATAATTGCATAAAGTGCTTGAATCGGCACAAAGCCTTCTAGGAACTGCTCTGCAATAAGCACCTTGACTACTTTAGGAGCAGAACGCAGAGGGCTAATTCGCAAGTTCAGAGGTAAAAGCATGTCGTTACGATTATAGCCTACAACATACTCTACTGGGGATTAATCAGCGTAAACATATCTGTGACTTACTCTGTTAAATCCTTATGAGAAATTAAAAGCCCTATAAATGGGCTGGATTTACTATAGTGGAGGGCCCAGTGGGACTCGAACCCACGNNTCTAACCGGCTGAGCTATGGGCCCGTAATTGGGTGTAGTCAGGAGAATTAACTTCTTACATTATCCGTTTTTACGCTAAAAAGTCAATCTTCTTAAGCAAATCAATGGTTATTAGTGTTTGCCGTGTTTTTCTTTTTTATGACCTGTTTTAGGTCTTTGAAGCCATATAACTAGTAAGCAGACTAGAGCGCTCGCTCCAACTATTAAATCTTGTGCTCTAAGTAATTGAGTCCAGGTAGAAGAGTTAATAATGTTATGGCTAAGTCCTGATGGCAGCAATGGAGTAATTAGCAGTGCGCCTAATAATCCAACTCCTGCGGCAGGTAAAAAGTTTAGCGTTAATTTACCGTATCCATGAACAGTTTTAATCATAAAGACGGCTGTTAGAATTACGGGAATTACAAGAAGGAGTATTTTTATTGTGTTGTTGCCTGTATCAATTCCTTTAGGAACATGGGCAGCAAAAAGTGCTAGAAACTGATTAGCATCAGGTGCCACAAACTGTACTAATACGTCCCCAAGGCATAGGCTTAAAAACACTAATGCGGCATTAATGCGAAGTACCATTAACAAGATTACAGGGATTAGAACGATACCGGCTAAGATTCCGATTGGGGTCATATTAATTAACTATAGCATGAGCAGTATGACGAGTCTCACGCTCCGACTTTATCTTTTCTGTTTCTTTGTTTAGCATTATGTTCGATATATTCAATTATCTTAACTGCTACATCTATTCCAGTAGCCGTTTCAACTCCTTCAAGACCCGGTGAGGAATTTACTTCAAGCACTAATGGACCGCGTTTGGATCTTAAGATATCTACTCCGCATATATGAAGCCCCATAGCCTTTGCGGCCTTAAGAGCAGTTCTTTTTTCTTCGGGAGTTAAATGTACACTTGTGGCCGTTCCCCCTTGATGAATATTCGCCCTAAAGTCATCATCCAAGCTCTGCCGCTGCACACTAGCTACAATCTGACTACCAACAATAAAGGCCCTGATGTCCTGGCCTAAAGACTCTTCAATGTATTCTTGCATTAAAAAGCTAGTGTCATTGACGTAAAAGGCCTGAATCACAGATTTTGCGGCTTTTCTGGTTTCAGCTAGTACCACTCCATTCCCTTGGGTACCACTAGCTAGCTTTATGATCATAGGAACACCTAGATGATCTATAAGATCATCAACCGCTAAAGTGTGCCTGGAGAAAATAGTTTTAGGTATACCAACACCTGCCTTACTAAGAAGCTGAGTAGACCTTAGTTTGTCGCGGGACCGAGTTATAGCTATAGATTTGGTAGTTGTATATACGCCCATCATTTCAAATTGCCTGACAATGGCTGATCCATAGGTTGTCATCCCGGGTAGTATTCGGGGGATAATAGCATCTATATCGTTTAAAGATCTTCCTCTATAACGAACTTCCGGTTTGTCTTGTTCTATTTCTACATAACATTCAGGGAAGCGTACGGTAACAAATTCGTGTCCGCGGCTGCGTGCAGCTTCACGTAATCTTCTGA
This sequence comes from Candidatus Saccharimonadota bacterium, assembly GCA_003153395.1. Taxonomy (GTDB): domain Bacteria; phylum Patescibacteriota; class Saccharimonadia; order Saccharimonadales; family UBA4665; genus PLYP01. The sequence continues at coordinate 96,152 of PLYP01000002.1, forward strand.
TGCTATATCCTGGTGCACGGGCAAGTACTGCTATCTTCATGTGTCATTCCTTTCTAAGGCATCTTTTAGTTTCTCTGAAATCGCTTGAGCTTTTTGGTCTATAAAAACTCCACTTGTAAGTTGTGGTATGGAGTTAACTTCTAAAAACACTGTCCGATTTGAATCGCTGGCAACTATCAGGTCTATTCCGGCGATATTTCTTTTCATAGTTGCACAGATGGTGCTACATGCTTGAATTATATCAGGACTAATCTTATTAATATCTACCAATGAAGCTTCAGCTCCTTGAGAAGTGTTATTCAGATGTGTTTCGTCATTCGTTCGCTGCCGTTTAATTGCTAAGGCTGGACTACTATCGACACATATTATTCTTACATCTGAATCATTAGGAATAAATTCCTGAATCAAATACGGATTAACTGCATCTGATTTATTTAGTATCTCTTGCAGTTTATTATTATCTTTTACTAGATAATTATCTCGTCCACGGCTAGCTTGAGCGGCCTTAACTATTACTGGAAAATTCTGTTCCTGAGATTTTAATAACTTTTTACTGTCTAATGAGTAATAAGTATGAGGAACATCATGTCCCATTAAAGCTAGTAGCATGGTTGAGGAAAGCTTGCTTGTAGAACGCTGGGCCGCCATCTCCTCGTTCCAAAATGTTATTTTTTTTGACTGTAGATATAAAGCTAAGCTGTATGCTACTTCGCGGTACATTTTCTGCTTTCCACTTTTATACCAATTCATGGCAATCAAGTGGTCTGTATCGGCAAGATCCTGACCAGTTCTACTATCTATGATTCTTTGGCCATCTAGGGAAATATCAAAAACAAGATCTTCCCAGTAGACTAATTTATATTCAATGTCGCTGCTGGCAGACAATTCCTGTCTAAGACTACTAATGTCATTTTTTTCTCCGGCATCAACCGAACCAATTAACGTAACTCTTTTACTATTCATGCTGGGACGCCTTGCTTAATTAATTCGGGGCTTCTAAATAGCCTCTCAAACCTATCTTTATCCAAATGGTTCTCTTTAAGCTGCTCCCATACTCGGAGATTGCTTTCTAAATATATTTTGTCTTTTATATATACACCGCCGGCAATTTCCGGAAAGCCACCCCGAAATACTCTTGATGTTTCATAGAAAGCTTTAAGCTTAGCCTTATCTTCACTATTTCCTAGATCTAACATTGCCCGCAGCATAACATCATATGTATCTATAAAGTTTCTTGGTTGGCCGCCCTGACCAAGTGCTAAACAAAGAGCCAAATAACGCATAGTTCGCTTATGCGTAAATCTATTATTTACTAGTTGCTCAAGTACTATTGCTAGGCCTTCTTCGTCATTAGCAAAATAACTATTAGTGGCTGGTGAGCTGCCTAGAGTTCTCTGCACATGGCACGCAATTTCATGAGCAATTATCTGCTTAAGACGAAGTGCGGTGTGTGGTTTTATCTGATCACTAATTAGTACTTTACGGCTGTGTTTGGCTACAACTACGTGTGAGCCATGGGAAATAAGCTGAGGTGCCCAACCAGCTTTATCGGCATCTATTGAGATAAGTGCCTGGCTAAGTAATCCTAATATAAGATTAGTTGGGTAGTTTACTTTAGAAGGTATGCTCGCAAAAATGTCATTGAGTTCTGGAAAGGCATTATTAAACAATTCTTTGTAGTGTCTAAATGTATCTTTGTCTGGTTTTGGTAATTGTTTTTTATTACTACTCGTTTTCTTAGCTATATCTTCCAGACTTGATAATATGCCCTCATACAGATCTGAACTTACTTCTCCGTAGAGCTTTGTCTGAAGAGATAAATAACCATCTAAGTCCGATTGAGATACTTTATCTGGCTTGTTATTTAATGCGCAATAACGCTTCAGGATGCGAGTTTCAAGAATGCGTCGCTCAAGAAAGACGGTTATATCTTTATCGTCTTGACCGTATTTGGCAAGATCACGTTTTAGGTGAAGCAGGCGTCTACTAGCGGCTCTTTCGCTGACCGAGTTACTATATGTAAATACAGGAGTTTTATTTGGATCTAGCTGAAACTGCTCATAGACTTCCGCTAAATTATTTATACGGAAATAAGTATATAGAGCAGTACGGTAATGGTTCTTCAATGCCTGCAATTGATATGACATATACGCTTATTCCTATAATTAGATGCATTTAAGCTTATTTTATGAACTTGTGCCATAGAAAAAGTCAGTCTAATGCTATGGGGTAGAGATTATACAATTTTTGCTTAACTTTTTCAATACAAGTGTCGGGAGTGAAGCACCCTAGTAAATACCAAATATATTACCGCCGCAACGACTAGAAGTATCAGGATAAGCATTGGTATAAATCCGTTTTGATTTTGAGTACTGTGTTTCACTGTTCATATTATTAATACATAAGCATTAATTTGGCAAGATTACTTAATGTTATTAGGCATAACCAGGAAAGAAATCTATTTTGATTTTGCTATGATGAACGCCAAGTTCATGAAGAATTTCTTGTATAGCCTCCACCATAGGGTGGGTGCCAGAAATATAGAAAACTCTGTCCATATAATCTGGAATGGCTTGAGTCAGTAGAATCTTATCTATCTTGCCACTAGTTACATTTGCTAAATACTCCGCCTGGCGTATATCATTCAATATATAAGAGGTGTCCATTCCTAATTTAACTCTAGCTTCTTCAAATAGATCCTTATAGGCAAGATCAGCAGTAGTTCTGGACGAGTAGAGCATTCTTACATTCCGGGCTTCATTCTTATCTATTAGGTACTTGACCATGCTTCTAAACGGCGTTACGCCGATTCCTCCAGCTATAAAAGCTAGTTTTTGATTACGGTTTTTTGGTAGCGTAAAATCTCCCGCAATCTGAGAGGCGGAAATTAGAGTGCTACTATCTATTCCCAGTAGTGCTTCCTTAAATGTGCTACCGTTCTTATAAAACTTAACTCCAATCCTTATATTGTTTTCAGTTGGAGAAGAGGCAATTGTAAAGATACGTCTATTGCCTCTAGAATCAGTATTAGTATGCGGCAGAGTCCATTCTATGTATTGCCCGGGACGGAAAGCAAACTTTCTTCCGGGTTTAAAAACGAAGTCGTAGGTACTGGCTGCTACCTGTACTTTTTCTATGAGTGATGGAAAGAGCTTGGCTTTCGGACTTACTATGTAGGAAAAGACATTACCAATAAGCAGAGCTATCTCCGGGCTGGAGTAGAAATTAAAAATATGTACTTGAGGCGGAAGTAAAGCACCTACAATAGCACCGTAAATGGTTTGTTTTTTTTCTGTTGCCGGAGAAGTTAAAGGCTCAGAAAGCATTACAAAACCTAAAAAGAATAACGGGGAGCTGGCAATTAAACTATGTATTGCCGTCAGGACGTTACCCTTAACGAGATAAGTAAAAAATATTGTGGCGATCGTAGAGGTAATAAAAAAAGCTATTACCATTCTGGAACGACGAATTTTGCGTGTAAGTATTATTCCGCCAATTAAGACATATGGCAGCATAGCAAGAGTTCCAACCCACCACGTAGCGCTTTGTTTAGGTCCAATTGCCATTAAGGCTACTGCTATAGCTGCCGGATTAAATATGTGTTTATCTCGGATCGTAAGGATATACTTCGATGCCATTGCTAGACCACTAGCCGCTAGGAGGAAAGTTAATCCAAATCCGGTAGGGTTCGGCGTAATAATTAGGGCTAGAATTAAAGCCGTTAATATGGAGGATTCGTAGTTAGTTGGCGCGTCAAAAATATATGAAAATACTTTATTTATAAGCCAACAAGCAGTAATTAATATGCCTGTGGAGATAATTATCTTTATAGCGCCATAATGCATAACTCCGATAGCGCTAAGGCCAGTAGCTATAACCAGTAAAGCCCCAAGATAGTACAGCAGCAATCTATACATGGTTATTTTATCTATATATTTGTCGACTGTTTTAAGCATTACGAAGTACATATTTATTGAACCCAGTAGTAAGTGTAGCAACCATATTTGAATCTACCATGTAGCCTTCCAGCCCAGGAGTTGAATCCAGGAATTCAATACCTGTTTTGCCCATAGCAAAAGCGGCCGTTGCATATCTATCTGCTTCATAAACATTCTTAGCTATAACGGTTAGACTTTGAATCGAATCTACAATTTTATTTTTAAGCTTTGGGTTATAAATATGTTGACCACGGATATAAGTTCCGCTTGTTGCGATTCCCTCGCTACTTAATGTAACGATTTTAATTATTTCTTTAATATTAAAAGGGTTTCTAATACCTACTGTCCAAGGGGTTTTAAGCGAAAACTTTCCGTTAACCTGGATATCTCCGCCCGCTTCAATGTAGTAGTTCTTAAAGTTCATTTTACTTAGCTTATTGGAAGCATTAAATATTGACCATCCCTTAACTAAACCGGATGGGTCCAATTTTCCATTGTGGTGTATATTGAAAAATCCGTTAGTTAACGTCTTTGTCTCTTCGCATAGTTTCATAACCAGCTTCATGTCGCTGCTCCACTTACTTTCGGGCAGGCCATTATTGACCTTGGTTATCTCACTAGTTTCTTTATAGGTGCTGAATCTTTGATCAATTGACTTAAAGTAATCGAAAATGGATTCTAGATTTTTAACCGTAACTTCTTTGTCAGTAACTTCGATGGTTATCGGCATACCCATAATTATCTGTGTTTTTTTCATTTTATGCTTGAGATAAAGCTGCCTGTAAAGACTGAATAAAGGCTTGAGAAGTAAATGTTGCTCCTGAAATTATCTGAACATTATTGGGATTCTGAGCCTGAATTGTCTCTTGTTGCAAGTAAGGCATAGCTTGTTGATTAATCATGACTGAAGTGGAGTGAGTGTTAGGGTACTTTAGAAACTTTACACTTGTTATCTTTCCACTTTGCACAGTTACAGCAACTTGTACTGTTCCGTAGTAGGCATCGGCTTCACTCCCGGTATAAGTTCCGTCCTTATACTGACGCGAGCTAGAAGAACTAGAACTTGGAGGACTTGATGAGTTTGATGAAGAACTTGGCATAGATGCCGTTGACCCACTAGACTGGCTAGAACTGCTTAGAGCAGCCGGCTTGCCGATTACAAGCGTTTGATGACGAATACCAAGGCTATATATTGCGTATATACCTAATATAGCTGTGCCTAGAAAGAATTTCTTCATATATTTTTATACTTAAATTAAGGAAGTATTACCTACATTTTAACTTAATTAGCCTGAGAAGTTACTGAATACAGAAACCATAAATGTATATGTAAAAATAGCGTTGATTTTTTATCTTGCTTATGGTATAATAACTTCTATGGGTACCGAGATTATTAAGTACACCCCTCCTACGCCAGATATCCTCAATGGCGGATTTCCTCTTAAGAATGATCTTCTTTACAGGGCAGTAGCTGCCGAGGTTGGGCAAAAGAAGGCAAATGAGGAAGCTGAGCGAGTAGATAGAGAAGCTAATTATGACGAACTTACTGGTCTATTAAACTTAAGAGGACTTAACAGAGAATTAGCAAAAAGCCCCCAGCCCGTTGCAGTCTTATATGTTGACGGTACTAATCAAAAAGCTATCAATGATATTATGACCCATCAGCGCGGTGATGACGCGATCATAGGAACTGCTAATGTTATTACAAGCAGTTTACGTCCAGATGATATTGCTGCCAGGATTGGTGGTGACGAATTTCTAGTTATCCTAAATAGAGAACCGCGCGATCCGGCTCATGACGAAGATTTACGATCTCCTGATGAAGTACTTGGAGCAGTTATGGGACGAGTTAAATCTAATACAGATAGTTTTCTTGTAGAAAATCCAGACTTAGTTGAAAAGGCCGGCTTCGACATAGCTGTCGGAGGTGTTATATGGGACGAAGGACTCTCAATTGTAGAACTTAAGAATTCTGCTGAAGCTGCTATGTATGCAGCCAAACAAAAACAACATGCAGCTAACGGCAGTCACCGCATAGTCTAATTATTGGCTTGTATCTCTTCTAATAATTCGCGTTGTCGTTTACTTAGTTTAGTCGGTGTATCAACAATTATTGTTACTATGTGTGGTCCGCGGCTATTTCCTTTTAGATGTGGAACACCGTGATTGGATAACTTAAAGTCACTGCCTGATTGTGTCCCAGCAGGTACCTTCATTCTTACAGGACCGTCTACTGTATTTACTTCTATTTCTGTACCGAGAGCGGCTTGAATCATATTTACATGTTCTTCACTTAAAATTATGTCGCCTTCTCTTGTAAATTGCTTATGAGCCTTAACCCGTATATTTATAAAGAGATCTCCTTTAGGACCATTAGCTACAGCTTCTCCATGTTCACGAAGACGTATTGTAGCTCCATCGTCAATTCCAGCAGGGACTTTAAGATTAACGGTATTTTTCTTAGGTTGAGTTCCTTTGCCACGGCAAACAGTGCAAACCTTTTCAGGAATCTTGCCCGTGCCCCTACACTTTGGACAGATACTAGCTTGCTGAATATTTCCGAAGATAGTTCTGGTAACTGAGATAACCTGGCCTGATCCATCACACTCATCGCAAGTTTTTAATTCATACCCGGGTTCAACAGTAGTTCCCTTGCAATGCGCACAAGTATCTTCAAGGTGTAGACCCAAATCTACCTCAGTTCCGAAAACCGCTTGCTCAAAACTAATTTCTACACCTGCTTCAACGTCTCGGCCTCTAGTTCGTCTTTGCGGACCACCACTGGCATTGCCGCCTCCGAAGAAACTATTAAAAATATCTCCAAGGCCAAGATCACCAAAATCGAAGTTCATATTTTGGCCTGAGGGTCCACCACCTCCAAAAGGACTGCCAGCGTTACCGCCAACACCGGCATGTCCAAATTGATCATAACGCTTTCTTTTTTCGCTATCTTTTAAGACTTCATAGGCCTCGTTAATTTCTTTGAATTTCTCTTCGTTACCACCTCGATCCGGATGATGTTCAATAGCGGCCCGTCTAAAAGATTTTTTTATCTCATCTGCCGATGCGCCTTTATCTACACCTAAAACTTCATAGTAATCACGCTTCGACACGTCGTCTTTTCTCCCTCTCTGCGATGATTAAGTCGGTAATACGTAAAGCATTAATTGCTGTCTCAATGCCCACTTTATACTCACTTTGAACATAACCCTCTAAATCACGCCCTAACTCGAAGACGTCACTTGTGCTCATATCCTCTGTATGGATTATTCCCATAAAATAAAGAAGTTCACTATCCTTAGCGATTGCTAAAGTTCGTGGATCACTTTCTTCAACCATAGTCTCTAGGATCGTCATATCTTATACATTCTATCAACTTATTGTTTAACTTCACTCTTTAGCCACTTTGCTGCGTCTGATGAAGTACGTGTAATGGGTATTTGATGTAGTACAAAAGTTTCATAACTATGTAATTTAGCTACTTCACTTTCTACTTCATCGAAAAGATTACTAACTGTCTGCATTATCAGTTTTACTTCGCTTGCGCCTTCCATAGCGCTTTTCCACCTGTACTTACTCTTTACTTCTATGAATTCTACGCAGACTACTAACTTTTTCTGTAGCAAGGAGTCAGCTATTTTCTGGGCTTCCTGCCAGCTACCACAACTTAGTATTAACTCTACAAACTCTGTAGAAGTTATAGGGCTATTCACTTTATTCTTTCTTGTCGTCGACTACTTCACCTTCAACTGTGTCGCCTTTAGAACCCTCTTCAGGTTTTTTCTTATCTTCACTTTCTTCGTCTTTTGCTGCTTCTTCATCGCCAGATTTTTCATACATTTTAGATCCAATCGGCATTAGCTTGTCGTTAAGCTCTTTGGCAGCTTTCTCTAGATCATCTTTAGCGGCTTTTTCATCTGCAATAACTTTCTTAGCTGAATCTATAGCTTCATCAAGAGTCTTTTCATCGTCTTCACTAATCTTATTAGCATAATCTCTCTTTAATTTCTCGGCTTGGTATACGGCACTATCTAGAAGGTTACGTGATTCAACTAATTCCTTCTTTTCTTTGTCTTCTTCGGCATGAGTTTCGGCTTCTTTAGCCATACGCTCGACTTCAGTTTTATCCAGATTGCCAGATCCGCTTATTGTAATGCTTTGTTCCTTGCCTGTACCTTTATCCTTCGCAGTAACATTTAAGATACCGTTGGCATCTATGTTGAATATAACCTCAATTTGGGGAACTCCGCGCGGAGCTGGAGGGATGCCGTCAAGAATAAAGCGACCCAAGGATTTGTTGCCTTCAATCATTTCTCTTTCACCCTGTCCGACGTGTATTTCAACTTGTGGCTGATTATCCGCAGCCGTAGAGAATACTTCGCTCTTACTTGTAGGTATAGTAGTGTTGCGCTCAATGAGCTTGGTCATTACGCCGCCCATAGTCTCGATGCCTAGGCTTAGTGGAGTAACGTCCAGAAGCAATACATCTTTAACATCTCCTTGAAGTACACCAGCTTGAATTGCGGCACCAACTGCAACTACTTCATCAGGGTTTACGCCTTTCATTGGTTCTTTGCCAAAGATTTTCTTAACTTTCTCCTGCACTGAAGGCATTCTTGTCATTCCGCCAACTAGAACGACAGCATCAATGTCGCTTGCTTTAAGAGAAGAATCTTTTAGCGCTTTTTCGCAGGGAATTGCAGTTTTATCTATTAGGTCCGCGACTAAGCTTTCTAACTTGGCTCTGGTTAACTTATGTTCGAAATGCTTAGGACCATCGGCGTCCGCTGTAAGGAATGGTAAGTTTACAGTTACTGCCTGAGCCGTACTTAGTTCAATCTTAGCTTTTTCAGCTTCGTCTCTTAGTCTTTGCATTGCCGCACTGTCTTTAGATATATCTATGCCGTGTTCTTTTTTGAATTCGTCAGCGAAGTAGTTAATAAGTACTCGGTCAAAGTCCGCTCCACCAAGATGAGTATCTCCGTTTGTAGATTTAACTTCGAATACGCCATCACCAAGTTCTAAGATAGAAACATCGAACGTTCCACCGCCAAGGTCGTAGACAGCTATTTTCTCGTCCTTCTTTTCACCTTTGTCCAGTCCATATGCGAGTGCTGCAGCTGTAGGTTCGTTAATAATTCGCTTAACTTCTAACCCGGCAATCTTACCGGCATCTTTTGTAGCCTGACGCTGCGAGTCATCAAAGTAGGCAGGTACTGTAATAACCGCTTCTGTAACCTTGTCTCCTAGGAAACTTTCGGCATCAGCCTTAAGTTTTCCAAGCACCATAGCACTAACCTCTTCTGGACTATATTCTTTATCTGCCATCTTAACTTTGACGCCGTTACCGCTCTTTATAATCTCGTAGCCCATAAGGCTAAGATCGCGCTGTACCTCTTTATCGTTGAAGTTTCGTCCTATTAACCTTTTAACTTCATAAACAGTATTTTTAGGATTAGTTACTTGCTGACGACGGGCAACTTGTCCGATTAAACGCTCACCATTCTTATTTACAGCGACTACGCTCGGAGTAGTACGATTACCCTCACTATTAGTAATAATCTCCGGCTTGCCAGACTGCATTACAGCCATGGCGGAGTTAGTAGTTCCTAGATCAATTCCAATAATTTTACTCATATAGATTTTTTACCTTTCCGTTAACAAACAGTTAAAGTTTAGACTGCTTTAAGTTTAAAACAGCTAGCACTCTGGTGTCAAGAGTGCTAAGTGTAGTAATTATTGCAACTTTACTTTAACCATAGCATGTCGGATAACATCACCATTAACAATGTAGCCTGACTGAAGTTCCTCGCTTACTACTTCTTGTGCACCGCCATCACCTTCTTCCATGCTGACTGCTTCGTGTAGTCTAGGATCAAAAGGCTCGCCAACGGTCTTTATCTTTTCAACCCCCATATCTGACAAGGTTTTTTCGAATTGCTTAACAACACCGCTTACACCTTTTACGTAAGGGCTTCCTTCTAATTCTTTTGGTACGTGTAATAGAGATCGCTCCAGATTATCTATTACTGGTAGTAAATCACTAATTGTGTTGGCTTTTATTCTAGTTCGGAGTCCAGAAATTTCTTCATCATGTCGTCGTCTTAAATTTATTGCGTCAGCCCGTTCTCGGAGCAGGGCTTGGGTAAGTTCATTTATCTGTATTTTATGTTCATCATCGCTTCGAGCATGATGCTTAGCTTTAGTCTTATCTGATTTTTTCGCTTTATCTTCGTTCATAACTATTTCCTAAACAAAAAGTCCCTCTTCAAGTTCTTGTCCAGCACGGGAAACAAGAGTCATAACTTCCCTGTAACTCTGCCGCGTTGGACCGAGTGTTCCAATGTAACTTCGATCACTGAACGGGCTACTAAAGCGACTAATGATTAATGTGCAGCCGGCACTTCTGCCAACAGGATTTTCCTGCCCAATATATACACTTAATGGTTCATTTGGTGCAGCTTCTCGAAGCCATGGCTCGAGGTTGTCCAGAAGCCTAGCGACTTGCTGAGCCTGCAACGCATTCATGAATTCAGGTTGTCCAAACAGATTAGACAAACCACTAATATACAGCTGGTTACCAATTGTGGCTAGACCCAGATTATGAGTTAGTTCTACTAACGTATCTACGGCATTGCGAATCATTCGCTCCGGTGCTCCGGCGTTATGTACACGAGAAGCTAGCGCCCGCTCGCCTCTTCTCTCTTGTGGCTTTATAGCTGAGGAGTCGTTTATACCATTAACGTAGAAGCGGTAACCTTTATCGGTTGGAACCCTTCCTGCACTAGTGTGTGGTTGGCTTATAAAGCCCATTCGCTCAAGATCTGCCATTTCGGCACGAATTGTTGCTGAGCTAACATTAAACAGCTTAGCTAGCAGAGTACTGCCCACTGGAGAAGCAACTTCAGCATACTGCTCAACTATGGCATTTAAAATATTGTGTTGACGGTCTGTCATTCTAGTAAAAGCTTACAATTTTAGCACTCAGGAGTCAAGAGTGCTAAAGTATTTTTTCTTACGCTTTATTTAAATATACTTGTATGTCTTTAGCTAGCTTTTCGGCAACTATCCTGGCTTTGGGCTCTTCTGGTGTAGTGTGGTTTTTTGAACTTACTATGGTGTGAATCTGCTCAAAAGTATTTTTTAAATCGTCGTTAATAACAGCGACGTAATACTCGGTACTTAGTAGTTGTTTGAGCTCATAAAGAGCAGTATCTAATCTAAGATGATGATCATCGGCATCAACTACGTCGCCATAACGTCTACCCAAGCGAGCTTGCCAAGTTTCAAAGTCAGGAGGTAGTAAAAATACTGCCATTACTCCAGGGTCTAGTTCCTTATACTCGGCGACTCCCTGAACTTCAATGTCGGTCATGGCAATCTTGCCTTCTTTGTTTGCGAGTTCTATTTCAGCTACGCTAGTTCCGTATAAATTGCCGCTATATATTTTAGCTTCAATAAATAGCTTTTTATTAAGCATATCCTCGGCTATTTCCTTATTTATAAAATGATAATCCTTACCATTTTCTTCTATGACCCCATGATTAATTCGGGGAGGTCGAGTAGTATGCGAAACGATGTGATGATATTCACCGGTCTTTAATAACCTATCTTTAAGAGCATCCTTGCCAGCCCCTGTGGGCCCAACAAGTAGCAATATGGGGGTGGATTTAATGAGTCGAGCTGTAGAAGGCGCGGGAGAATAATTTTTCAGTAAGCTAGCAAGTGAGGGGTGCATTGTGTCTAAAGTATATATCAAAGAGTTTGATCTGAGTATTATTTAACACTAGTCACGTTTTAACATAATGGTAAATGCTTCGGCAGGTATGTCTACTTTTCCAAACCTCTTTAACCTTTTCTTTCCCTTTGCTTGTTTAGCTAACACTTTCTTTTTCCTGGAAACATCTCCACCATATAGACCGCTCGTTACATCTTTCCTATAAGCGCTGACGTCTTCACGAGCAATGAATTTTCCGCCGATTGCGGCTTGCAGAGCAACTTGGAAATTTTGTTTCGGAATGATTTCTTTAAGCTTTTCGACAACTTCCCTACCTAATCTCTGGGCTTCGCTCCGATGTACCATAAGGCTAAGAGCGCCGACTATTTCTCCTGCTACGTAAAAATCCAACCTAACTAGATCTTCAGTTCGGTAGTCAGATAATTCATAGTTGAATGATCCATAGCCACTTGTCAGGCTCTTGAGTTGATCATAGAAATCCGTTAAAAGATTAGCAAGTGGTGCCTCAAAGCTTATAACCGCTCTTTCCTCAAAGTAGCTAATGTTTTTCTGCAAACCACGTTTGGTACTAATTAATTGAATTGTCGGGCCTACATAAAACTGAGGAACCACTATTTCTCCTTTAATCCAAGGTTCTTTAATTTCGGATATTTTAGCAGGATCTGGTAATTCTGAGGCGCTCTTAATATCTACTACTTCACCGTTTAAAAGATGGACTTTGTAGTCAGTTGAAGGGTTTGTAATAACAAGGTTCAGGTTATATTCTCTCTCTAGCCTTTCTTTCACAATATCCATATGAAGAAGTCCTAAAAAGCCAATACGTACACCAAAGCCTAATACCTGCGAATTCTCGGGAACAAACTGCAACGCAGAATCGCTGAGGGACAGCTTCTCAATTGCGTCTTTAAGCTCCTGATACTGCTCGTTACTTTCAGGAAAGAATCCTGCATAAACAAATGGCTGCACATCCTTATACCCTGGTAGCGGCTCATTTGCCGGAGAATTTTGAAGTGTAATTGTGTCTCCAACTTTAGCTTCGCGGGTAGACTTTAGGTTAGTCACAATGTAGCCAATCTCTCCTGTTCCTAGGCTATTATTGGACATCATATCTGGTTTTAAAGCCCCTACTTCGAGGGCAATTCCATTAGCGTTAGTCGCCATAATTTTAAGTTTGGCTTCTTTCTTTATTTCGCCGTCGAAGATTCTAACATATAGAATAACGCCTCGGTAGTCGTCGTAATAACTGTCGAAAATAAGGGCGCGGGTTTCTTTTGTTTCCGAAACTATGGGAGGCGGTAAACGATCTATAACGCTTGATAGCACTTCATCTACGCCTTCTCCGGTTTTGGCAGAAATATATAGGATGTCCTCTTTCTTGCATCCCAGTAAGCTCATTACTTCCGCACTTACTCCCCCCACGTCAGCCGCCGGTAAATCTATCTTATTTATAACTGGGATCAGCACTAAATCAGCAGCCAGCGCCAAATATACGTTGGCTATTGTTTGAGCTTGTATGCCTTGCGTGGCATCAACTACCAGAAGCGCTCCTTCGCAGGCCTCTAAACTTCTGGAAACCTCGTAGCTAAAGTCCACATGTCCAGGAGTGTCGATAAGGTTTAACTCGTGGTCCTTGTATAACATTCGCACTGGTGCGAGTTTAATAGTGATACCTTTTTCTCGCTCTAAATCCATTTTGTCTAAGTGCTGGGATTTCATATCCCGCATTTCAACAGTACCCGTTTTTTCGAGTAAACGGTCCGCTAAAGTGGATTTTCCATGATCAATGTGAGCAATGATACAAAAATTACGTATATGGTCTAACTTCATAGGGTAGAACGTATTATACCAAAGAAAACAGGGGTGATTTTAAATGTCTAACTTTACAGGTGAAAGAATAACTTTTCTAACCTTATCTAGTATCGGTCTGACTTCCTCTAAATCAAAGAGTGATGAGACAGCGACATGAACGGCAAATGTAACAAACGTAATTAGGAACAGCTTGCTACCCAGCGTGAATATACCACGGTCGTTAAAGCCTAAGGGATAGATGGAGATCATAATAAAGGTTGCGACCACGCTAAAGCCGGTAACGGAAATAATCCGTCCCACTCCTCCCCAGAAAGTAATATTAAATAATTTGTGGTCTCTAAATAACATTATTACTACCAAAATAAACACCTCTACAGATGCAACTATGGACTGAGCGATAGCTAGTCCTTCAACCCCGTACTTTTTAGGGTTGGACAGCGTTACAGCCAGTACAACATTTAAGCCAATTGTAAAAAGGGACACGAATAGAGGTGTCTTGGTATCCTTTTGAGCATAGAACCAGCGAGAAATTATGGAATACATAATTCTAAAGAATATAGCCAGACAAAGAAAACCAAAAATTGCCGCAATCTGCGGGCTGCCTCGTACGTAAATCAGTCGAGCCAGGTAGCCTCGACAGAAATAACAAATGACCACTAGCGGGGCGCTTATCCAGATCATAGCGCGGATTACCATTAGAAAGTCTTTTCTAAATAAATCTGGTCTACCCTGACTTAGTCGAGCATTAAGTCTAGGGAAAGCCGCTGTAGATATTGCGGTACCAATAAGCAGTATTGGGGCAGTGCTTAAAATAAAAGCGTTGTTATAAAAAGTAATATTCCCGCTGCCCAGGCCACTAGCAATATGGGTTTCTACTATGTTCTCTACTTGGTCCATTCCCTGGTCAAGCGATCTAGGTGGAAGATTTCTAAGAACACCATGAAAATCCCGGCTTTTCCAGTTGATTAATGGTTTCCAGTGGAAGCCAAGCTTCCAAAGACCCAAACTAACAACTAGTAGTTGAACTATTGCACCTATTAGAGCGCCCAGCCCTAGGCCTACCAAGCCAATATTATGTTTAAAGATGTAAATACTTAGAATTATTGATACGTTATAAAACAATGGAGCAATTGCATAAAAGAAAAACCTACCCAATGTCTGTTGAGTGGAAGTTAAGACTCCAGAAATAGTGAATAGAAGAGGGTTAAAGGCAATAAGGCGCATTATGTTCGCTGCCGTACGAACCTGGGCTGGACCTAGACCAGGAGCAACGACGTGCTTAATTAGGGGGCCGGCGAAAAAGAACATAATTAGGCCAACGAAAAACATTAGGATAGCTAGGAAGTTCATTAAAGAGTTGGATAGCTCCCACATTCCTTTACGGTCTCCTTTATACAGCTTGTCAGAAAGAAACGGCATAAAGGCAACACCAAGTGCACCAGCCGCTATAGTAAAGAAAAATAAATCGGGAACATTAAAAGCGGCAAAGTAGGCATCGGTACTATGTGGACCGGTTGTCGGAAAGTTTGCATTAACCAGTTTAGTTCTTAAAAAGCCTAATACCTGACCTGTTAAGCTAGTCGCTATAAGGAGAACTGCTATATTACCAATGTTTATCCGGCTTTTTTTCTTAGCTAGAGCTCGTGGGTTCATTCTTCACTAGTATAAAGCAGCAGCGGCTGGAAGTTTAGCACCTTTAAGTGCTTCTAGTACTTCATCAGCGTCTACGGTCTCTTTTTCAAGTAATCGTGCCTTTAGATTTTCTAACTTATCCATGTTAGCTTTTATGACTGCCCTGGCCCTATTGGCGGCTTCTGTAATTAAGCTTTCAACTTCTTCGTCGATGATTTTTGCTGTGTCTTCCGAATATTCTCGTTCGTGAACTAATCTGTCTATCATCATGCCGTCATCGACATGAAATACCTGATCCCGGAGTTTCGTTCCCATTCCCTGGTTAATGACCATGTCTCGGGCAAGTTCTGCTGCTTTTTGTAAGTCATTGCCAGCACCAGTAGTAACTCTGTCGCGTCCTAAAACAACTTCCTCGGCAATACGTCCACCTAGTCCTCGGGCCAGCATATCTTTAAATTGAATTAGGGACACAAATACCCGATCTTCTGGTGGAATAAACCATGTAACTCCTCCTGTGCCACCACGGGGAATAATGGTTACTTTGTGCACCGGATCACTATCTGGTAATACATGTCCTACAAGAGCGTGGCCGGCTTCATGATAAGCAGTGGTACTCTTATCTGCCTCGGTAAAAATTTTACTTTTACGTTCTGGTCCAATTGCTACGCGCTCAAATGCTTCAGTAACATCATGCTGGGTTATTTGATTATGGCTATTTCTGGCAGCAATAATAGCTGATTCATTAGTAATGTTTGCTAGATCGGCGCCTGATGAGCCAGCAGCTTTAGCGGCCAGTGAATCGAGATCGACGTCTTTAGCAAGCGGCTTTTTGGCAAAGTGAACTTTAAGAATTGCTTCTCGGTCTTTCCTATCCGGCAAGCCAATATTAACTCTCCTATCAAAACGACCTGGTCGAAGTAGTGCGGGGTCAAGAACGTCAGCTCGGTTAGTTGCCGCCAGAACAATGACATTTTGGCCTTGTTCAAAACCGTCCATCTCTACAAGAATCTGATTAAGTGTCTGCTCTCTTTCGTCATGTCCACCGCCCATACCAGAACCACGACGCCTACCGACGGCGTCAATTTCGTCTACAAATATGATACACGGGGAGTTCTTTTTAGCTTTGGCGAAAAGGTCACGAACTCTTGAAGCTCCGACACCTACAAACATTTCAACGAATTCAGATCCGGAAATACTGAAGAATGGCACATTAGCTTCACCAGCTACTGCACGTGCTAGTAAAGTCTTACCAGTTCCTGGAGGACCAATTAGCAACACACCTTTAGGTATCCGGGCTCCCATTCCGGCAAACTTTTTAGGGAATTTTAGAAACTCTACGACCTCTTCAAGATCCTGTTTAGCTTCATCTGATCCTGCAATTTCGCTGAATGTGACTTTATCTTTTTCGTTGCCATATAATCGAGCCTTACTTTTACCGAAACTTAGAGCTTGGTTACCCTGACCCTGAGCACTTTTAAGCATGAAATATAGCAGTCCACCTATTAGTACAACAGGGATTATAGAGCTAGCTAAGCTGATCGCTGCAGAGCTACCTGAGCTCGTAGACTTATATGAAACTGTCGATTTATTAGTATTAAAACCCTGGTCCTTAAGGCTAGAATTAGGGTCTACATAAGCTTTTAGAGTCGGCGTATTTGATCCTTTAGGGGTAATCTGTAGTTCGTTACCACTTACCAGAATCTTAGAGTATTGCCCGGAGTTATTTTCACTTACTGCAGTCGTGGAGCTAATTTCTTTAAGATTGCTTGGCTGACTGTAAGCAGCAAGGGCAATAAGAGCGAATAAAACAATGAGGGCAATAAAGCCGGCATTTTTAGCTCGGCGGTTTTTTGGCGAAGGCTTTCTTCCTGAAGGTAGTTTATTATCCATGATGCTTTATTATACCCTGGTCAAAAAATTTTGCCTAGCGCTCATGCTACACGAGTGCCAAATTATTCTTATTTATCTTTAGCGAGCGGGCGCCGGAGATTGGAAATATTAGACCTGGGCGGGCTGTTTTTCCTGAAACTACAAGTCTTTCAAGTGTCTTTTTATCAAAAGTGCGAATATTGTTATTCCTAAGCCACGAGGCCAGAATTTCCTTAGCCGTATTATGTGGCAGTAATATAAACCAGTCCCTGTCTAGGGTGCCTGGTATGTCCTGTTGATTCAGTAGTAAGTTTAATAAGTCATCAAGCTCGCTATTAACGCCAGCCTGCTTGCCAAGTAGGGTAATAAACTTTTGCCTAGACTCGTTATCAAACTTTGGAATAATTTGATGCCTAATGTAATTTCTGAGGTACTTTGTGTCGGCATTCGAACTATCTTCAATCCACTTAATATTATTCTTTTTAGCGTAGTTAATGATGTCCTTCTTAGAATAATTTAACAGGGGCCTCAAAAGCTGATCGGTACTTTTTAGGGAAGTGAGGCCTTTGCGTCCACTACCGCGAATTATATTTATAATCGCCGTCTCAATCTGGTCATCCTGATGATGAGCAGTAACAATAGCTGTAGCGTTCGACGAGTCCTTAACCTTATTTAAAAAACCATAACGAGCTTTTCTAGCTTCATCTTCACTAGCTCCCGCCCCTAACTTGGACTCATGATAAACAAAAGGAATATCTAGCTTGCTAGATACGTCCTGGACGTGCTTACGATCCAGACTAGAGTCGGGCCTTATACCGTGGTCCAAATGAGCGACTATCAGTTTAGTTTTATCGTTTTTATGTACTTCTAAATTAAGCAAATGTAGCAAAGTCATAGAATCTACTCCGCCGCTAACCGCTACAATAAATATTCCAGGTTTTGGTAAGATTGCCTCCATATCTTATTATTGTATCAATGGCCAAGAAAATAACTCTTGAAGAAAGAGTAGAAAAACTAGAAAACCGCAATAAAAAAGTTGAAGGTGATAAAGCCTGGGAAATAAGCTGGGTTCGTAGAGGCGCCATAATGATCCTGACCTACCTGACGGTTGCGTTTTATTTAAGATTTGTGGTGCATCTTAAACCTTGGATTAACGCCTTAGTCCCCGTTATTGGCTTTACAGCCTCGACTTTAACTCTCAGTAAATTGAAGACTTACTGGCTCAAACGTAGAAGTTAGATATGGGAACTGACATCCTATTATTTCTGGTGGGCATTGTTGTAGGTGTTATGAATGCTATTGCTGGAGGTGGTACATTAATAGCTTTTCCTGTTTTACTGGCGTTGGGTATATCTCCTCTTACGGCAAACGCTACGACATGCATTATTGTATTGCCCGGAAACATAAGTTCTGCAATAGGCTACAGAAAGTTTCTGAAGCGAGTCCCCAGACAATATTTACTGCTTTTAATTCCAGCAATTATTGGGTCGGCTATAGGAGCCGTAGCTTTACGGCGTACGTCTTTTACTAATTTCGAAAACTATGTACCGGGGTTAATACTTTTTGCAGCTATATTATTTGCCTTTCAGCCTTTGCTTTATAAAGTTATACACGAACATATTCATGGTCCAAAATATAAGAGAAACAGCCTTAAGCCCATCATGATTACTGCTCTGGCTGTTTTTCCGTTATCCATATACGGAGGATATTTTGGAGCTGGTTTTGGGTTTATTATGCTAGCTTTCTTAGGTTTTACAGGACTTCATAACCATATACACAGAATGAATGCACTCAAAAATATCATTACTGTCTGCATTGCGAGTACTTCACTAATAGTTTTGTATAGTTCGCACCTTATAGACTGGAGACAAGGACTAGTGATGGGCGGAGGCAATTTAATAGGTGGCTATTACGGAGCGGTAGGCGCACAAAAAATATCTTCGCAGGTATTAAGATACATTGTTGTTATTATAGGAATAGGCACTGCTATATATCTTGGTATTAGAAGTTATTAGATCTTTCTATATCTAGTCTAAAGATATATATCATGCTATATTTGATCTCTGTAATTAAGGCGGCGTAGCTCAGCTGGTTAGAGNNGGTCAGTGGTTCAAGTCCACTCGCCGCTACCATTTGATTCTTTGTTAGTAATGTGATAAAATAGGCTTAATCGTAACCGAAAGTGTTCATTATGCATAACGGTAAAATAGCTTATTTTGAAGATAGTACAGTTCTTGCTGCATCGACTGTTAGAGGTATTGAATTGTTTAGTGATGACCGTCATCAAGTTGTTGCCCAAGCTGCTAATAGAGGTGGCGCGTTAGCCGTATTAGACCAGATAGCCAGTGGTGAAGTTGATGCGAATATAGTTCTATCTGATGGCAATCTAGATGGTGGGGTTACTGGTGGAGATGCCATAATCATTATAAACCGCATCAAGGAATTAGGCCTAAATGTAAGGACTGTGCTAATGAGTAGTCAGTCTGCTGAAGATATAGGTGTTACTGTTGATGCTGAATTCCTTAAAGACGATTCTGGGCCAGCTGACTTAGTAAAAATCTTAGACGATTTACCCGAGATAGAGTAACTGGTTCAATAGCACTTACTTAGACTGTAACAACAGTTTCCTCGCGTATTTGTTTCACTATTTGCCACATGGCTATCAGCTCTCGCTTGATTTGGTTCCAATTCGTTCCTATCGTGTCTACCAATTGCTCGTGCTTGTAAAATATAGTTTAAGCTCGTTTAATAATATCAATGGAACACCTTTCTCGAGCCGAGATTAAACAAGACACAAATGCAGCTATTATAGTAATTAAGAATGTTGCTGATTGGTTAAACGAAACAGGCCTAGAGACTGGTGTCTGGTGGGACCCAGCTAACATGAATCTTGATTTCTTGGGACAGTATGCTAAGCCAGACGAGTTCTTTGTAGCTATCGTCGAGGGAAGGCCTGCAGCGGCTGCAATTATTCAACAGGAACAAACAGCACAAGATTGGAGTAGTGTCGATAAAGGCAGCCCACCAAAGGCAATGTACGTACATTGGATAGCAGTAGAGAGAGAATTTGCTGGCAAAGGTTTGCCTACTATTTTAATTAACCATGCCGAAAAACTTGCGCTTGAGAACGACATCTCTGTGGTTAGGTTAGATACAAACGCTGACGAACCTAAGCTATGCAATCTCTATGAATCACTTGGTTTTAATCGTGTTTCTACTGAACAAGAAGGCGACCACAAAACAGCCCTCTATGAAAAGCCCGTCAATGGTTCAACGTCAATCGTCTAGTTGGCAACAGTAGTTTCTTCCCCTGCTTACTTCACTATCTGCCACATGGATATCAGTTCTCGCTTTATCTGTTTCCAATTCGTTCCTACCACGCCTACCACAACATCTTTCTCTGTTTGTTTGTTGATATTTTATTTACTGAGCTATTTTACTGTTATAGATGTTGGATTTGACCATACGCCCACAGAACTGTCTGCGAATACCGGTCTAACTTGCCAATAGTAAATTCCTGGTGCAGTTCCTGATGCGTCTATGCTATTGCTAGGTACATTTGCCGTATAGATAATACCTTGAAGGCTATTATCTGGATTAATATTGCCAACATTTGATGATTCATAGTCGTAGCTTACAGCGCCCTTAACCTTGCTCCATACTAAAGTACCCGCATTATGCTTTGTAGAACCGTCTTTAGGGATTAAATTTTTAGCTTGATAGTAGAATTTAACTAATCCAAGACTTTTTAGATTGTTGTGGTCGTATATCTTAGCTTGCTCAGCAGCTCTCTCAGCGTTAGTCATATTGTCACCAGTAACACCATTAAAGGTTGCCGCTGTTGCATCAACTCTTCTGGTTTGGTAATTGATGACCTGAATCACGAATTAGACCTCAA